>NZ_DAOMFK010000006.1:0-46385 GCF_035429765.1 Nocardioides sp. | reverse complement strand
TGCGCTTCGGCGGGCGCTCGACAGGGCAGGACTCGGCGACGTGGACGTCAGGCTAACTCAACCGAAGCGCCAGGTCGAACTCACCGCGGACGTAGGCCAGCACGGTCGAGGAGTACGCCGCGGCACCGGCCGCGACGTCGGGGGCGTCGGCGGTGGAGGGCATCTCGTGGACCTTCGCCGGGTCGGCCCCGACGACGTCGAGCAGCACCCGCCGGGCCGGCCCCGCGTTGCGGTCGGGGCTGTCGGGCGCCACGAAGCGCTCGTCACCCCACCACAGCGCCACCCGCGCCCAGTCGACCCCGGAGCCGGGCGCCAGCCGACCGACCGCCCGGTGCACCTGGTCGGCGACGGTCCCGCCGGTGAGCGCGACCTGGGGGACCCGGCCGGTGGCCTGTGCGGCCCGCAGCAGCGTGAGCAGGTCCCGGGCCACCCGCTCGGCGAGCGCCTCGGCGTCGGGGAGCACCTCGACCCGGGTCGGGCTCACCGCGCCTCCCGCTCCCGCGTCATCGTCACCAGGTGCCGTGCCGTCGCGGCGTACACGTCGTCCTCGTCGAGGTGCCGCAGCTCCTCGGCGAGCAGCTCGGGCAGGGCCCGCCGCTTGAGGGCGACCGGCCGGTCGGGACGCCCCGGGGAGCTGAAGGTCGCCAGCTTCCCGTCGGTGCGCACGATCCGGATCGGTCCCTCCGCGGTGGACAGGCCGACCTCGGTGATCCCCGGCCCCGACGAGGAGGTTCGCCGCACGGGCGCCTTGAGCCGCTGGTTCAGCCACGCGGCGAGCAGGTCGGCGCTGGGGCTGATCCGCTCCGCGGCGACGTGGACCTCGGTCACCTTGAGCGGGTGCTGGTCGAGCGCGGCCGCCAGCAGGGCCCGCCAGGGCGTGATCCGGGTCCAGGCCAGGTCGGTGTTTCCGGTGGAGTACGCCGCGCACTGGGCCTGCAGCGCCCGCAGCTTGCCCCGGGTGACGAACGCGGCGTCGGTGATCCGGCGCTGGGCGAGACGGCCGATCGGGTCGGTGGCCGGGTCCTCGGGGTGGTCGGCCGGCCACCACACGGCGACGGGGGAGTCGGGCAGGAGCAGCGGCAGCACCACCGACTCGGCGTGCTTGACCACCTCGCCGGAGAGCCGGATGAAGGCCGTCTCCCCCGTCCACCCGCTCCCGGTGCTCACCAGGGCGCGGACCTTGGCCCGGCCCCGGGCGCTGCCCAGGACCACGCCGAGCACCCGGGCCGGGTGCTCGTGGGAGGCCTCCCGGGCGGCCTCCATCGCCGCCGGTGCGCGGTCCTGGTCGACCACGATGACCAGCGTCATCACCATGCCCATCGCCGGGGAGCCGGCCCGGACTCGGGCTCGCACGAACTCGGCCGCGATCTCCGCCGCGTTGGTGTCCACCAGCTCGATCACGGCCGCCTCCACACCCTGCCGTCGCGGGCCATCATCGCGGTGGCCGACGCCGGTCCCCAGGTCCCCGAGGCGTACTCGTCGGGGCGGCCCTTGCGGGCCCAGTGCGCGAGCACCGGGTCCAGGATCCTCCAGGAGAGCTCGACCTCCTCGTGGCGGGGGAACAGCGGCGGGTCGCCGAGCAGGACGTCGAGGATCAGCCGCTCGTAGGCCTCGGGCGAGGCCTCGGTGAACGTGCCCCCGTAGGCGAAGTCCATGTTCACGTCGCGGATCTCCATCGCGGTGCCGGGCACCTTGGAGCCGAACCGCACGGTCAGCCCCTCGTCGGGCTGCACCCGCACCACCAGGGCGTTCTGGGTGAGCTCCTCGGTGGAGTGGGCCGAGAACGGCAGGTGCGGCGCACGTTTGAAGACCACCGCGACCTCGGTGACGCGGCGGCCCAGCCGCTTGCCGGTGCGCAGGTAGAACGGCACCCCGGCCCAGCGCCGGTTCTCGACGTTGAGCCGGACGGCGGCGAAGGTCTCGGTGGTGGAGTCCGCCGGGATGCCCTCCTCCTCCAGGTAGCCGGGCACCGGGACGCCACCTGCCCAGCCACCGACGTACTGCCCCCGGGCGGTGGAGAGGTCGAGCCGGTTCGGCAGCGTCACCGAGGAGAGCACCTTGATCTTCTCCTGCCGCAGGCTCTCGGCGTCGAACGACGTCGGCTCCTCCATCGCGATCAGCGCCATCAGCTGGATCAGGTGGTTCTGGATGACGTCGCGGGCGGCGCCGATGCCGTCGTAGTAGCCGGCACGCCCGCCGATGCCGATGTCCTCCGCCATGGTGATCTGCACGTGGTCGACGTAGTTGGAGTTCCAGATCGGCTCGAACATCGTGTTGGCGAACCGCATCGCCAGGATGTTCTGCACGGTCTCCTTGCCGAGGTAGTGGTCGATGCGGAACACCGAGCCGCTGGGGAACACCCTCCCCAGGATGTCGTTGAGCTCGCGCGCCGAGGCGAGGTCGTGCCCGAACGGCTTCTCCACGACCACCCGCCGCCAGGTCCCCTCGCGGTTCTCGGCGAGACCGTGCTCCTGGAGCTGCTCGATGACGTCCCCGAAGAACCGGGGCGGGATCGAGAGGTAGAAGGCGTGGTTGCCTTCGGTGCCGCGCGCCGCGTCGAGCTCCTCGATGGTGCGCCGCAGGGTCGAGAACGCCACGTCGTCGGCGAAGTCGCCGGGCACGAACCGCACCCCCTCCGCGAGCTGGCGCCAGACCTCCTCGCGGAACTCCGTCCGCGCGTGCTCCCGGACCGAGTCGTGCACGATCTGCGCGAAGTCCTGGTCGGCCCAGTCGCGCCGGGCGAACCCGACCAGCGAGAACCCCGGGGGCAGCAGACCGCGGTTGGCCAGGTCGTAGACCGCCGGCATCACCTTCTTGCGCGAGAGGTCGCCGGTGACCCCGAACAGCACCATCCCGCACGGCCCCGCAATCCGCGGCAGGCGACGGTCCTGGGGGTCGCGGAGCGGGTTGCGGCGGGTCGTCACCGGCGGTGTGCCCGGTAGTAGTCGATCAGCGCCCGGGTCGACGCGTCCTGGCGGTCCCGCGCCTCGGCGTCCCCGGCGACGGCCGGGACGATCTGCTGGGCGAGCTGCTTGCCGAGCTCCACGCCCCACTGGTCGAAGCTGTCGATGCCCCAGACGACGCCCTGCGTGAAGGTGATGTGCTCGTAGAGCGCGATCAGCTGGCCGAGCACCGACGGGGTCAGCGCCGGCGCCATGAGGGAGGTGGTCGGCCGGTTCCCGGAGAACACCCGGGCCGACACGATCGCCTCGGGCGTGCCCTCGGCGCGCACCTCCTCCGCCGTCTTGCCGAACGCGAGCGCCCGGGTCTGGGCGAAGAAGTTCGCCAGGAACAGCTCGTGCACGTCGACGTCGCCGTCGCGCAGGGGGTACGGCGGGGTCGCCACCGCGATGAAGTCGGCGGGGACCAGCCGGGTGCCCTGGTGGATCAGCTGGTAGAACGCGTGCTGGCCGTTGGTCCCCGGCTCGCCCCAGAACACCTCGCCGGTCTCGGTGGTCACCGGGGCGCCGTCCCAGCGGACGCCCTTCCCGTTGGACTCCATCGTGAGCTGCTGGAGGTACGCCGGGAAACGGTGCAGCAGCTGGGCGTAGGGCAGCACCGCGTGGGTCTGTGCCCCGAGGAAGTTGGTGTACCAGACGTTGAGCAGCCCCATCAGCGCCGGCACGTTGCGGGCCGCCTCGGTGGTGCGGAAGTGCTCGTCGACCGCGTGCATCCCGGCGAGCAGCTCGGCGAACCGCTCCGGGCCGATGGCGACCGCCAGGGAGGTGCCGATGGCGGAGTCGAGCGAGTACCGCCCGCCCACCCAGTCCCAGAACCCGAAGGCGTTGGCCGGGTCGATGCCGAAGTCGGCGACCTTGTCCAGGGCGGTGGACACCGCCACGAAGTGCCGGGCCACCGCCCGGCGGTCGTCGTCGACGCCGACGGCGCGCAGCCGGTCGAGGAGCCAGGCGCGGCACAGCCGGGCGTTGGTGAGGGTCTCCAGCGTGCCGAAGGTCTTGCTGGACACGATGAACAGCGTCGTGGCCGGGTCCAGGTCCGCCAGCGTCCGCGCGGCGTCGGTGGGGTCGATGTTGCTGATGAACCGGCACTCGAGCTCAGGGTGGACGTAGGGGGCGAGCGCCTCGTAGGCCATCACCGGCCCGAGGTCGGAGCCGCCGATGCCGATGTTGACGACCGTGCGGATCCGGGCGCCGGTCACCCCGGTCCAGGCCCCCGACCGGACCCTGTCGGCGAACTCGTACACCCGTCGGAGCACCTCGTGGACCTCCGCCACCACGTCGTGCCCGTCCACCTCCAGCGTGGCGCCGGCGGGGAGGCGCAGGGCGGTGTGCAGCACCGACCTGCCCTCGGTGACGTTGATGCGCTCCCCGCGGAACATCGCCTCACGACGACCGGCCAGGTCGACCTGCTCGGCCAGGTCCAGCAGCGCCGCCAGCACCTCGTCGTCCAGGAGCCCTTTGGAGAGGTCCACCAGGAGGTCGGCGGCCTGGAGGGTCAGCCGCTCGACGCGCCCGGGGTCGTCGGCGAACCACGTGCGCAGGTCGGGGGTGAACCCCGCCGCGAGCTCGGTGAGCCTGGCCCACGCTGCGGTGGTCGTGGGGTCCACGGGCGTGGCGGTCACGGGTGCTGGACCGCCTTCTCCAGGTTCAGCCGGACGGTGTCGAGGAGCTCGTGCCAGGAGTCGATGAACTTCTCCACACCCTCTCGGATCAGTACGGCGATGACGTCGTCGTACTCGACGCCGACCGCCGCCAGGGCGTCGAGGTGGGCGCGGGCGTCGGCGTAGTGGGGCCGCACCTGGTCCCCGCGGATCCTGCCGTGGTCGGCGACAGCGTGCAGCGTCTTCTCCGGCATCGTGTTGACCGTGCCGTCGACGGCGAGGTCCACGACGTACATCGTGTCGTCGTACTCGGGGTTCTTCACGCCGGTCGAGGCCCACAGCGGCCGCTGCACCCGGGCCCCGTCGGCCGCCAGCGACTCCCAGCGCGGGCCGCTGAAGAACTCCCCGCACGCCTGGTGGGCGAGGCGGGCGTTGGCGATCCCCGCCTTGCCCTTCAGCGCCGGGTCGGCACCCAGGGCGTCCAGGCGCTTGTCCACCTCGGTGTCGACCCGGGAGACGAAGAAGCTGGCGACCGAGTGGATCGCGGAGAGGTCGTGACCGGCGGCCCGCGCCTTCTCGAGCCCGGCGAGGTAGGCCTCCATCACGTGGGCGTACTGGTCGAGCCCGAAGATCAGGGTGACGTTCACGCAGATGCCCTCGCCGAGTGCCTCGGTGACGGCGGGCCAGCCCTCCGGCGTGCCGGGGATCTTGATCAGCAGGTTGGGCCGGTCCACCGCCGCCCACAGGGTCCGCGCGGCGGCCAGGGTGGCCTCGGTGTCGTGGGCCAGGTCGGGGGCCACCTCGATCGAGACGCGCCCGTCCACCCCGCCCGTGGCGTCGAACGCCGGGCGCAGCACGTCGCAGGCGCTGCGCACGTCGCCGGTGGTGAGCGTGAACACGGTGGTGTCCACGTCGGCCCCGTCGGCCGCGAGTCTGGCCACCTCCTCGTCGTAGCGTGATCCCTGGTTGAGCGCGGCGGCGAAGATCGTCGGGTTCGTGGTCACGCCGGTCACCTCGTACGAGCGCACCAGGTCGACCAGGTTCCCGGTCTCCAGGCGCTCCCGGGACAGGTCGTCCAGCCAGATCGAGACTCCCGCCCCGGCCAGCTCCTTCAGTGGTTGTGCCATGGTCTCTTCCTTCTCGTCGGGTGGTGCGCTAGCCGGTCACCGACCGGATGCTGTCCTCCGCGGCTGCCGCCACCGCCTCTGCGGTGACGCCGTACTCGCGGTAGACCCGGGCGTAGTCCGCCGAGGCGCCGTACTGCTCGATCGACACGATGCGTCCGTGGTCGCCCACCACCTCGCGCCAGCCCTGGGCCACGCCCGCCTCGACGCTGACCCGGGCGCGGACGATGGGCGGGATGACGGTCTCTCGGTAGGCGGTCTCCTGGGCGTCGAACCACTCCCGGCACGGCATCGACACCACGCGCGCGGTGATGCCCTTCTCCGCGAGCAGCTCCCGGGCGCGCACGGCCAGCTGGACCTCCGAGCCGGTGCCGATCAGCACCACGTCCGGCTGGGCGTTCTCGGCGTCGAGCAGCACGTAGCCGCCGCGGTGCACCTGCGTGGTGTCGGCGTAGCCGTCCTGCCCGCGCGGGAAGGTCGGCACGTTCTGCCGGGTGAGCACCAGCCCGGCCGGCCGGTCGGTGTGCTCGAGGACGGCCTGCCAGCACGCGGCGGTCTCGTTGGCGTCGGCGGGACGGACGACGTCCAGGCCTGGGATCGCCCGGAGCGCGGCCAGGTGCTCGACGGGCTGGTGGGTCGGGCCGTCCTCGCCGAGGCCGATCGAGTCGTGGGTCCACACGTAGGTGACGGGCAGCCCCATCATCGCGGCCAGCCGGACCGAGGGACGCATGTAGTCGGAGAAGGTCAGGAAGGTCCCGCCGAAGACGCGGGTGCCGCCGTGGACGGCGATGCCGTTGAGGATCGCGCCCATGCCGTGCTCGCGGATCCCGAAGTGCAGCACCCGGCCGGCGTGGGGGTCGCCGTGCCACATCGGGGTGGACCGGTCCTCGGGGATGAAGGAGGGCGCCGACTCGATGGTGGTGTTGTTGGACTCCGCCAGGTCGGCCGAGCCGCCCCAGAGCTCGGGGATCCGCTCGGCGATCGCGTTGAGGACGGTGCCGGAGGCCTTGCGGGTGGCCATGCCCGCCTCGTCGGCGGGGAACGTGGGCAGCGCCTCGGCCCAGCCCTCGGGCAGCGTGCAGCCGCGCAGCCGGTGCAGCAGCGCGGCCCGCTCGGGGTGGGCCTGCGACCACGCGGCGTACTGCTCGTCCCAGGCCGCTCCGGCCGCGGCGCCGCGCTCACGCAGCCGCCGGGTGTGCGCCAGCACCGCGGGGTCCACCTCGAACGTGCGGGCGGCGTCGAAGCCGAGCAGCTGCTTGGTGGCTGCCACCTCCTCGGCGCCCAGCGCCGAGCCGTGCGCCTTGCCGGTGTTCTGTGCGTGCGGTGCCGGCCACGCGATGATCGTGCGCAGCCTGATGAAGCTGGGCCGGTCGGTGACCTCCCGCGCCGCCTGGAGCGCCGCGTAGAGGGCAGGGACGTCCTCGCGGTAGCCGGTGCCGTCCTGGGTCCAGTCCACGCTCTGGACGTGCCAGCCGTAGGCCTCGTAGCGGGCCGCGACGTCCTCGGTGAACGCCACGTCGGTGTTGTCCTCGATCGAGATGTTGTTGTCGTCGTAGATCACCGTGAGGTTGCCCAGCCGCTGGGTCCCGGCGATCGAGGACGCCTCGCCGCTGACCCCCTCCTGCACGTCGCCGTCGGAGCACAGGGCGTAGACGTGGTGGTCGAACAGCGACTCGCCGGGCGCCGCCTCGGGGTCGAGCAGCCCGCGCTCGCGGCGCGCCGCCATCGCCATGCCGACGGCGTTGCCGATGCCCTGGCCCAGCGGACCGGTCGTCGTCTCCACCCCTGCGGTGTGCCCGAACTCGGGGTGGCCGGGGGTCTTGCTGCCCCAGGTGCGCAAGGCCTTGATGTCGTCGAGCTCCAGCCCCCAGCCGCCCAGGAACAGCTGGAGGTAGAGGGTGAGGCTGGAGTGCCCGCAGGAGAGCACGAAGCGGTCCCGGGCGATCCAGTCGGGGTCGGCCGGGTCGTGGCGCATCACCTTCTGGAACAGCACGTACGCCGCGGGCGCCAGGCTCATGGCCGTGCCCGGGTGGCCGTTGCCCACCTTCTGGACGGCGTCCATCGCCAGCACCCGGACCGTGTCCACGGCTCGGTCGTCGGTCTCGTTCCAGTCCAACGGAGCGGGCGTCGTGGTCACGGGATGTCCCTTCGGCTGCGGGCTGGGTCGGCGGCCCTGGTCACGGGCAGCACTGAGCCTACTGCTGGCTGCCGATAGACTCGACCAGCCAGTACCCCGTCGCGACCCGAGGATTCCCTGTGACGCACGTTCGCCCGTCCGCCGCGGCGGAGACGTCGGCGGCGGAGCCGGCTGGCAGTCCGCGCGCCGGCTGGCGCGACGTGGTCGCGGCGTACGTCGGGCTCACCAAGCCGCGGGTGATGGAGCTGCTGCTCCTGACCACCGTGCCGGTGATGTTCTTCGCCGCGGGAGGGGTGCCGCCGCTGGGAGTGGTGCTCGCGACGGTGGTGGGCGGCGCGCTCTCCTCCGGGTCCGCGTCGGCGCTCAACTGCGTGTACGACCGCGACATCGACGAGCAGATGCGGCGCACCCGGCGGCGGGCGCTCCCGCGCCACATCGTCTCTCCCGCGGCCGCGCTCGTCTTCGGGACCGTGCTGGGCGTCCTCGCCACCGTGGTCCTGGTCGTCTGGGTCAACGTGCTCTCGGCGGTGCTGGCGCTGGTGGCCGAGGCTTTCTACCTGGGCGTCTACACCGTGCTGCTCAAGCGGCGGACCACCCAGAACATCGTGTGGGGCGGGCTGGCCGGGTGCTTCCCCGCCCTGATCGGCTGGACGGCGGTCACCGGAGAGCTGGCCTGGCCGCCGGTGGTGCTCTTCGCCGTGGTGTTCTTCTGGACGCCGCCGCACACGTGGGCGCTCGCCCTGCGCTACCGCGAGGACTACGCGAACGTCGACGTGCCGATGCTGCCGGTCGTCGCGCCCGCCTCGGTGGTCGGCCGCCAGATCGTGCTCTACAGCTGGGCGACCGTGGCGACCTCGCTGCTGCTGTGGCCCGTCGGCGGGACGGGATGGTTCTACCCGGTGGTGGCCGCGCTGCTCGGGGTGGTGTTCCTGGCCGAGGCGCACCGGATGTGGGCGCGGGCGCGCCGCAGCGACAGCCTCAGCGTGATCCAACCGATGCGGCTGTTCCACATGTCGAACCTCTACCTGGCGCTGCTCTTCGTGGCGGTCGCCATCGACCCGCTGCTCGGGGGCTGAGCGAGCGGCGGGACCTCGCGCACCAGCACCAGCGCCCAGGTGACGGCGGCGGAGACCAGCGCCGTGCCGAGCATGTGCAGCCCGACCAGCAGGATGGGCAGGTCGCTGAAGTACTGGACGAACCCGACCAGACCCTGCGCGAGCTCGACCGCGAGCAGCGTCGCCACGGCCTGGAGCGTCACCGGCGCGGCGTCCGTGGCGCGCAGCGCGAGGAGCAGGCCGACGGTGAGCCCGAGGAGCAGGAACACCACGTCGGCGTGGAGCTGGCTCATCTGGAGCGGGTCGAGGCCGTTGCGCTTGGCGTCCGCGTCCCCGGCGTGCGGGCCGGAGCCGGTGACGATGGTGCCGACGTACATCACCACCCAGGCGGTCGCGAAGGTCAGCCAGGCCAGGGTGGGCACCGGGCCGTGCTGCACGGTCGGGTCGGGGTGGTCGATGCGGCGCAGGAACAGCACCGAGAGCCCGATGATCGCCAGGGACGGCAGCATGTGCAGGGAGACGACCCAGGGGTTCAGGTCGGTGAGCACGGTGATCCCGCCGAGGACGGCCTGGGCCGGGATGCCCAGGGCCAGCACCAGCGCGAGCCGGCGCAGGTCGCGCCGGCCGCTGCGCCAGGCCACGACGAAGGTGGCGATGGCGATGGCGGCGAGCACGAAGGTCAGGGTCCGGTTGCCGAACTCGATGGCCGAGTGGACGTCCAGGGCCCCGTGGGGGGTGAACGACTCCTCGGTGCAGCGGGGCCAGGTGGGGCAGCCGAGGCCGGAGCCGGTCAGCCGGACCGCACCGCCGGTGACCACCAGGGCGGAGTTGGCGACCAGCGTCGCCCAGCCGAGCCGAGTGAGCCACGGACTCATTCCCACGTGAATGTCCTTGCCGTGAGTGCGGTGCCGACCAGGGCCCAGCCGGCCAGCACCGCGAGGTCGGTCCAGGCGAACACCCCCCCGAGGAACGCTGCTCGCATCGCCTCGCCGAGCGCGCCGGAGGGCAGCCAGGTGACGATCCCGCCGAGCGCGCCGTAGGAGTCGCTGGGCAGCACCACCGCCCCGCCCGCGAGCAGCAGCAGGTAGATGAGGTTGGCCGCGGCCAGCGTGGCCTCCGCGCGGAGCACCCCGGCGAGGAAGAGGCCGAGGGAGGCGAAGGCAGCGGTGCCGAGCACCAGCGCCACCAGGGCGGGGAGCCAGCCGTTGGCGGGGTCCCACCCGAGGAACGCGGCGACGACGCTGATCATCGCGACCTGGAGCGACTCGACGATGACCAGCGCGCCCACCTTGCCCAGCAGCAGGCCGTGCCGGGGGAGCGGGGAGGCACCGAGGCGCTTGATGACGCCGTAGCGGCGCTCGAACCCGGTCATGATCGCCAGTGAGGTGAACGAGGTCGACATCACCGCGAGCGCCAGCACCCCGGGGGTGAACACGTCGACAGCCGGATGGTCCAGCGCCACGTCGAGGTGCTCGGCGGCCATCACCCCGCCGACGAGCACGATCACGGGGATCACCACGGCGAGCAGCAGCTGCTCGCCGTTGCGCAGCATCAGCCTGGTCTCCATCCCGGTCTGCGCCCAGACCTGCTGACGCAGAGGGGCGCTCCCGGGGCGCGGGGCGTAGGTGCCGCTCACGAGCCGAGTCCCTTGGCGGTGAGGGCGAGGAAGACGTCCTCGAGGTCGCGGGTGCCGCCCTCGGTCAGCTGCTCGGGTGTGCCCGAGCCGACCAGCCGACCGTGGTCGACGATGTGGATGTGGTCCGCCAGGCGCTCGGCCTCGTCCATGTGATGGGTGGTCAGCACCACGGTCACCCCGTCGGCCCGCAGCTCGCGCAGCAGGTCCCAGGTCGCCCGGCGGGCGTGCGGGTCCATGCCGGCGGTGGGCTCGTCGACGAAGACCAGCTCCGGACGGCCCACGACCGCCAGCGCCAGCGCGAGGCGCTGCTGCTGGCCCCCCGACAGCCGCCGGTACGGGGTACGGCCGCACTCGCCGAGCCCCAGCCGCTCGGCCAGCGCCTCGGTGTCCAGCGGGTGCGCGTGCAGCCGGGCGACGTGGCGCAGCATCTCCATCGCCCGTACCCCGGACCAGGCGCCGCCGTTCTGCAGCATCACCCCGATGCGGGGGAGCAGCGCGGTGCGGTCGCGCTGCGGGTCCAGACCGAGGACCCGCACCGTGCCCTGCTGGGGCCTCCGGTAGCCCTCGCAGGTCTCCAGCGTGGTGGTCTTGCCCGCCCCGTTGGGGCCGAGCACCGCGGTGATCGTCGTGCGCGGGACCGTCAGGCTCAGCGCGTCGACGGCGACCTTGGCGCCGTACCGCATCACCAGGCCGTCGACCTCCACCGCGGGCGCCGCGGAGGGGACGGGGGAGTCGGGCACCCGTTCAGTCTAGGAAGTCCCCGGCAGGCGGGTGACTAAGGCGACCCTTACTTGAACCGGGTGGGCCAATAACGTCACACTGGTGTTGTGCAATTCGTCGCGACCTCCCCGCAGCCCCTCGCTGGGGACGCGCCGACGCGCGAGCGGGTGGCCAGGTCCATCCTCGAGAACGGCCCCTCGACCGCGGCCGAGCTGGCGCGTCGGCTGGACCTGACCCCGGCCGCCGTGCGCCGCCACCTCGACCAGATGGTCGAGCAGGGGGTCCTGGAGCCGGCCGAGCCCCGGGTGCGGGCCAGCAGGGGACGGGGGCGCCCGGCCCGCGCCTTCCGGCTCACCGAGGCCGGCCGCGACCACTTCGCCCAGCAGTACGACGACCTGGCCGCCCAGGCACTGCGCTTCCTCGCCGAGACGGCGGGGCCGGAGGCGGTCGCGGAGTTCGCGCGACGCCGGGTGGCCTTCATCGAGCGCGACTACCAGCGCGTGGCTCGGGCGAACCCCGCCCTCAGCCCCGCGGAGGCCCTGGCCCGGGTCTTCACCGAGGAGGGGTACGCCGCGAGCGTGCGCGACCTGCCGGTGATCGGCGACCAGCTCTGCCAGCAGCACTGCCCGGTCTCGCACGTCGCCCACGAGTTCCCCGAGCTGTGCGAGGCGGAGACCGAGGCGATCAGCCGGGTTCTCGGCACCCACGTCGCCCGGCTGGCCACCATCGCCCACGGCGACGGCGTGTGCACCACGTGTATCCCCACTCCGAAGGAGTCCTGATGACCAGCATCGACGAGCTCAACCCCGGGCTCGAAGGGATCGGCCGCTACGAGTTCGGCTGGCACGACCGCGACGTGGCGGGGGCGAGCGCCCAGCGTGGTCTCAACGAGGACGTGGTCCGCGACATCTCGGGCAAGAAGGGCGAGCCCGAGTGGATGCTCGACCTGCGGCTCAAGGGGCTCAAGCTCTTCCAGCGCAAGCCGATGCCGACCTGGGGCGCCGAGCTCGGCGGCATCGACTTCGACAACATCAAGTACTTCGTCCGCTCCACCGAGAAGCAGGCGCAGTCCTGGGAGGACCTGCCCGAGGACATCAAGAACACCTACGACCGGCTCGGCATCCCCGAGGCCGAGAAGCAGCGGCTGGTCGCCGGGGTGGCGGCGCAGTACGAGAGCGAGGTCGTCTACCACCAGATCCGGGAGGACCTGGAGGAGCAGGGCGTCATCTTCCTCGACACCGACACCGCGCTGAAGGAGCACGAGGAGCTCTTCAAGCAGTACTTCACCACGGTGATCCCGGTGGGCGACAACAAGTTCGCCTCGCTCAACACCTCGGTCTGGTCGGGCGGCTCGTTCATCTACGTCCCGCCGGGGGTCCACGTGGACATCCCGCTGCAGGCCTACTTCCGCATCAACACCGAGAACATGGGCCAGTTCGAGCGCACCCTGATCATCGTCGACGAGGGCGCCTACGTGCACTACGTCGAGGGCTGCACGGCGCCGATCTACTCCTCCGACTCCCTGCACTCCGCGGTCGTCGAGATCATCGTGAAGAAGGGCGGCCGCTGCCGCTACACCACGATCCAGAACTGGTCGAACAACGTCTACAACCTGGTGACCAAGCGCGCGGTCTGCGAGGCCGGCGCCACCATGGAGTGGGTCGACGGGAACATCGGCTCGAAGGTGACCATGAAGTACCCCGCGGTCTACCTGATGGGCGAGCACGCGCGGGGGGAGACGCTGTCGATCGCGTTCGCCGGGGAGGGGCAGCACCAGGACGCCGGGGCGAAGATGGTGCACGCCGCGCCGCACACCTCGAGCTCGATCCTGTCCAAGTCGGTGGCGCGCGGCGGCGGCCGGACGTCGTACCGCGGCCTGGTGCAGGTCAACGAGGGTGCGCACGGCTCGAGGTCCAACGTGCTGTGCGACGCGCTGCTGGTCGACCAGATCAGCCGCTCCGACACCTACCCCTACGTCGACATCCGTGAGGACGACGTCTCGATGGGCCACGAGGCCAGCGTGTCGAAGGTCAGTGAGGACCAGCTGTTCTACCTGATGTCGCGCGGCCTGGAGCAGGACGAGGCGATGGCCATGATCGTCCGTGGCTTCGTCGAGCCCATCGCCAAGGAGCTTCCGATGGAGTACGCCCTGGAGCTCAACCGCCTGATCGAGCTGCAGATGGAGGGTGCTGTCGGATGACGACGGTGACAGAGGCCCCGAACGTCGCCGGGGCCGTGGAGACCAGCCCTGTCTCGAGCCACCTGCACCCGGTCGGCTCGGTCGACGTGGCCGACCACGCCGTGCCCACCGGCCGGGAGGAGGTGTGGCGGTTCACGCCGCTGCGGCGGCTGCGCGGGCTGCACACCGACGCCCCCCTGGACGGGGACGTCCGGGTGGCCGTCGACCTCGCCCCCGGCGTGACCACCGAGGTGGTGCCGGCGACGCACCAGGCGCGGGGGTCGTCCGGGCTGGTGCCCACCGACCGGGTCAGCGCCCGGGCCTGGGCCGCCACCGACCGGGTGCGGCTGCTGGACGTCCCGGCGGACACGGCGGTGCAGGGCGTGACCACGGTGACGGTGACCGGGGAGGGCGTGGACCGGGCCGCAGCCGGCCACCTGGTGGTCCGGGCCGGCGCCTTCTCCCGCGCGACCGTGGTGCTGCGCTTCGAGGGCTCGGCGACGTTCGCGGAGAACGTCGAGCTCGTCGTGGGCGACGGCGCCCAGCTCACCGTCGTCAGCCTGCAGGACTGGGCCGACGACTCCGTCCACCACTCCACCCAGCACGCCCGGGTCGGGCGGGACGCGACGTTCAAGCACGTCGCGGTCTCCTTCGGCGGGGACCTCGTCCGGCACGACACGACGGCGGAGTACGCCGGACCGGGCGGTGCCGTGGAGATGCTGGGCCTCTACTTCGCCGACGAGGGGCAGCACATCGAGCACCGGCTCTTCGTCGATCACACCGCCCCGCGGACCCGCAGCCACGTGGTCTACAAGGGGGCGCTGCAGGGCGAGGGCGCGCACGCGGTGTGGATCGGCAACGTGCTGATCCGCAAGGTCGCGGAGGGCATCGACACCTACGAGGAGAACCGCAACCTGGTGCTCACCGACGGCTGCCAGGCCGACTCCGTGCCGAACCTGGAGATCGAGACGGGCGAGATCGAGGGTGCCGGGCACGCCTCGGCCACCGGCCGGTTCGACGACGAGCAGCTGTTCTACCTCCGCTCCCGCGGGATCGACGAGGTGGAGGCCCGGCGCCTGGTCGTGCACGGCTTCTTCCACGACCTGATCCGCCGCATCGACGTGCCCGAGCTCGAGACGCAGCTGGTCACCACGGTCGAGGCCGAGCTGGCCCGCTCGGTCGGGTCGGGGGTGCTCTGATGGGCTTCGAGCGCGCCTGCGTCCTGGCCGACGTACCCCAGGACGCACCGCTGGCGGTGACCCTCGCCGGCGTCGACCTGGCCGTGGCCCGGCAGGGGGAGGAGGTCTTCGCCCTGCAGGACCAGTGCTCCCACGCGGCGGTCCCGCTCAGCGAGGGCGAGGTGGTCGACTGCACCGTCGAGTGCTGGCTGCACGGCTCGACCTTCGACCTGCGCACCGGCAAGCCCACCGTCCTGCCGGCCACCGAGCCGGTGGCCACCTTCCCGGTCGAGGTGCGCGGCGACGACGTGTACATCGACCCGACCCGGACGCTCAACGGCGTCACCCCGAGCTAGGAGAGTCAGCTTCATGAGCACGCTGGAGATCAAGGACCTGCACGTCGCGGTCGACACCGAGGACGGCCCGAAGGAGATCCTCACCGGGGTCACGCTGACGATCCGCGACGGTGAGACGCACGCGATCATGGGGCCCAACGGCTCGGGCAAGTCGACCCTGGCCTACTCGATCGCCGGTCACCCCAAGTACACCGTGACCGGGGGGACCGTCACCCTGGACGGGGCCGACGTGCTCGGCATGACCGTGGACGAGCGGGCCCGCGCCGGGCTCTTCCTGGCCATGCAGTACCCGGTCGAGGTGCCCGGGGTCTCGGTGGCGAACTTCCTGCGCACCGCCAAGACCGCGGTGGACGGCGAGGCGCCCAAGCTGCGCACCTGGGTCAAGGACGTCAACGCCGCCCTGAGCCGCACCGGCCTCGACCCGGCCTTCTCCCAGCGCAACGTCAACGAGGGCTTCTCCGGCGGCGAGAAGAAGCGCCACGAGATCGCCCAGCTGGAGCTGCTGGACCCGAAGGTCGCCGTGCTCGACGAGACCGACTCCGGCCTGGACATCGACGCGCTCAAGGTGGTGGCCGAGGGGGTGAACCGGTTCAAGGCGGCCGGCGACAAGGGCGTGCTGCTGATCACCCACTACACGCGCATCCTGCGCTACATCACGCCCGACTACGTGCACGTGTTCGTGGCGGGACGGATCGCCGAGGAGGGCGGTCCCGAGCTGGCCGAGCAGCTCGAGGCCGAGGGCTACGACAAGTACGTCAAGGCGACGCTGTGACCCTGCCCGGCCTGCTCCCCGACCTGGACGTGGTCCGCAAGGACTTCCCGATCCTCTCGCGCACCCTCGCGGGCGGTCGCCCCCTGGTCTACCTGGACAGTGCGAACACCTCCCAGAAGCCGCAGGTGGTGATCGACGCCATGGTCGACCACCTCGAGCGGCACAACGCGAACATCGCCCGAGCGATGCACCAGCTGGGTGCGGAGGCCACCGAGGCCTTCGAGTCGGCCCGCGACGCCGTCGCCGCCTTCGTCGGCGCCCCCTCGCGCGAGGAGGTCGTGTTCACCAAGAACGCCACCGAGGCGCTCAACCTGGTCTCCCACACCCTGGCCTGGGCCGAGGGACCGCGCGCGGTCGGGCCCGGCGACGAGATCGTCATCACCGAGATGGAGCACCACTCCAACATCGTCCCGTGGCAGCTCCTCGCCGAGCGCAAGGGAGCCACGCTGCGCTGGTTCGGCCTGACCGACGACGGGCTGCTGGACCTCTCGGGGATCGACGACCTGATCACCGAGCGGACCAAGGTGGTCTCCCTGACCTGGGTGTCGAACATGCTCGGCACGATCAACCCGGTGGCCGAGATCGCGCGCCGGGCCCACGAGGTCGGCGCACTCGTCGTGGTCGACGCCTCCCAGGCCGCGCCGCAGCTCCCGGTCGACGTCGTCGCCTCCGGCGCCGACGTCCTGGTCTTCACCGGCCACAAGGTGGTCGGGCCCACCGGGATCGGGGTCCTGTGGGGACGCCGGGAGGTGCTCGACCAGCTGCCCGTGTTCCTCGGCGGCGGCGAGATGATCGCCACGGTGACCATGGCGAAGTCCACCTACGCCCCCGTGCCGCACAAGTTCGAGGCGGGCACGCCGCCGATCGTCGAGGCCGTCGGGCTGGGTGCCGCGGTGGCCTACCTGTCCCACCTGGGCATGGAGAACGTGCGGCGTCACGAGCAGGCCCTCACCGCCTACGCGCTGGAGGGGCTCGCCACCGTCCCGGGCCTGACGGTGCTGGGGCCGCGCGAGGCCGACCAGCGGGGCGGCGCCATCGCCTTCGAGATGGAGGGCGTGCACCCCCACGACGTCGCCACGGTGCTCGACACCCGCGGGATCGCCGTGCGCGCGGGCCACCACTGCGCCAAGCCGGCCCACGCCCGCTTCGGGGTCCAGGCCTCGACGCGGATGTCGTCCTACCTGTACACGACCCCGGCCGAGATCGACGCGCTGGTCGAGGGGCTGGAATACACCCGCGACTACTTCAGGTTGGGCTGAGCACGATGTCGACCGAGCTGGACTCCCTCTACCAAGAGATCATCCTCGACCACTACAAGCACCCCCACCACAAGGGACTGCGCGCGCCGTACGACGCCGAGGTGCACCACGTCAACCCCACCTGCGGTGACGAGGTGACCCTTCGCGTGCACCTGTCCGGCGGCCGGGTCGAGGACGTGTCCTACGACGCGCTCGGCTGCTCGATCTCCCAGGCCGCCGCCTCCGTGCTCACCGACCTGGTCATCGGCAGGTCGGTCGAGGAGGCGATGGTCACCCACCAGGCCTTCCTCACCCTGATGCAGGGCAAGGGGCAGGTCGAGCCCGACGAGGAGGTGCTCGAGGACGCCGTCGCGTTCTCCGGCGTGGCCAGGTTCCCCGCCCGGGTCAAGTGCGCACTGCTGCCGTGGATGGCCTGGAAGGACGCCACCGTCGCCGCCCTGGCCGCCCCAGTCGAGGAGGAGAACTCGTGACCAGCACCGAGGACCTGCCCGAGGTCCACCCCTCAGGCTCGACCGTGACCGTCGAGGACGTCACCGAGGCGATGAAGGACGTCGTCGACCCCGAGCTCGGCATCAACGTCGTCGACCTCGGCCTGCTCTACGGGGTCCACGTGGACGAGTCCAGCAACGTGGTGCTGGACATGACGCTCACCTCGGCGGCCTGCCCGCTCACCGACGTGATCACCGACCAGACCCGCTCCGCGCTGGAGGGCATGGTCGCGGACGTCGCCATCAACTGGGTGTGGATGCCGCCCTGGGGGCCCGACAAGATCACCGAGGACGGCCGCGAGATGCTGCGGGCGCTGGGGTTCAACGTCTGAGGGTCTCGGGATGACGACCGGCGACGTGGTCGCCACGCTGGTGCCCGTCTCCCGCCTGGAGCGGTGGGTGGAGAACTTCGCTCTCCGGCACGGCCCGCCGACCCTGGCGGTCGTCGACGGCCGGCTGCGCGGCGAGGCGCCCGACGGGTCGACGTTCGTCGCGGCCCTGCCGTTCGGTGCGGGGTACGACGGTCCGCCGGAGGTGGCCGGCCTGGTCGGCGCGGCGACGCCGCCGGTCCGGTGGGGCGTGCTGCTGGTCCGCAAGGGTGGATTCGCCGTCGCGCTGCTCGACCGCGGCAGGGTCGTCCGGCAGAAGGTCGGACGGCGGCACGTGCAGGGTCGCACCAAGGCCGGTGGGCAGAGCCAGCAGCGGTTCGCGCGCCGCCGCGACAACCAGGCGCGGCACGCCTTCGAGGCGGCGGCCGAGCACGCGTCCCAGGTGCTCGGGACCACCGCGGGCCTGCCGCTGGTGGTCGGCGGGGACCGCACGGCGGTGGACCGGGTCCTGGCGGACGCCCGCCTGCGGGGAGCGGTCCCGGTGGAGCCGTGGCTCCCCGTGCCCGACCCCCGCAGCCGCGAGCTGGCGGGCGCCGTCGCCGACGCGCAGGCGGTGCGAGTCGTGGTGCGCAACGCGCCGCAGCAGCGGCCGGCCCCGCCCCACTAGGGTGGAGGTGTGGACGCTGCTCCGGTGATCCAGGTCCAGGGCCTGGTCAAGGACTTCGGCCGGGTCCGGGCGCTCGACGGGCTCGACCTGACGGTGGCGCCCGGGGAGATCCACGGCTTCCTCGGTCCGAACGGCGCCGGCAAGTCCACCACGATCCGCGCCCTGCTCGGGCTGCTGCGCACCGATGGCGGGTCCGCCTCGGTGTTCGGCCTGGACCCGTGGCGCGACGGGGTGGAGATCCATCGCCGGCTGGCCTACGTGCCCGGCGACGTCTCCTTGTGGCCCAACCTCTCCGGCGGCGAGGTGATCGACCTGCTGCTGCGGATGCGCGGCATCCGGCCCGCGTCCACCCGCAGGGCCGAGCTGCTGGAGCGGTTCGAGCTCGATCCTGCCAAGAGGTCTCGGACCTACTCCAAGGGCAACCGGCAGAAGGTGGCGCTCGTCGCTGCCCTCGCCGACGACGCTCCGCTGCTCATCCTCGACGAGCCGACCGCCGGGCTGGACCCCCTGATGGAGCACGTGTTCCGCGAGTGCCTCCGGGAGCGGCGGGAGGGCGGTACCACGATCCTGCTGTCCAGCCACATCCTCTCAGAGGTGGAGGCGGTCTGCGACCGGGTCACGATCATCCGCGAGGGCCGTGCCGTGGAGCGGGGGACCCTCGCCGAGCTGCGGCACCTGCGGCGTACCAAGGTGCGGGCGGAGGTCGCTCGGGAGCCCGACGGCTGGCCGGAGATCCCCGGCCTGCACGACCTCAGCGTGCACGACCACGTCGTCAGCTGCACCGTGGAGGCGGAGGGGATGGCCCCGCTGCTCGCCGAGCTCAACCGGCTGGGCGTGGTCAGCCTGACCAGCGCCCCGCCGTCGCTGGAGGAGCTCTTCATGGAGGCCTACCGCTCTCCCGGGAGGGCTGAGGGCCGGACGGCGCCGCGGCCATGACGAGCCTGACCGGCACCCCGTCTCTGCTGGGCCTGGCCCTGCGCCGGGACCGGGTGCTCCTCCCGGTGTGGATCGGGTCAATCGCCCTGCTGTCGGCCTTCACCGTGCGCGCCACCATCGACCTGTACGACACCCAGCTGGCCCTCCGGATGGCGGCGCGCGGTGTCAACGAGTCGCCGGCCCTGGTGGCGATGTACGGGCCGATCCCCGACGAGACCAGCCTGGGTGCCATCGCCGTGTTCAAGCTGATCCTGATGGGTGGGCTGTTCACCGGCTTCCTGACCGCGCTGCTGGTCCGTCGGCACACGCGGGTCGACGAGGAGTCGGGCCGGGCCGAGCTGCTGGGCGGCACGGTGGTCGGCAGCCGCGCCCTCCTGGTCGCGGCCCTGGCCGAGGCCGTCCTGGCCGCCCTGCTGGTGGGGCTCGGGGTCGCCGTCGCCAACGACCTGGCGGGACTGGACACCGCCGGGTCGCTGGTCTTCGGGGCAGGCTGGGTGGGGCTGGGCCTGGTGAGTGCGGCGATCGCGGCCGTCGCCGCGCAGCTGACCAGCAGCGCTCGCAGCGGGGCGGGGATCGTCGCCGCCGCCCTGGGGGCTGCGTTCCTGCTGAGGAGCCTGGGAGACGTCACCGTCGGGTGGCTGTCGTGGCTGTCCCCCTTCGGCTGGGTCAGCAAGGCGGAGCCCTACGCCGGCGACCGCTGGTGGGTCCTCACCGTCCCGCTCCTCGTGGCGGCCGCGGGCTTCGGCCTCGCAATCGTGCTCAGGGACCACCGCGACCTGGGCGGCGGGGTGTTCCCGGCGCGGGCGGGCCGCCCCGACGGCTCCCGGTGGATGGCCGGCATCTCCGGGCTGTGGTGGCGGCTGGGCCGGCTCCCGCTGGCGATCTGGAGCACCGGCATGGTGCTGTTCGGCGCGCTGCTGGGCGGGGTCGCCCCTCAGGTCGGTGACATGCTGATGTCCGACCGGGCCCGCGAGATGTTCGAGCGGCTCGGGGGAGTGGGGACGCTCCAGGACATGTTCCTCAGCGCCGAGACGTCGATCATGGCGATCGTGGTCACCGCGTACGCCTACACCGTGGTGACCCGGGCGGCCGCCGAGGAGGACGAGGGCCGGGCCGAGCTGGTGCTGCCCACCGGCACCACCCGCGACGCGGTCTTCGTCGCCACCTGGGCCCAGGCCTGGCTCGCCTCGGCGGGCGTCATGCTCGTGTTCGGGCTCAGTGCGAGCGTCTCGTTCGGGATCCAGGAGGGTGACCTCGGCGGCACGCTGGGACGGGTGCTGCCCGCCGCACTGGTCCAGCTCCCTGCCCTGTGGCTGATGACGGCCCTGGCCCTGGGGGTCTGGGCATGGCGCGCCCGGCTCGTCCACCTGGTGTGGGTCATCCTCGTGGCAGGGCTGGTCCTGGGCGAGCTGGGTGAGCTGCTGGGCCTGCCGCAGTGGATGGTCGACCTGGCGCCGTACAGCCACGTGCCGAGGCTGCCCGTCGAGACCATGTCCTGGCCTCCGGTCCTCGCGCTGCTGGCGGTGGCGGTCGTGGTCGCCGGTCTCGCCTGGTTGCGCTACCGGAGCCGCGACATCGGCTAGCGTCTGCGGCCATGTGGCACCCCGAGCCCGGGTGGCAGCGACTCCCCGGGGGCACCGGCCCTTCGACGTACGGCGTGTGGCTGGCGGTCGAGTCCGGCCGGGAGCTGGTGGTCAAGCGGCTCCAGGCGCCGCACGCCCGTGACCCGGCCGAGCTGAGCGACCCGCACCACCCCGCCTACTGGCGGCGCCCCGTCGACGTCGCGCTGTCGGGGGCGACCGTGGGGACGCCCGGACTGCGCGACCCGGCGCCGGTGCGGGTGGAGGAGGACGAGGACGGCGCCACCCTGGTCCAGGAACGGGTCGCCGAGGCTGCGAACCCGGGGCTGTTCGTGGCCCGCTGCCTGGGACGGTTCGCCGCGGCCGACCTCGGCGAGCCCCCGTGGCTGGCCCGCCGTCAGCTCCGCGCACGGCTGCGCCGGGTCGAGCACGGCGGAGGGTGGCCGACACTGGCCCGGACCACGGTGGCCGACGTGGCGGACCACCTGTGGAGCCACCGGGAGGGCTTCCTGCGCGCGGTCGAGGGGCTGCCGCAGGTCACCCAGCACGGCGACCCCGTGCCCGCGAACCTTCCCGGGCGGTCCGGGGACGACGTGCTGGCCATCGACTGGTCCGCCCTCGGCACCGGGCCCGTCGGCGCCGACCTCGGCTACTACGCCCTCTCCGCCCGCGAGGACTTCGCGCCCCTCCTGGAGGCCTACGTCGCGGCGCTGCCGTCGGGGCTGGCCGGTAGGGACGAGGCGGAGCTCGGGGCCCGGGTCACCGCCGTGTTCACCGTGCTCACCCGGGCCGAGTGGGCCCTGGCCCGCGTCGCCCACGGCGAGGGCGCCCTGGCCGGGAAGTACCGGCACCCCAGCGTCGCGCCGTACCTGCGGGCCCTGCAGCGCCAGATCCCGCAGATCGAGGCCCTGCTGTCGACCGACCTGCCGTGACGGGCCGGCTGCTCAGGGGGTGTCGACCGCCCAGGTGTCGCACGCCTTGAGGCTCCCGGACTCGTACCCGGTCCGGAACCAGCGCACCCGAGACTCCGCCGAGCCGTGCGTCCACGTCTCCTCCGTCACCTGACCCTGCGTCTTCTGCTGGATCCGGTCGTCGCCGACGGCCGCCGCGGCCGCGATGGCCTGGCGGATGTCCTGCTCGGTGAGCTCGGAGATCAGCACGTTGCCGTCTGCGTCCTGGGTGGTCGTCGCGGACCTGGTCCACAGGCCGGCGTAGCAGTCCGCCTGCAGCTCCAGGCGCACGGCGTCGCTGCGCGGCCCCTGCTGGGTGCGCACCCGCCCCATCGTGCCGAGCAGGTTCTGGATGTGGTGGCCGTACTCGTGGCCGATCACGTAGGGCTCCACGAAGTCGCCGCCCGGCCCCCCGAGCTGCCCCTCGAGCACCTGGGCGAAGAACGAGGTGTCGAGGTAGATGACCTGGTCGGCGGGGCAGTAGAACGGGCCGACCTGCGAGGTGGCGGCGCCGCACGCCGTACTCACCGAGCCCGTGAACGTCTGCATCGTGGCAGGCCGGAAGTCGCCGCCCAGCGCTCCGGACCAGTAGTCGTACAGCGAGTTCTCCACCGCCACCCGTGCGCAGTCCGGGTCGCTCTGCGCATCGGCTCCGGTCTGGCAGTTCTCGTAGCGGTTGGTGTCCGACTCCGCCATCCGGCTGGTGTCGAAGGCACCGCCGCTCCCGGTGCCGCCGCCACCGCCGAGGTCGATCCCACCGCACATCGCGAGCACGAGGAACAGCAGCAGCATGATCACCGCCCCGGCGCCCCCGCCGGCCATCTTGCCGCCGGGGATCGGGAGTCCCATCGAGCCACCCCCGCCACCGCCACGGCCTGAGTCACGCACCCGCCCGGTGTCGAGCCTGGCCTTCGGGTTGAAACGCATGGGGTCTGGTCCTCTCCCGCCGTCGGAGCCTGCCGCGGTGGTGCTGCAGGCTCCGGTGTCCCGGCTCGTAGACTACTGAGCCTGATGATCACCGCCCAACAGCTCGAAGTCCGCGCCGGGGCTCGTCTGCTGATGGACCGGGTCACCTTCCGGGTCGCCGCGGGCGACAAGATCGGGCTGGTGGGACGCAACGGGGCGGGGAAGACCACGCTCACCCGCATCCTGGCCGGGGAGGCGCTCCCGGCCGCCGGGACGGTGCACGCGACCGGGGACGTCGGGTACCTCCCGCAGGACCCCCGCTCCGGAGACCCCGAGCAGCTGGCCCGCGACCGGATCCTGTCCGCCCGGGGCCTGGACGAGGTGGTCCGGAAGCTCCGGCGGGCCGAGCACGACATGGCCAGCGACGACCCGGCGGTCCGGGAGCGGGGGATGCGACGGTACAGCCGCGCCGACAGCGAGCTGCATGCGGGGGGCGGGTACGCCGCCGAGTCCGAGGCCGCCCGGATCGCCGCCTCGCTGGGCATCGCCGAGCGGCTGCTCGGTCAGCCGCTCAAGACGCTGTCGGGAGGTCAGCGGCGGCGTGTCGAGCTCGCCCGGATCCTCTTCTCGGGGGCCGAGACGCTGCTGCTCGACGAACCCACCAACCACCTGGACGCCGACTCCGTGGTGTGGCTGCGCGACTTCCTCCAGGCCTTCCCCGGCGGGCTGGTGGTGATCAGCCACGACACCGCGCTCCTGGAGGACACCGTCAACCGGGTCCTGCACCTGGACGCCAACCGGGCCGAGATCGACGTCTACAACATGGGGTGGCGGGCCTACCTTGCGCAGCGCGAGAACGACGAGCGGCGCCGCAAGCGCGAGCGTGCGAGCGCCGAGCGCAAGGCCACCACCCTGATGGACCAGGCCAACCGGATGCGAGCCAAGGCCACCAAGGCGCAGGCGGCCCAGTCGATGATGAAGCGCGCCGAGCGGCTGCTGGCGGGAGTGGAGGCCGAGCACCGGGCGGACCGGGTCGCCCGGATCGCGTTCCCCGAGCCCGCGCCGTGCGGGCGGACCCCGCTCACCGCGGCGGAGCTGTCGAAGTCCTACGGCTCGCTGGAGGTCTTCACCGACGTGGACCTGGCCATCGACCGGGGCTCTCGTGTGGTCGTCCTGGGCCTCAACGGCGCCGGGAAGACCACGCTGCTGCGGATCCTGGCCGGGCTGGACGAGCCCGACACCGGACGGGTGGTCCCTGGGCACGGCCTCAAGCTGGGCTACTACGCCCAGGAGCACGAGACGCTCGACATCTCGCGGACGGTGCTGGAGAACCTGCACTCCAACGCCCCCCAGCTCAGCGACACCGAGGCACGTTCCGTGCTGGGCTCCTTCCTCTTCTCCGGGGACGACGCCACCAAGCCGGCGGGGGTGCTCTCGGGCGGTGAGAAGACCAGGCTCGCCCTGGCCATCCTGGTGGTCTCCAGCGCGAACGTCCTGCTGCTGGACGAGCCGACCAACAACCTCGACCCCGCGTCGAGGCAGGAGGTGCTGGCCGCGATCCGCAGCTACCGCGGCGCCATCGTGCTGGTCACCCACGACGAGGGTGCCGTGCACGCGCTGGAGCCGGACCGGGTGCTGATCCTCCCCGACGGGGTGGAGGACCTGTGGTCGGCCGACTACGCGGACCTGGTCGCGCTGGCCTGAGACGTGCCCCACTCGGAACAATCCCGAGCGCGCCGGGGTTGGCGTGAGCAGGGCGGAGAAGGAGTCGAGAGTGTCGATGCACGGCACGGGGCCGGTCTGGCGCAACCTGCGGGCAGACCGGTCGGCGGTGAAGTCCAGCCTGGACCGAGGCACGGTCCGACGCGTGCTCGGCTTCGCCCGGCCCCACCGCCGGCTGATCGCGGCGTTCCTCTCGCTGACCGTCGTCGACGCCGGGCTGGTCGTGGTCACCCCGCTGCTGGTCCAGCGCATCATCGACGACGGGGTGCTCAAGCAGGACTCGACCCTGGTGACGGTGCTGGCCCTCGCCATGGCGGCCACCGCGGTGCTGGGCGCCCTCCTCACCGTGGCGACCGGGTTCTTGTCCTCGCGGATCGGTGAGGGGCTGATCTACGACCTGCGGACCCAGGTCTTCGCCCACGTCCAGCGCCAGTCGCTGGCGTTCTTCACGCGCACCCAGACCGGTGCGCTGGTCTCGCGTCTCAACAACGACGTGATCGGGGCCCAGCGCGCCTTCACCTCCACGCTCTCCAGCACCGTCTCCAACGTCATCTCGGTGGTCGTCGTCGGAGTGGCGATGCTGGCCCTGAGCTGGGAGGTGACCCTGCTCTGCCTGGCCCTCTTCCCCCTGACCCTGGTGACCTCACGCTGGGTCAGCACCCGGCTCGCCGGGCTCACCCGCGAGCAGATGGACGGCAACGCCGACATGGGCAACGTGATGACCGAGCGCTTCAACGTGGGTGGGGCGATGCTGCTGAAGCTCTTCGGGCGCCGGGGGGAGGAGGATGCGCTGTTCGCGGCCAAGGCCGGTCGGGTCCGTGACCTGGGCGTGCGGATCTCGCTGATCACCCGCATCTTCGTGGCGACCATGATGGTGGTGCCTGCGCTGGCCACCGCCCTGGTCTACGGCGTCGGAGGGCACCTGGCGATCGCGGGCACGCTCAGCGTCGGCACGCTGCTGGCGCTGGCGACGCTGCTGATGCGGCTGCTGGGGCCGCTGCAGGGACTCTCCAACGTGCGCATCGACGTGATGACGGCCCTGGTCAGCTTCGAGCGCGTCTTCGAGGTGCTGGACCTCCCCTCGATGATCACCGAGGCACCCGACGCGACCCCCGTGTCCCCGGGGGCCGCGCGCCTGGAGTTCGACGCGGTCTCCTTCGCCTACCCCCGCGCCGAGGACGTCTCGCTGGCCTCCCTCGAGTCGGTGGCCCGGCAGGAGTCCCGCGAGGGGGGACCGGTGCTGACCGACGTCAGCTTCGTCGCCGAGCCCGGCCGGATGGTCGCCCTGGTCGGACCCTCGGGCGCCGGGAAGACCACCGTCACCCACCTCGTCGCCCGGCTGTACGACGTGGACTCCGGCGCCGTCCGGGTCGGGGACCAGGACGTGCGCGAGGTGACCCTGGACTCCCTGGAGGACGCGGTCGGCTACGTCACCCAAGACGCCCACATGTTCCACGACACCATCCGGGCCAACCTGCTCTACGCCCGGCCCGGCGCCAGCGACGCCCAGGTGTGGGAGGCGCTGGAGGCCGCCCAGATCGCCGACCTCGTCCGCCGCCTCCCAGAGGGGCTCGACACCGTGGTCGGGGACCGTGGCTACCGGCTCTCTGGCGGGGAGCGGCAGCGCCTGGCGATCGCCCGGCTGCTGCTCAAGGCGCCGGCGATCGTCGTCCTGGACGAGGCGACGGCGCACCTGGACAGCGAGTCCGAGGCCGCCGTGCAGCGCGCCCTGGACGCCGCGCTCACCGGACGGACCTCGCTGGTGATCGCGCACCGGCTCTCCACCGTGCGCCACGCCGACCTCATCGTGGTGCTCGAGCAGGGCCGCGTCGTCCAGACCGGCACCCACGCCAGCCTGCTCGAGGCCGGCGGGACCTACGCCGACCTGTACCGCACCCAGTTCCGCACCGAGCTCGCCACGACCACCTGAGCCGCAGCGCCTCAGCGGCGGGCCTTGCGCCACTCGTCGAAGGCCAGGTAGCAGAAGCCGAAGACGGCCAGCGCCCCGAAGAACCACCACTGGAGCCCGTAGAAGAAGTGCGGGCCGTTGCCCAGGTCGGGCAGCTCCACCTGCGTCAGCTGCACCTCCGCCTCGGGGTCCTCCGACTTGAGGTTCACGAAGCCGCCCAGCACCGGCCGGTCGAGAGCCTCCCCGATCGCGACGCTCGAGACCGCGCGGGTGGAGCCGTCGGTGACCGCCGTGGAGTCCCCGGTGGCGTCGGCCCGCACCCACCCGAGCACGTGCACCTGCCCGGTGGGCGGGGCGGGCACGTCGTCGGGCGAGGCGCCGCCGACGTTGTCGCTCATCGTCCAGCCGCGGTCGACGAGGAGGGAGGTGCCGTCGGGCAGCACCAGCGGCACCACCACCTCGACGCCCGAGGTGCCCTTGTAGGTCCGGTACCGCACGATGACGGTGTCCTCCGGCGCGTAGGTGCCGGTCGCCTCGACCAGCCGCCACTCGTCCTGGTCGGACACCTCTCGGTCGACCGCCAGCACCTGCTCCACGGGCAGGGGGGAGGCGTCCTCGTTGCGCAGCGTGATCGCGTTGCTCTCCTTGCGCTCCGCGAGCCGGTGGAACTGCCACTGCCCGAGCCACCAGGCCAGATAGGTCAGCAGGACCACCACCACGGCGAACAGGATCCAGCGGCGGCTCGCCAGGAACCTCAGGGAACGCACGCGGTCGAGGGTAGACGAGCACCCCAGCCCCACCCGGTCCGGGTGCGACCGAGGGAAATCGACCTCCGGGGGCCTAGACTCGACCGGGTGACGACGCGCGCGCTGGGGGACCGCTACGGCCGGGTGGCGACCGATCTGCGGGTCTCCCTGACCGACCGGTGCAACCTGCGCTGCTCCTACTGCATGCCCCCCGAGGGTCTGGAGTGGCTGCCGGACGAGACGGTGCTCACCGACGACGAGGTGGTGCGCCTGGTCGGGATCGGTGTCCGGCTCCTGGGCATCCGTGAGGTGCGCTTCACCGGTGGAGAGCCGCTGGTGCGCCGGGGACTCCCCGGCATCATCCGAGGCGTCCGCGAGGCCGGACCCGACCTTCAGCTCTCACTGACCACCAACGCCCTGGGTCTCTCCCGGGTCGCAGGCACGCTCGCGCAGGCCGGGCTGGACCGGGTCAACGTGAGCCTCGACAGCCTGCGGCCCGAGACCTTCGCGCAGATCGCCCGCCGGCAGCGGCTCGAGGACGTGCTGGAGGGGCTGGCCGCGGCCCGCGCCGCCGACCTGGGCCCCATCAAGGTGAACGCCGTCCTGCTGCGCGGAGTCAACGACGACCAGGGGCCCGAGCTCCTCCGCTGGGCGATCGCCGAGGGCTACCAGCTGCGCTTCATCGAGCAGATGCCGCTGGACGCGCAGCACCGCTGGCGGCGTACCGAGATGATCGTGGCCGCGGAGATCCTCGCCGCCCTCGAGCGGGAGTTCACCCTCACCCCGGCCCGGGAGCCGCGCGGCAGCGCGCCGGCCGAGCTCTTCCTGGTCGACGGCGGGCCCGCCACGGTGGGCGTGATCGCCTCGGTGACCCGGCCGTTCTGCGGCGACTGCGACCGGGTCCGCCTCACCGCGGACGGACAGGTCCGCAACTGTCTCTTCGCACGGGAGGAGTCCGACCTGCGCACGGCGCTGCGCGCGGGCGCCAGCGACGAGCAGATCGCCGACCGCTGGGTGGTGGCGATGCGGGGCAAGCGGGCCGGTCACGGCATCGACGACCCGACATTCCTCCAGCCGGACCGGCCGATGTCGGCGATCGGGGGCTGAGGAGGAAGGTGCCGGACAACCACGGGGGGAGTCGTCCGGCACCTCGTGCGCACCCAGACGGGGGAGACTGGGCCGCAGTCTTCCATTGTTGCACGCGCGGCACGGCGGCCCAAGGGCGCTCAGCGCGGGTTCTCGAGGTGGCGCACGTCCGTCGCGGCCCCGGGCAGCTCGGTGCCCTCGGGGTGTCCGCCGAGGGCGTTGGCGGCGACCACCGCGACGTACGGCAGCAGGACCGCCCCGGCGATCAGCACCCAGCGCACCCAGCCCGGACCGACGACGACCGCCCCGATGAAGCACGCCGTGCGCACCCCCATGGAGTAGAGGTAGCGGCGCTGACGCGCGGCGGTGTCCTCGCGACGGCTGGGCGCCGCCGTGGTGATCCGGATCGCGTCGTCGTCGCGGCGCTTCTGCCGGTCGGCCATGGCGTCCATCGTACGTCGCTACGATCGGGACAGACCCGTCCCTGCACCCCTGGAGGCCACCCATGAGCAACCGGACCTACCGCGTGACCGAGATCGTCGGCACGTCCCCCGAGGGCGTCGACCAGGCGATCCGCAACGGCATCGAGCGGGCGGGGGAGACCCTGCGCCACCTCGACTGGTTCGAGGTGACCCAGATCCGGGGCGCGATCGTCGACGGGGCCGTCCAGCACTTCCAGGTGGGCATGAAGATCGGGTTCCGGCTCGAGGACGAGTGAGCCGCTTTCGTCTACCGCGCGGTAATCGCTAGCGTCGGGCACCGTGAGCACCTCATCCCCCGATCCGTCCGCCCGCTCGGTGCTGGTCACCGGCGGCAACCGTGGCATCGGCCGGGCCGTGGCCGAGGCGTTCCTCGAGCTCGGCGACCGGGTCGCGGTCACCCCCCGGCACGGCGGTGCGCCGGCGGGCGCCCTGGACGTGCGCTGCGACGTGACCGACCCCGCCGCGGTGGACGCGGCGGTCGCCGAGGTCGAGGCCGCGCACGGCCCGGTCGAGGTGCTGGTCGCGAACGCCGGCATCACCCGCGACACCCTGCTGCTGCGGATGAGCGAGGAGGACTGGGCGGCGGTGCTGGACACCAACCTCACCGGCGCCTTCCGCGTGGTCCGCAGGGGCGCCCGGGGCATGCTTCGGCTCCGGCGCGGGCGGATCGTGCTGATCTCCTCGGTGGTGGGCCTGCTGGGGTCCGCCGGGCAGGTCAACTACGCCGCCTCCAAGGCCGGGCTGGTGGGGATGGCGCGGTCCCTGGCCCGTGAGCTCGGCTCGCGGTCGATCACCGCCAACGTCGTGGCGCCCGGCTTCGTGGAGACCGACATGACCGAGGCGCTCACCGAGGAGCAGCGCGCGGCCATCCGGAGCCAGGTGCCGCTGGGCCGGTACGCCACGCCCACGGAGATCGCCTCCGCCGTCACCTGGCTCGCCTCTGACGGGGCGGCGTACGTGACCGGTGCGGTGATCCCGGTCGACGGCGGTCTGGGCATGGGGCACTGAGTCGTTCGTGCACGCGACGGCGCCATCGAGGAAGGGACGACGCATGGGGATTCTGGAGGGCAAGCGGATCCTGGTGGCGGGGGTCACCATGGACTCCTCCATCGGCTTCGCGGTCGCGCGGGTGGCCCAGGAGCAGGGGGCCACGGTGCTGATCTCGAACTTCGGCCGGGCACTGGGGATCACCCGGCGCATCGCCCGGCGGCTGCCGGTCGAGCCCCCGGTGCTGGAGCTGGACGTCACCGACCCCGAGCACCTCGACCGGCTGGCCGGGCTGGTCACCGAGCACGTCGACGGTCTCGACGGCGTGGTGCACTCCATCGCCTACGGCAACCCCGAGACGCTGCTGGGCGGCCGCTTCCTGGACGGCCCGTGGGAGGACGTCGCCCAGGCGGTCCAGGTGTCGGCGTACTCCTTGAAGTCGCTCGCGGTGGCCTGCCGGCCCCTGATGGGACCCGGCGGCTCGGTCGTGGGCCTGACCTTCGACGCCACGACCGCCTGGCCGGCGTACGACTGGATGGGGGTCGCCAAGGCCGGCCTGGAGTCGTGCGCCCGCTACCTGGCCCGCGACCTGGGCCCGGACGGGATCCGGGTCAACCTGGTCTCGGCCGGACCGCTCAAGACCCTGGCCGCCAAGGCGATCCCCGGCTTCGAGGAGCTCGAGTCGATGTGGTCCACCCGGGCTCCCCTGGGCTGGGACGAGAAGGACCAGACGCCGACGGCCAAGGCGGTCTGCGCCCTGCTCTCGGACCTCTTCCCCGCGACCACCGGTGAGATCGTGCACGTCGACGGCGGCTTCCACGCGATGGGGGCCTGACCGTGGCCGAGCTCCCCGCCCGCCGGCTCGTCACCATGCGGCACGCCCGCGCCGAGCAGGCCGGTGCCACCGACCTGGAGCGGCAGCTCACCCGGAGCGGCGAGCAGGACGCCGCCGAGGCCGGCGCCTGGCTGCGTGAGGCGGGGGTGGTCCCCGACGCGGCCCTGGTCTCCGCGGCGAGCAGGGCCGTCGGCACCTGGACGGTGATGGCCCGCGCCGCCGGCTGGACCGTGGACCCGCTCGTGGACCGGGGCCTGTACGCCGCCGGTCCGGAGGCCGCCTTGGACCTGATCCGGGAGACCACCGACGAGGTGGCCACGCTGGTGGTGGTGGGGCACAACCCCACGATCGCGACGCTCGCCCAGCTCCTCGACGACGGTGACGGCGACCCGGAGGCGGGCACCCAGATGGTCCTCGACTTCCCCGCCGGCGCCCTGGCGATGTTCGAGTACGACGGGACCTGGGGTGAGCTGGACTGGTCGACCGCCCGGGTGACCGGCTACCACGTCGGCCGCGGCTGAGGTACTGGGTCAGACCGGGGGAGCGGGCGTCACGTACCCCTCGGCGGCGTCCGCGGCCTCGACCTCCTCGCGGCTGATGCCCAGGAGGTACATGATCGTGTCGAGGTAGGGCACGTTGACTGCGGTGTCCGCCGCGTCCCGCACCACCGGCTTGGCGTTGTAGGCGATGCCCAGCCCCGCGGCACTGAGCATGTCGAGGTCGTTGGCGCCGTCGCCGATGGCGACCACCGACTCCTCCTCGACGCCGACCTCGGCCGCGAAGTCACGCAGGGCCGCCGCCTTTCCCGCCCGGTCGACGACGGGCCCGACGATCCGGCCGGTCAGCCGCCCGTCGACCACCTCCAGCTCGTTGGCCCGGCTGTAGTGGACCTTCAGGTCGGCAGCCAGCCGGTCGGTGATCTGGCTGAACCCGCCCGAGACCAGGGCGAAACGGTAGCCGAGCCGCCGCAGCGTGCGGACCAGCGTGCGGGCGCCCGGGGCGAGCACGATCCGGTCGTAGACCCGGTCCAGCGCGGACTCCTCGAGACCGGCGAGCAGGGCGACCCGGGCCCGCAACGACTCCTCGAAGTCGAGCTCGCCCCGCATGGCCGCCTCCGTGACGCGGCCCACCTCCGCCTCGCAGCCCGCCTCGGCGGCGAGCATCTCGATCACCTCGCCCTGGACCAGGGTCGAGTCGACGTCCATGACGATGAGACGGGCGCCACGGCGCAGCAGGCTCGCCGGCTGCACCGCGATGTCGACGCCCTGGCGCGCGGCCTCGGTGGCGAGCACCGCCCGCAGCTGCTCGGGGTCGGCGCCCGAGACGTGCAGGTCGATGGCGGTGACCGGGTAGCGGGCCATCCGCTCGATCCGGTCGATGTTGGCGCCGCAGTCGGCGATCCGGCCGGCGATCGCGGCGAACGCGCCGGCCCGCAGCGGCATCCCGATGATGGTCACGTGCGAGCGGCCCCCAGCGCGGGGCAGGTTGTCTCCGACCCCGCGGGTCACCTCGACGTGCATGCCGAGGGCGGCGGCGGTGTCCTGGACGTCCTGGCGCAGCCGCCGCCAGTCCCTCGGGGCGGTGACCAGCACCCCGAGCACCAGCTGCTGGCGCAGCACGATCTGCTCGATGTCGACCACCTCGACCCCCGCCTGGGCGAGCGTGCCGAAGATCCGGGAGGTCACCCCGGGGCGGTCGTGGCCGGTCAGGGTGATGAGCAGGGTGCGGGGGAGGTCGGTCATCGGCGTCGAGGCTATCGGCAGGGACGCGCGCGGCGTACGTCGGCTCGGGCGTCCCCGGTCTGGACCACCGGGGCGGGTCTCCCGGTTCCCCAGCGGGGGGTCCCCGGCGCGACGAGAGTGGACCCATGCCACCGACCACCCGCTCCGGACTCCTCGTCATGCTGCTGGTGAGCATGATGTTCGCGCTGACCACGGTGTACTCGCCGGCCGGCTCCGCGCTGATGCGCTAGCTCCGCAGCAGGCCGCGCAGCCGCCGCCCGGCGCCGACCGCCGGGTCCTGGCCACTCGGTAGGGTGGCCGCCATGGCCGTGCTGGAGTTCGCCGACGTCACCGTCCGGCGAGGCGACTCGGTCCTGCTCGACTCGGTCTCGTGGACCGTCGAGGAGGACGAGCGCTGGGTCGTGCTCGGGCCCAACGGCGCCGGCAAGACCACGCTGCTGCAGGTCGCGGCCGCGCAGGTCCATCCCACCAGCGGTGTGGCCGGGATCCTCGACGAGGTCCTCGGCACGGTCGACGTCTTCGAGCTGCGGCCCCGGATCGGCGTGGCCAGCGCCGCCCTGGCCGACCGGGTCCCCCGGCACGAGCGGGTGCGCGACCTCGTCGTGTCCGCGTCGTACGGCGTGGTCGGGCGCTGGCGGGAGGAGTACCACGAGCTGGACCACTCGCGGGCAGAGGAGCTGCTGGTCGAGCTGGGCGTCGTCGTGCTCGCGGACCGTACCTTCGGCACCCTCAGCGAGGGCGAGCGCAAGCGGGTGCAGATCGCTCGGGCGCTGATGGCCGACCCGGAGCTGCTGCTGCTCGACGAGCCCGCGGCCGGCCTGGACCTCGGTGGCCGCGAGGACCTGGTGGCGACGCTGTCCCGGCTGGCCTTCGACCCGTTGGCACCCGCGACCGTCCTGGTCTCCCACCACGTCGAGGAGATCCCGCCGGGCTTCACCCACGGCCTGCTGCTGCGCGGCGGCCACGTGGTCGCCGGTGGCCCGCTCGAGGAGGTGCTGACCCAGGAGCATCTCTCCGCGACGTTCGGCATGCCGTTGGTGGTGACCGCCGCGGACGGTCGCTACGCCGCCCGCCGGGAGACTCGCCACCGCGCCGGGTGACCACCCGGACGACGCTCCGGCCACCGGATAGGGTCGTCGCATGGAGTTCCTCGACTGGCTACGCACCCACGTGTGGGCGGCGTGGCTCGGCGCGGCCATCGTCCTCGGGCTGGCCGAGATGGTCAGCCTGGACCTGGTGCTGATCATGCTCGCCGGCGGCGCGCTGGTCGGCATGGTGGCCGCGCTGCTGGGACTCCCCGTCGGGGTGCAGGTCGTGCTGGCCGCCGGAGCCTCGGTGGCGGCGCTCGCCCTGGTCCGCCCGTCGATGGTGCGCCGCCTGCACAGCGGCCCCGACCTGACCCTGGGCCACGACAAGCTCCTCGGCCACCAGGGGGTGGTCACCGAGACGGTCTCCGCGCTGCAGACCGGCCGGGTCCGCCTCGACGGCGAGATCTGGTCGGCCCAGCCCTACGACCACACCCTGACCCTCCAGCCCGGCCAGGTGGTCGAGGTGCTGGAGATCCGCGGCGCCACGGCGTACGTCCATCCCGTCCCCACGCTCGAAGCCTGACCCCACCTACTCGAGAGGAGCGTCCATGGAGATCGGCATCCTGGTCCTGGTCGTTCTGCTGTTCTTCTTCGTCATCGTCCTGCTCGCCAAGACCGTGCGGATCGTCCCGCAGGCCCGGGCCGGCATCGTCGAACGGTTCGGCAAGTTCAAGCAGACCCTCCCGGCCGGTCTCAACGTGGTCGTGCCCTTCGTGGACCGGGTGCGCTACCTGATCGACCTGCGTGAGCAGGTCGTCAGCTTCCCGCCCCAGCCGGTGATCACCGAGGACAACCTGGTCGTCTCGATCGACACCGTCATCTACTTCCAGGTCACCGACCCCGTCGCGGCGACGTACGAGATCGCCAACTACATCCAGGCGATCGAGCAGCTGACGATGACCACGCTGCGCAACATCGTCGGCGGCATGGACCTCGAGGAGACGTTGACCAGCCGCGACCAGATCAACTCCGGGCTTCGGGGGGTCCTCGACGAGGCCACCGGCAAGTGGGGGATCCGCGTCAACCGGGTGGAGCTGAAGGGCATCGACCCGCCGCTCACCATCAAGGACTCGATGGAGAAGCAGATGCGCGCCGACCGCGACAAGCGGGCCGCGATCCTCACCGCCGAGGGGCAGCGACAGTCGGCGATCCTCACCGCCGAGGGCGACAAGCAGGCCGCGATCCTCTCCGCCGAGGGCGCCCGCGAGTCGCAGATCCTGCGTGCGCAGGCCGACCGGGAGGCCGCGATCCTGCGGGCCCAGGGTGAGGGGCAGGCGATCCAGACGGTGTTCCAGGCCATCCACGACGGCCAGCCCGACCAGTCGCTGCTGGCCTACCAGTACCTCCAGATGCTGCCCCGCATCGCCGCCGGCGACGCCAACAAGGTGTGGATCGTGCCGTCGGAGATCGGCAAGGCGCTCGAGGGCCTGGGGTCGACGATGACCCAGCTGCAGGGCATCCCCCAGGACGCCACGCCACGGGTGCGGGTGGACATGGGCAGCACGGAGCGCATCGAGCTGCAGGGGTCGTCGGGGGTGGACCCGGAGCTGTCCAAGACCAACGCGGAGGTCGAGGCGGCGATCGCCGAGGCGCGCCACGCCGCCAACCCCAGTGAGCCGCTGGGTGGCGGCGCAGTCGGCGGCCTGCCGCCGGTCGACCCCGACGACCCGGGCGGCTCGCCCGCCCCGTGACCCCGCTCGAAGCCGTCGCGATCCTTCTCGCCGGTCTCGCCGCAGGCACGATCAACACGGTGGTCGGGTCCGGGACCTTGATCACCTTCCCGACGCTGCTCGCCGTGGGCATCCCGCCGGTGACCGCCAACGTCTCCAACACGCTCGGCCTGGTGCCCGGGTCGATCTCCGGGGCCTGGGGCTACCGGCGTGAGCTGCAGGGGCAGCGGGCCCGGATCCTGCGGCTCGGCACGGCCTCCCTCCTCGGTGGCCTGGTGGGTGCCGTCCTTCTGCTCGCCCTCCCGCCCTCGGCGTTCGAGGCGATCGTGCCGGCTCTCATCCTGCTGGGCATCCTGCTGGTGGTCTTCCAGACCAGGATCACCGCGTGGGTCAGCGCCCGCCACGAGCACCTGGGCGGGCTGCCCGAGATGGGGGCGTGGTGGGTGTGGCCGGCCGTGGCGCTGACCGGGGTGTACGGCGGCTACTTCGGAGCGGCCCAGGGTGTGCTGCTGATGGCGGTGATGGGCATCGGCGTCCCCGAGACACTCCAACGGCTCAACGGCCTGAAGAACGTGCTGGCCAGCCTGGTCAACGGGGTGGCGGGCCTGGTCTTCCTCACCGTCGCCGAGGTGGACTGGCTGGTGGTCGTCCTGATCGCGGTCGGGGCGGTGGCCGGCGGGCAGCTCGGCGCCACCGTCGGCCGCCGCCTGCCCGACCGGATGCTGCGCGCGGTGATCGTGGTCGTGGGCGCGGTGGCCCTCACCGTCTTCCTCCGCTGACCCGTCGCAGTTTTCCGGGTTGTCCACAGCTCCTGCGGAAAACAGCGACGGGTCGGCGGTAAAACTGCGACGGGTCAGCCGATCTTGAGGACGCGGGTCTCGCCGGCGAAGTGGTCGTGCCAGGCCTGCCGGTTCACCGTGTCGTTGTTGATGCCCACGGCGATCAGGATCACCGCGACCAGGCTGACGGCGCCGGCCAGCAGCGGGCCGAGGAACGGGATCACCATCAGCAGGTCGGCGGCGTAGAAGATGTTGCGCCGCAACGCCTGCTCCCTGGTCGGGTTCTCGCCGGTCGGGCCCACGGTCCGCAGCTTCATCACCATCTTGCCGACGGTCTGGCCGCGGCTGGACTCCATGTAGGTGAAGTAGCCGAGCGCGACCGCCGTGAAGACCACCGACAGCACGGCGTTGAAGAAGAAGATCTCCGCCGACGAGTCGTAGATCCCGCCCAGGAAGACCGGGGTGAGCACGAACGAGATCACGAAGTAGGCGATGCCGATCACGATGCCGTCGAGGAACCGCGCGACGAACCGGTCCAGGAGCTCACCGGGCCGGGGGCCCGAGGGCTGGGCCGGCGGTGGCGGCGGGGCGTTGTAGCCGTAGCCGGCGGGGGGCTGCTCACTCATGCTGCCTGCTCCTTCGTGGATCACTGGTGACACCCTCATCATCGCCGCTCGCGGTCCCGGCCGTGGCCGGACCCGCCGATCCGGACACCCAGGCGTCGTGCCAGCGGCCCAGCAGCTCGTAGACGCGCGCGCGGGGCTCGGGGCGGGAGAGCATCACGTCGTGCCGGGCACCGGGGACGGCGACCACCGTCACGTGCTGGCCCAGCGAGGTCGACCACCTGCGGATCTGCGCCACGTCGAGCACGATGTCGTGGGTGTGAACGGTCTCCTCCATCTCGGTCGGGCGGGCCGTGGCGCCGGAGGTGAGCACCAGGACCGGGCAGCCGACGTCGAGTCCGGCGTGCAGCTGCGCGTGCCCGCGGCGTACGGCGCGCAGCCAGCCGGCGTAGATCGGCCAGGACTCCAGCGGCTTCCAGGCCAGGTCGTAGTCCCACTCCCCGCCGTGCGCCCGGTGCAGGCTGCGCCCGTAGAGACCCAGCACGTTGCGCGGGATCTCCCGACGGGGCCGGTAGGAGCCGAGCTGCTTGACCACCCCCGAGCCCAGCCGCAGCCAGAACGGCCCGTGCAGGTCGACCCAGGGGGAGTTGAGCACCATGCCCGCGACCCGGGGTCGGCGCGAGTCGGCCCACAGCGCCGCGGTCAGCCCGCCGGTGGAGTGCGCACTGAGGACCACGTGGTCGTGCCCGTCTCGGTCGGTGACCCGCCTCCAGGCCTCGTCGAGCTCCTCGAAGTACTCCGCCATGTCCTCGACGTAGCCCGGGGTGTGGTGCTCGCGCAGCGAGCGGCCGTACTTGCGCAGGTCGAGGGCGTAGAAGTCGTAGCCGCGGGCGGCCCACCACTCGGCGAGCTCGGTGTGGAAGAAGTAGTCGCAGAAGCCGTGCAGGTGCAGCACCGCCCGCCGGGTCCGCGCCGCCGCGCCCAGCCGGACCAGGTTGGCCTCGACCGCCCCCTCCGCGTCGGGAGCGAGCACGATGGTCTCCACCGTGTACGGCGGGCCGAGGACGTCGGTCTCGACCGCCGGGCGTTCACTCGCGTGCATGCGCGCAGTCTGCCTCAGCGCCGGCCGGAACGGTCCCTCGCCGCCTCGACCAGGCCGCGCACCAGGGCCAGCTCGGTGCCGACCTCCGGGTGCCACTGCACCGCGACGCAGAACCGGTCCCCGGGCAGCTCCATGGCCTCGAGGGTGCCGTCGGCGGCGTGCGCGCTGGCCACGAAGCCGGGGTGCTCGCGCACCGACTGGTGGTGGTGGCAGTCCACGCTCACCCCCGCGCCGACCAGCAACCGCATCCGGGACCCGGCCACCGTGGCCACGGACACCTGGCCGAACTGGGGGCCGCCGGGGGAGTGCCGCTCGTCCCCGACCAGGTCGGGGGTGTGCTGGTCGAGGCTTCCCCCCGCCCGGACCGCCATCAGCTGCATGCCCCGGCAGACACCCAGCACCGGCAGGGACGCCTGCTCGGCGGCGTCCAGCAGCGCCAGCTCCCAGGCGTCACGGTCGGGTCGCCAGGCCGCGGTCCGGGGGTGCGGCTGCTGGCCGTAGCGGGCGGGCTCGACGTCCGCGCCGCCGCTGACCACCAACCCGTCGAGCCGACCGACCACCGCGGCCGCCACGCCGGGGTCGTCGCTGGCCGGCGGGAGCAGCACGGGCGCCCCTCCGGCGGCGACGACCGTGTCGGCGTACTCGCTGTGCAGGATGTCGGCGCGCTGGCTCCACACCCCCCACTCGGCGTCCTCGCGGTAGGTGGTCAGCCCGATCAGCGGGGTCACAGCGGGGTCACGTAGGCGCCCGAGATCCCACCGTCGACCAGGAACGTGCTGGCGGTGATGAAGCTGGACTCGTCGGAGGCCAGGAACAGCACGGCGTTGGCCATCTCCTCGGGCTCGCCGAACCGGCCCATCGGCACGTGCACCAGGCGCCGCGCGGCACGCTCGGCGTCCTTGGCGAACAGCTCCCGCAGCAACGGGGTGTTCACCGGGCCGGGGCACAGCGCGTTGACCCGCACCCCCTCACGGGCGAACTGGACGCCGAGCTCACGGCTCATCGACAGCACACCGCCCTTGGACGCCGAGTAGGAGATCTGCGAGGTAGCCGCTCCCATCACGGCCACGAAGGAGGCGGTGTTGATGATCGAGCCCGACCGCTGCTCGAGCATGTACGGGAGCGCCGCCTTGCAGCACAGGTAGACGCTGGTCAGGTTGACCTCCTGCACCAGGCGCCAGGCCTCCAGGTCGGTGTCGAGGATCGAGTCGTCCTGCGGCGGGGAGATGCCGGCGTTGTTGAAGGCCACGTCGACCGACCCGTAGGTGTCCTTGGCGGTCCGGAACAGGGCGTCGACCTGCTCCTTGGAGGTCACGTCGACGTGGCAGTACGTCGCCACGTCGGCGCCACCGAGCTCCGCGACGAGAGTCGCACCCCGGTCGTCGTCGATGTCGCCGATGACCACGCGGGCGTTCTCCTGGACGAAGCGGCGGACGGTGGCCAGACCGATCCCGGAGCAGCCGCCGGTGACCACGGCCACCTTTCCGGCAAGGCGTCCTGACATGAGGCTTCCTTTCAGCTGGTGGAGATGAAGACGTTCTTCTCCTCGGTGAACGCCATCGGGGCGTCCGGCCCGAGCTCACGGCCGAGGCCGGACTGCTTGTAGCCGCCGAACGGGGTCCAGTAGCGCACCGAGGAGTGGCTGTTGACCGACAGGTTGCCGGACTCGACGCCACGCGCCACCCGCAGCCCGCGGCCCAGGTCGTCGGTGAAGATCGACCCGGAGAGGCCGAACTCGGTGTCGTTGGCGAGCGCCACCGCCTCCTCCTCGTCGTCGAAGGCCATCACCGCGACGACCGGCCCGAAGACCTCCTCGCGCCAGACCCGCTCGTCGGTGGCCCGGGACTCCACCACGGTCGGTGGCAGCCACCAGCCCGGGCCCTGGGGGCAGCTGCCGGTGAAGGCCACCGAGGCGCCGTCGATGTAGGCCTGCACCGAGTCCCGCTGCCCGGCGGAGATGAGCGGACCCATCTCGCTGCTCTCGTCGGCCGGGTCCAGCACCCTCAGCCCGCGCACCGACTCGGCCAACCGGCCGACGAACTCGTCGTAGGCCGTGCGCTGGACCAGGATCCGGGACCGCGCGCAGCAGTCCTGCCCGGCGTTGTCGAAGACGCCGTACGGCGCGAGGTCGGCCGCCCGGGTGATGTCGGTGTCGGCGAAGACGATGTTCGCGCTCTTGCCACCCAGCTCCAGGGTCACCCGCTTCACCTGGTTCGCGCAGCCGGCCATGATCTGCTTGCCGACCTCGGTGGAGCCGGTGAAGCACACCTTGCGCACCAGCGGGTTGTCGACGAAGCGCTGGCCCACCACCGACCCCTTGCCCGGGATCACGGTGAGCACCCCCTCGGGAAGACCGGCCTCCAGGGCGAGCTCGCCGAGCCGGATCGCGGTGAGCGGGGTGAGCTCGGCCGGCTTCACCACCACGGTGTTGCCGGCGGCCAGCGCGGGGGCGAACCCCCAGCCCGCAATCGGCATCGGGAAGTTCCACGGGACGATCACCGACACCACGCCCAACGGCTCGTGGAAGGTCAGGTCGACGCCGCCGGGCACCGGGATCTGACGGCCGAAGAGCCGCTCGGGGGCGGCGGAGTAGTAGTTGAGGCAGTCCCTGACGTTGCCCGCCTCCCAGCGCGCGTTGCCGATGGTGTGGCCGGAGTTGGCGACCTCCAGCTGCGCCAGCTCCTCGATGTGGTCCTCCACGACCGCGGCGAAGGCGCGCAGCAGCCGGGCGCGGTCCCCCGGGGCCACCTCCCGCCAGGGGCCGAAGGCCTCCTGGGCGCGCGCGATGGCGGCGTCGGTCTCCTCGGCCGTCGAGGAGGGGACCTCCGCGATCGGCTGCTCGGTGACCGGGCTGACGACGGTGTGCGTGGGCACCTGTCACATCCTCTCGAAGCTGCGGAAGCGTTCCCAGTCGGTGACCGCCGCGTCGAAGGCCGCGAGCTCGACGTCGGCCATGTTCGTGTAGTGGTCGACGACCTCGTCCCCGAAGGCGGCCCGGGCGACGGCGGAGCCGGCGAACGCGTCCCGCGCCTCGTGGAGGGTGTGCGGCACGCGCGGCTTCCCGGACTCGTAGGCGTTGCCCACGAGCTCCTCCTCCAGGGGGAGCTCGTTCTCGATGCCGTGCAGGCCCCCGGCGAGCATGGCCGCCAGCGCGAGGTGCGGGTTCACGTCGCCGCCGGGAACCCGGTTCTCCATGCGCGCGCTCTTGCCCTTGCCGACCAGGCGGACCGCGCAGGTGCGGTTGTCCAGGCCCCAGGCGATCGCGGTCGGGGCGAAGGAGCCTGCGGCGAACCGCTTGTAGGAGTTGATGTTGGGGGCGTAGAGCATCGTGAACTCGCGCATGGTGGCGAGGATCCCGGCGACGAAGTGGTCGTAGAGCGCCGAGCGCGAGTCGCCGTCCCAGAAGACCACGTCGCCGTCACGGCCGCGCAGCGACAGGTGGATGTGGCAGGAGTTGCCCTCACGCTCGTTGTACTTGGGCATGAACGTGAGCGACTTGCCGTGCTGGGCGGCGATCTCCTTCGCGGCGGTCTTGTAGACCGAGTGGTTGTCCGCGGTGACCAGCGCGTCGGCGTACAGGAACCCGATCTCGTGCTGGCCGAAGTTGCACTCGCCCTTGGCGCCCTCCACGTCCATGCCGGCGGCGTACAGGTGGTTGCGCAGGTCCCTCAGCAGCGGCTCGATCCGGGTGGTGCCCAGGATCGAGTAGTCGACGTTGTACTGGTTGACGGGCTCCAGCCCCTGGTAGCCCATCCGGTGCGCGTCCTCGAAGCTGGTGTGGAAGACCATGAACTCCAGCTCGGTCCCGGCCAGTGCGACCAGGCCGCGCTCGGCGACCCTCGCCAGTTGGTGCTTGAGCACGGTGCGGGGGGACTGCAGCACGGGGGAGTGGTCGAGCCAGACCAGGTCGCACTGCACCATGGCGGAGCCGGGCAGGTGGGGCAGCAGCCGCAGGGTGTCCCAGTCGGGGACGAACTCCATGTCGCCGTAGCCCCTCTCCCAGGAGGAGATGGCGTAGCCTCCGACGGTGTTCATGTCGATGTCGACCGCGAGCAGGTAGTTGCACCCCTCGGTCCCCGACTGCATGGCGACGTCGAGGAAGTAGCGTGCGTGCAGCCGTTTCCCCTGCAGCCGCCCCTGCATGTCGGTGAAGGCGAGCACGACCGTGTCGACGTCGCCGGCCTCGATCAGGCCGCGGAGTCCGTCGAGGGTGAGGTAGCGGTCGTTGGGTGCGCTCATCGGTGCTCTCTTCCTTGGTCGGTCATCCCACCAGCCCGCGCAGCAGCGCGGCGGTGTCGTCGCAGTGCTCCTCCATCACCGTGCGGGCCCGCTCCGGCCTGCTGTCGGCGATGGCCCGCCACAGCGCCCGGTGCTGCCGGTCGGAGTGGCTGATGTTGGTGCCCAGCACCGGGATCGAGTTCAGCATCTGGTGCAGGCTGGCCTGCACCGAGGTGACCGCCTCGATGGCCCGCCGGGAGCCGCTGAGCGTCGCGACGGTCAGGTGGAAGCGCGAGTCGGCCTGCCGGTGCGCCGCCCGCGTCACGGCCCCGGCCACGGCGTCGTGGGCCGCGGCGAGCTGCGCGAGCTGCTCGGCGGTCAGGTCCGCGCAGGCGGCGAGGTACGCCGCGCCCGGCTCGACGATGCGGCGGAAGTCCAAGGCGTCGAGCCACTCCGCGCGCTGCTCGGGGGAGGTGCGGGCGGCCTTGCGGGCCGAGGGGGTCCTCGGCTTGAGCGTGACCACCGTGCCACCGCCCCGGCCGCGGCGGGTCTCCACCAACCCCGCCTCGCGCAGCGCCGCCATCGCCTCGCGCAGCGTGGCCCGGGAGACTCCCAGCCGCTCGGCCAGGTCGCGCTCGGGGGGCAGGGTGGTGCCCAGGGGGTAGACCCCCAGCCGGATCGCGGTGGCCAGCTGCTCCACGCACGCCTCGAAGGCGTGGCGGCCGCGCACCGGCCGCAGCAGCGCCGCGGTGAGGTGCTGCTGCGGGTCGGCCGTCACGCGGGCCAGTCTTGGATGCCAGGCCGAGAGTGTCAATGGTCTGAGTTCAAACCATTTTGCGTGTCGGCCCTTTACGGGCCGTGATCCCCAGGTCTAGCCTTCCGGGCATTCGTTCGCTACCGCTCCCGAGAGGTGCACTGATGCCCGAAGGTCACGAACACATCGAGGAACATCTGTCTGAAGACGAGAAGATGCTGGCCAAACTCGGGTACAAGCAGGAGCTGAACCGGTCGTGGTCCGGCTTCTCCAACTTCGCGATCTCCTTCTCGATCATCTCGATTCTTGCCGGATGCTTCACCAACTTCGGCGCCGGGTTCAACAATGGCGGTCCGATCTCCATCTCCTGGTCCTGGCCGATCCTCGGCCTGTTCATCCTGCTCATCGGCTTCACGATGAGCGAGCTGGTCTCGGCGTACCCCACCTCCGGAGGCATCTACTGGTGGGCGGCCAAGCTGGGCGGCCCGGCGGCCGGGTTCTTCACCGGCTGGCTGAACCTGATCGGCCTGATCGCGGTGACCGCCGGTGTGTCCTACGGCTGCGCCACCTTCATCGACCTCACGATCAGCACCTACTCCGACTCCTACGCCGGCAACTACTCGCTGGGCCGGGTGTTCCTGATCTTCGTGATCGTGCTGGCCCTGGTGTCGCTGCTCAACATCTTCAGCGGGCACCTGATGGCGATCATGAACAACGTGTCCGTGTGGTGGCACGTCGTCGGCGCGTCGGTGATCGTGCTGATCCTGCTGTTCATCCCCGACCAGCACCAGTCGTTCAGCTACGTGTTCACCGAGCGCTTCAACAACTCCGGGTACGCCGACGGCAGCACCACCAGCGTCGCCTTCTGGTTCGCGATCGTGCCCTTCGGGTTCCTGCTGACGCAGTACACCATCACCGGCTTCGACGCCTCGGCGCACCTGTCGGAGGAGACCGCGCAGGCCTCCAACGCGGCAGCGAGGGGGATCTGGCAGTCCATCCTGTACTCGGTGCTCGGCGGCTACATCCTGCTGCTGTGCGTCGTCTTCGCGATCCCCGACAACGCCCAGGGCCAGCCGGACAACGCCCTGGCGGGGCTGGGGGTCCAGCCGATCTTCCTGTCGGCGCTGGGGCAGAACTGGGCGACCTTCGTGCTGTTCATCTCCGCCTCCGCCCAGTTCTTCTGCGCCACCTCGTGCATGACCTCCGCCTCCCGGATGACCTTCGCGTTCAGCCGGGACGGGGCGATCCCCGGCTCGAGCACCCTCCAGAAGCTCACCCGGGCGAAGGTGCCGGCGAACGCGGTGATCATGGTCGGGGTGGTCAGCGCCCTGCTGAGCCTGCCCGCGCTCATCGAGGTCGACGTGAACGGCACCCCGGTGCCGCTGGCCTTCTACGCGGTGACCTCGATCGCGGTGATCGGCCTCTACCTGGCCTTCGCCATCCCGATCTGGCTGCGCTGGCGGCACGGGAGCCGGTTCGAGCTGGGTTCGTGGAACAACGGGTCGAAGTACAAGTGGATGAACCCCATCGCGGTGGCCGAGATCCTCATCGTGTCGCTCTACCTGATGATGCCCACGACCCCGGCGGCGAACCCCTTCAACGACGCTTTCGAGTGGAAGTTCGTCAACTACGCGCCGATCGTCACTCTGGGCGCGCTGCTGCTGCTGACCATCTGGTGGAACGTGTCGGCGAAGAACTGGTTCACCGGCCCCAAGCACACCATCGACGACGCCGTCCTGCAGGCGTTCGACGAGCGGCTCGACTAGCGGCCGGTGGTGTCCGACCCCGACCTCGAGGCTGTCCTCGACCAGATTCCGGCCCTCGCCGGGCGGAGTCTGGTCGAGGACCTGCCGGGGGGCCTGACCAACCGCAACCTCAAGGTCACCACCCCGCAGGGCGTGTACGTCGTGCGGGCGTCGCACAGCGACGCGTCGCTGCTGGGTATCGACCGCGACGCCGAGCACCTGAACACGCGGGCGGCCGCGGAGGCGGGCGTGGGGGCGGCTGTGGTCGACTACCGGCCGGATCTCGGTGTGCTGGTGATCGGCTTCCTTCCCGGTCAGGCCCTGAGTGACGAGCGGTTCACCGACCCTGCGGTGCTGAACCGGGCCGCCGACGCCTGCCGCCGGCTGCACACCGGTCCGGGCTTCACCGGCGTGTTCGACATGTTCCAGCGGCAGGCCGGCTACCTGGCCACCGTCCGGGAGCGCGGGTTCGCGCTGCCGGCGGGCTACGAGGACTACGCGGCGGCGTTCCGCTCCGTGCGCGCCGCGCTCGCGGCCCGGCCCGCGGATCTGGTGCCCTGCAACAACGACCTGCTGGCCGGCAACTTCATCGACGACGGCGAGCAGGTCTGGCTGATCGACTACGAGTACTCCGGCATGAACGACCCCTGCTTCGAGCTGGGGAACACCGCCACCGAGTGCGAGTTCACCCCGGAGATGACCGAGGCGTGGACGGAGGCGTACTTCGGCAGGCTGCGCCGCCGCGACCTGGCGCGGGTGCGGCTCGGCTCGCTGTGCAGCGAGTACGGCTGGTCGTTGTGGGGGTTCATCCAGGCCGCGTCGAGCCCGATCGACTACGACTTCCACGCGTGGGGGATGCACCGATTCGAGAAGGCCGCCCGCACGTTCACCGGGGCCGGCTTCTCCCGGCTCCTCGACGAGGTGGCGGCCGATGACTGAGACCGCGGGCACCCTCCCGACCCGGGCCCGGGTGGTCGTCGTGGGCGGCGGGGTGATCGGCACCTCGACCGCCTACCACCTGACCCGCGCCGGCTGGACCGACGTGGTCCTTCTGGAGCAGGGCCACCTCTCCGGCGGCACGACGTGGCACGCGGCCGGCCTGGTGGGGCCGTTGCGGGCCACCGAGGGCGGCACCCGCCTGGTGCAGTACTCCGCGGAGCTCTATGACCAGCTGGAGGCCGAGACCGGGCTGGCCACCGGCTACCGGCAGGTGGGTGGCGTGATCGTGGCCCGCACCGAGGAGCGGATGGTCGCGCTGCGCCGGACCGCGGCGAACGCAGCGGCGTACGACATGGAGTGCCGGATGCTGACCCCGGAGGAGGCGGGGGAGAAGTGGCCGGTGATGCGCACCGACGACCTGCTGGGCGCGATCTGGCTGCCCGGCGACGGCAAGGTCAACCCCACCGACCTCACCCAGTCCCTGGCCAAGGGGGCCAGGCAGCGCGGGGCTCGGGTGCTCGAGGGTGTCCGGGTCACCGGGTTCACCACCGCCGAGAACGGCAGGGAGCGCCGCGTGACCGGGGTGCGCACCGACCACGGCGACATCGAGGCCGAGGTGGTGGTCAACTGCGCCGGCCAGTGGGCGAAGGCGCTGGGCGACCTGGTCGGCGTGACGGTGCCGCTGCACTCGGCGGAGCACTTCTACGTGGTCACCGACCAGCTGGCCGGGCTGCACCCCGACCTGCCGATCATGCGCGACCCGGACGGCTACACCTACTTCAAGGAGGAGGTCGGCGGGCTGGTGATCGGCGGGTTCGAGCCCGAGGCCAAGCCGTGGGTGGCGCCAGACCGGATCCCGTACCCGTTCGAGTTCCAGCTCCTGGAGGAGGACTGGGAGCACTTCTCCGTGCTGATGGACGAGGCCCTGCTGCGGATCCCGGCCCTGGAGGAGACCGGGATCCGCAAGTTCTACAACGGCCCGGAGAGCTTCACCCCCGACAACCAGTTCCTGCTGGGGGAGGCGCCCGAGCTGCGAGGCTTCTTCGTCGGCGCCGGCTTCAACTCGGTCGGCATCGCCTCGGCCGGCGGCGCGGGCCGGGCGCCGGCCGCGGGGATCGTGGAGGGGGCGCCGACGACCGACCCGACCGGTGTGGACATCCGCCGCTTCGCCCCGGTCAACGGCAA
>NZ_DAOMFK010000005.1:35031-47120 GCF_035429765.1 Nocardioides sp. | reverse complement strand
GTTCCGCTTCAACGTGTAGCCGCCTCGTCCCCGGACCCGTCAACACCGGTCTAGGGTCCAGGCATGGACCCGCGGATCAGCTTCGTGACCCTGGTGGTCCGCGATCTCGCGCGCAGCCGGGACTTCTACCTCTCTGGTCTTGGCTGGACCGCTGAGGTCGACGTCCCGGGCGAGGTCGTCATGATCCGCGCCGGTGACAAGCTCGTCCTCTCGTTGTGGCAGGAGGACGCTGCGGTCGCGGAGCTGGGCCCGATCGGTCGTGGTGAGGGGGCACTCCCCTTCACGCTGGCGCACAACGTCGACTCCCCCGAGGGGGTGGATGCCGTGCTCGCCTCTGCGAGGGAGGCTGGGGCCACGATCACCGCTGACCCCGTCACCCGCGACTGGGGTGGCTATACCGGCTACTTCGCGGATCCGGACGGTTTCCGGTGGGAGGTCGCCTACAACCCAGGCCCCATCGGGCAGTCGGTCCTGTGACAATCCTCCGACGCGGGCTCACTCGGCGAAGAGGACGTCAAGTCCCGTGACCGGCGTGGTGCCGGCCGCCTTGGCCACCATGTCTGGGTCCATGGTGACCAGTGCGTCCGCCTGGAGCCGGGCGACCGCCAGGTACTCGGCGTCCCGCAGGCTGGCCCAGCCGTGCGCTCGGGCGATGTCCCAGGCCGTGCGCCGGGAGACCCGATCCCCCAGCAACCGCACCTTGAGCTCGGTCAGCCGCTCGTGGATCCTCAGCGCCTCGCGCTCTTCCAGGCTCCCGTCCCTCACCTCTCCCAGCAGCAGCTCCAGCGCCTGGGTGCGCAGTGGGTTCGGCGCCACGAGCTGGTGCGACGGGTGCGGGCGCTGCCCGGTGCGGGCGAGGTGGAGCGCCGTCCCCGGGTCGATGGCGAAGCGAGTCACCGTTGCAGCCTAGGGTGACGCAGGGCTCCTTCTGAAAACCTACTGATCCGGTAGCATTTGGGCATGACCCTCGTCGACAGCCTGCCGGTGCCGCGCTTCGACCCCACCCAGGTCGTGGTGCGGGCACCCAGCGGGGGTCCGGGCAACTGGGCGGGGGCGCCCAGCGCGACGTACGCCGACGGGTACGTCTACCTCGCCTACCGGCTGCGCCGCCCCGTCGACGCCGGCCGCGGCCGGTCGGTCGTGGTCGCCCGGTCCCGGGACGGTCTCGACTTCGAGCCGCTCGTGGAGCTCTTCCGGGAGGACTTCGGGGTGGAGTCCTTCGAGCGTCCGGTCGTCGTCCGCCTGCCCGAAGGAGGGTGGCGCCTCTACCTGTCCTGCGCCACACCCGGCTCGAAGCACTGGTGGATCGAGGCGCTCGACGCCCACCGTCCCGAAGGACTCGCGGAGGGGACCCGCCGCACGGTCCTGCCAGGGAGTGCAAGCGAGGCCGTCAAGGACCCGGTCCTCCTCGTGGACTCCTCGGGCTGGCGGATGTGGGTCTGCTGCCACCCGCTCACCGAGCCCGGGCACGAGGACCGGATGACCACCAAGCTCGCCACCAGCCGCGACGGGCTGCGTTGGAGCTGGGAAGGTCAGGTACTGGCGCCCACGCCCGGCAGCTGGGACGCCCGTGGCACGCGCGTCACCACCGTCCTGTCCGAGCACCCGCTGGTGGTGCTGTACGACGGGCGCGCCACCGCCGAGCAGAACTGGCACGAGACCACCGGTGTGGCCCACGAGATGGACGGACGGCTGGTGGGCGCCCCGGAGCCGATCGCCAGGTCGCCGTACTCCGACGGAGCCCTGCGCTACGCGACCGCGGTGCGGCTCCCCGACGGGTCGACCCGCTTCTACTTCGAGGCCGCCCGGCCCGACGGCGCCCACGACCTTTTCACCGAGCTCGTCCCCGCCTGACCTCTCGGAGGGCCGACCCCTCGGCTCACCCGACAGCGCAAACCGCGCACGTGCGCGGTTCGGGCGGCGGATGCGCGGGTTTCGGCAACCCCAACCACGCACGTGCGCAGTTCGGGCGGTAGGCCCCACAGGCCCCGTGCCGCACCCTGCCTGCAATTTGCGACGGGTCAGGCGGGGGCGCCGGCGGTCGCCTCGCGGCGGGCGTGGAAGGAGTCGCCGCCGCGGTGGTGGCGCCAGGCGTCGAAGGACTCCCCGGTCACCTGCTCCAGCAGCGCGATGTCGTCCAGGAACGGCCGGAGCAGCCTGGCCCGCTGCTCCGGGGTCAGCCGGGGCCGCGCCGCCTCGCCCCGCCTGTGCAGCTGGTCCACGAGCGGCCGGCTCGCCGTGCGCCACACCTGCGGCGGGAGGAACGCGCCCGCCGCGGCCCCTGCGCGGATCACCCGACCCAGCAGCCGCGTCCGCAGACCGGGATGCACGAACGGCCGCGAGTTGTCCGCCGGGACCGTCGGCACCGTGCCCGGGGCGACCCCCAGGAACCGGCAGACCCGGTCGACGGTCTGGTCCGGCCGGTCCACCAGGTCGCGGTACCGCACCAGCAGCACCTGCTCGCGCGGGAACCGCTCGAACAGGTCCGCCAGCTGGCGGCCGTACCGGCCCAGCCCCTGGTAGTGCCAGAACGGCGCCCAGCCGGCGTCGATGCGGGCGGCTTCGCGGGCGCACGCCTCGACCACGTCACCGCACGGCTCGAGCCCGTCCACCCACAGGTGCATCCAGTTCGAGTACAGCCGGTCGACGGGGTCACGGAGCACCGCGATCAGCCGGGCGTGCGGCAGGTCGTCGGCGATCCGGCGCCGCGCGTCGCGGTGGTAGAGGTAGAAAGGAGTGCTCTCGCCGCACAGGACGTCGTCCGGCACGTCGGCGAACAGCGCCTGGTAGCGACCCCGCTGCCAGATCCACTCCTGGTTGCTGTGCGCGTCGCCGGGCCCCTTGTACGCCGGCGGGGGCGAGTCCCCGCACAGGTAGTACTTCGGCTCCTTCACCCGGCTCAGGAACAGGCCCGGGTGCTGGGCCAGGGCGGCGTGCAGGGCCGTGGTGCCTGCCTTGGGCGCACCGATGATCAGGAAGTCGGGGAGCCGGCCCCCCGGACGTCCGAGTACGTCGTGGTCCATCGGTCCAGTATGACCAGCCGACCCTGGCGCCCCCTCGACGCGGATGCCAGAGTCGGAGCCATGGACGAGACCACGATCACCTTCTCCTCCGCCGACGGCATCGAGATCCAGACCTACCGCTGGGCCCCCGCAGGAGCGCCCCGGGCGGTGGTCCAGGTCCAGCACGGGCTGGGTGAGCACGCCGGCCGCTACCGGCGGTTCGGCGAGGCGCTCACCGGTGCCGGCTTCCTGGTCTACGCCCCTGACGGTCGCGGCTCGGGCCGGACCGCTCGCGGTGCCTACGGGCAGTGGGGGCCGGACGGCTGGCCGGGGTGGGTCGACGACCTGGCGCGGCTGAACACCCGGATCCGCGCCGACCACCCCGGGCTCCCGGTCGGGCTCGTCGGGCACAGCATGGGGTCCTTCGCCACCCAGCAGTACCTGCTGGACCACTCCGCCGACGTGGACGCGGTGGTGCTGAGCGGCACCACCGAGGCCAGCGGGCTCGCCGACCTGCTCGGCGGCGACGAGCCGGCCGACCTGACCTCCTTCAACGCCGCGTTCGAGCACCGCACCGGCTTCGAGTGGCTCTCGAGGGACGAGGCCGAGGTGGACAGGTACGTCGCCGACGAGGCGTGCGGCTTCACCGCCGACCCGTTCGTCGGCATCGACACGTTGCGGCGCACCGCCGACCCCCGGGCGCTCGACGCGGTCCGTGCGGACCTGCCCATCCTGCTCGTCTCCGGCACCGACGACCCGATCGCCGGAGGTGGTGCCGCCGTCGAGCTCGTCGCCCAGCGCTACCGAGACCACGGAGTCAGCGACGTCGAGGTGCGGCTCTACCCGGGGGCCCGCCACGAGGTGCTCAACGAGACCAACCGGGACGAGGTGACCGCCCACATCCTGCGCTTCCTTCACCGCACCCTGGGTCAGTGAACCCGCCGGTCGGCCGGGCCTGATTTGACCCGTCCCCGGGGGTGACTATCGTGGGAAGGGCCAGGGGAACACCCTGGCGCAGCGCATTCGGCAGGTGGCGAATCATGGTCGATCGGGACGCGGTCTCGTGACTGCTCCGGCCGTCGTCCGTACGTCGTACGACGGCACTCCTCCACGCCGCACCGGGCTCCGCGCGACCAGGCCCACGCCTGACTCCTCCTCCACCCCCGGGATCCCACGATGACCCACACCCCCAGGTACCCAGGCATCCCCGCCGTCATCAACGGCAACGGTGCCGTCGCCCACGTGATGAGCCAGGTCTGCGGCGGGGTGATCGGCTACCCGATCACCCCCTCGACCGAGATCTCGGAGATGTTCGAGGCGGCGCTGGCCGAGGGTGGTGTCAACGTCTGGGGCAAGCACCCGTTCTTCTTCAGCCCCGAGGGCGAGCACTCCGCCCAGAGCGGCGCGCTGGGGGCGGCCCTGACCGGCGGCCAGTACATCTCCAACGCCTCCTCCAGCCAGGGGATCCTCTACGCGATGGAGTCGCACTACGTGACCGTCGGCAAGAAGATCGGCGGCTTCGTGCTGCAGGTCGCGGCCCGCGTGGTCTCCAAGCACTCCCTCAACGTGATGGCCGGCCACGACGACGTCTACGGCCTCCTCTCCTCCGGCTACACCATCCTCTTCGGAGCCAGCCCGCAGGAGGCGGCCGACCTGGCGGCCATCGCCTACCGAGCCTCCGCGCTGTCGCTGATCCCCGTCGCCAACGCGATGGACGGGTTCTCCACCAGCCACATGCTGAGCGAGGCCCGGCTGCCCGAGCCGGACCTGCTGCGCGAGTACCTCGGCGACCCGGCCGGGCGCATCAAGGCCCCGACACTGGCCCAAGAGGTGCTGTTCGGCTCCCGGGGACGGGTGCACCAGCTCACCGAGTACCTGCACCGCCACGAGGCGGACGTCCCGGACCTCGCCCGGATCACCGACTGGCTCCAGCAGAACGCCGACCGCGTCGAGCCGGACAACGAGGGTGCGCTGCTCGCGGAGACCGAGCACTGGCTGCCCGAGGAGCTCCGGGCGGCCTGGCGGCGGCAGTGGCGCAACGCCCACGAGACCGGCACCAGGCAGCTGGTCCCGGCCCTGGTCGACGTGAACAACCCCGGTCTCACCGGCCCGGTGCAGAACCAGCCGGACTTCCAGGCCGGCGCCGTCGACCACCGCACCCACTTCGCCTCCGCCGTCCCCACCCTGGTGCGCCAGGCCATGGCGGAGTACGCCGAGCTGACGGGCCGCCGCTACCAGCCGGTGCACACCCACCTCACCGAGGACGCCGACTACGTGATGGTGGGGCTCGGCTCGGTGACCGAGGACGTCGAGGCCGTGCTGCCCCACCTGCGGGCCCAGGGGATCAAGGCCGGGCTGGTCGCCGTCAAGCTGCTGCAGCCGTTCCCCGAGGCCGAGCTGGTCGCCGCACTCGCCGGCAAGAAGGCCGTCACCGTGCTCGAGCGGTCCGACCAGACCGCGCTCACCGGCCTGGTCACCCAGGCGCTGTTCAAGGCCCGCGAGAACGCGGCCGGGGTCCGGCACCCCGGCGTCCCTGCCCTGGCCGACCCGCCGCGGCTGACCACGGCGATCTTCGGGCTCGGCGGCCACGACCTGCAGCCGCGCCACCTGATCGCGGGCTACCAGAACATGGTCGACGGCTCCCCGGCGCCGCTGGTGTACCTCGGCTCGCAGTTCTTCGAGAAGGACCCCTCACCGGCCACGGCCGAGCTGCAGGCGCGGCTGCGTGCGGCGTACCCCGAGACCGAGCTGATGGCGCTGGAGACCGGGCCGAACCCCGACCTGCTCCCCGAGGGTGGGCTGCGGGTCAGGTTCCACTCGGTGGGCGGGTACGGCACGATCGCGACCGGCAAGCTGCTCACCGACATCCTGGCCGGGGCGCTGGAGCTGCACTCCAAGTCGGCGCCGAAGTACGGCTCGGAGAAGAGCGGCGCGCCGACGAACTACTACATCACCCTCAGCCCCGAGCCGGTGAAGATCACCAACGCCGAGCTCGAGGACGTGGAGGTCGTGATCTCGCCGGACCACAAGGTGTTCCACCACACCGACCCGCTGCGTGGGCTGGTCGAGGGCGGCACGTTCCTGATGCAGTCCAGCCTCTCCCCGGAGGAGGTCTGGCGCGAGCTGCCCCGCCGCGCTCGCCAGACGATCCGGGAACGCCACCTCAAGGTCTACCTCGTCGACGCGTTCTCGGTCGCGAAGAAGCACGCGCCGCAGCCGGAGCTGGAGACCCGGATGATGGGCATCGCCTTCATCGGCGCGGTCGTCGGGCACGTCGACCGGATCCTGCGCTCGGGTGCCTCGGAGGAGGCGATCTTCGAGAAGGTCCACGAGCAGATCGTCAAGAAGTTCGGCCGCAAGGGCGAGGCGGTCGTCGAGGGGAACATGGCTGTCATCCGCGAGGGCAGCGAGGCCACTCGGGAGCTGGACTACTCGGCACCGGCGTTCGTGGAGCTGGACCGGCGGCCCGACCTGCTCCCGCTCTACACCTCCGCGCTCTCCGCGTCGTGCGAGTGCGAGAACTCCGCCGGCTGCGCGGCCACCGGCCTGTTCGACCGCGAGTACTACGAGAACATGGTGGCCAAGCCGTTCCGGGAGGGCACCATCGGTGAGGCGCCGGTGCTGCCCGGCACCGGCCTGTTCATGCCGGCCGGCACCGCCGCCGCCAAGGACAAGGGTCTGTTCCGGCGCACCGTCCCGGAGTTCCACGCCGAGCTGTGCACCGGCTGTCTGGAGTGCACCCTGGTCTGCCCGGACGCCGCGATCCCGAACTCGGTCCACCAGCTGCACGAGCTGCTGCTGACCGGCATCGACGAGCTCGACCTGCCCGTCTCCCAGCGTGACGCGCTCCGGGACCAGGTCTACCCGATCGCCGAGCGGGTCCGCGAGGCCTACCGCCAGACCCGGGAGCCGCTCGCCTTCCACGAGCTGGTCGCCGACGCGGCGGCCGGGGTGGTCACCGACCAGGTGTCGCTGCCGCGCAACCTCGAGCGCCTGGTGGCGGTGCTGGCCACCTACCCGGTGGCTCGCACCCGGCCGTTCTTCGACGCCATGGAGAAGACGGTGCCCGGCTCGGGCGGCCTGTTCGCGGCCACCATCGACCCCTGGAAGTGCACCGGGTGCCTGGAGTGCGTGGACGCCTGCGGCCCCGACGCCCTCGTCGCTCGCGACCAGGACGAGCCGCTGCTCACCTCGCTGCAGGAGCGGTTCGAGTTCATGAGTCGTACGCCGAACACGGCGCTGAAGTACCACGAGGGCTCCGACACCCCCGACGGTGACATCAAGCGGCTCTTCCTCGACCGCAGCAACTACTACGCCACCACCGGAGGCCACGGCGGCTGCCGGGGCTGCGGCGAGGTGACTGCCATCCGACTGGTGATGTCGACCAGCCACGCGATCGGAGCCCGGCGGCGCAGCGGCGAGATCCGCGAACTGCAGGAGCTGGTGGACCGGCTGGGAGCCAAGCTCGCCGAGCTCGGCGCCGGCGCACCGGACCGGCGGACCCGGGTCGAACAGGCGCTGGCCACCCTCGAGCGCCGTCTCTACCACCTGGAGAGCGGCCCGACCGGTCGCGGACAGTCGACCACCGTGATCGCCAACGCGACCGGCTGCAGCAGCGTCTACGCCTCGACCATGCCCTACAACCCCTACAACGACCCGTGGGTGAACAGCCTCTTCCAGGACGCCCAGCCCCTGGCGAAGGGCATCTTCGAGGGCGTCGCCTCGCAGGTGGTCGGTGACGTCCGCGCCCTGCGCACCGCGCAGCTGGAGATCGCGGACGCCTACGACCCCGCGCTCCACGACGAGGAGCTCCGGATGCTCACCTGGGGCCAGTTCAGCGAGACCGAGCTGGAGCTGCTGCCCACCGTGCTCACCATCGGTGGGGACGGCGCGACCTACGACATCGGGTTCGGGGCGCTGTCGCGCGTGCTGGCCAGCGAGACCCCGATCAAGGTGATGGTCCTCAACACCGGCGTCTACTCCAACACCGGGGGACAGGCCTCCACCGCCAGCTTCACCGGGCAGGACTCCGACCTCGCCAGGTTCGGCCACGCCCAGCCCGGCAAGCACGAGACCCGCAAGGAGCTGGGGCTGATCGCCTCGTTCCACCCGAACGTGTTCGTCTGCGCCACCAGCACCGCGCTGCAGGGCCACTTCCTCAAGAACACCATGGAGTTCCTCACCTACACCGGCGCCCCGTCGGTGATGGACGTCTACACGCCCTGCGGGTCCGAGCACGGCATCGCCGACGACGCCTCGGCACAGCGGGCCAGGCTGGCGGTGGAGAGCCGGATGAACCCCGTGTTCGTCCACGACCCGCGCCGCGGCAGCACCCTGCACGAGTGGTTCTCCCTCGAGGGCAACCCCGACCCGGACGAGACCTGGTCGCGGATGTCGGTGGAGCACCTCGACGAGGCGGGCAACCTCCAGCTGCTCGACACCCCGATCACCCCGGCGGACTTCGCCCTGGGCGAGGTGCGTTTCAAGAAGCACTTCCGCACCCTGGCCCCCGACGAGGACCCCGTGGCGGTCCCGATCCACGAGTACGTCGAGCTCCCCACGCACGAGCGGCGCGACCACGTCCCGTTCGTCTGGGCCACCGACGCGGACAAGCACCTGATCAAGGTCGCGGCCTCCGCCACCATCGTGGCGCTGGTCGAGGAGCGGCGCCGCTACTGGCAGATCCTGCAGTTCCTGGCGGGAACCCACCTGGCCAAGCTGACCGCGCTGCACCGCTCCGACGTCGAGGAGCTCCAGGCCCGCTACGACCAGGCGCAGCAGCAGCGGGAGAGCTCCCTCGACGACATCGCCCGGGCGATGGCCGAGCTCGCCACCTCCAGCACGGCCGCCCCGGTCGGCGGGCCGCTGCTGTCCACCACGTCGCCCGCGGCGACCGCCGCCCCGGCGGCCTCCCCGACGAGCGCCACGCCCACCGCCGTGGTCACGCTCGCCGACGAGGACCGGGTCCTGTGCAACGACTGCAAGACCTGCTACCAGGACCTGCCGCAGCTCTTCGAGCGCACCACGATGGTCGTCGACGGCGAGGCACGCCAGGTCGCGCGGCTCATCCCGGGTGCGCTGGAGAAGGTGGAGATCACCCCCGAGGTGCGGGCCCGGATCAAGCGGGTCGCGGCGAACTGCGACGCGGAGATCATCCATGAGCACTGAGCCCACGAGCGGCCGCTCCCCGGACCCGGCCGGCGGCGCCGACGACCTGGCCCGCTACCTGGACGCCAGCAGCACGCTCGCGGCCACCCGCGCCGAAGTGGCCCAGCTCGAGGAGACCGCGGCGGTCGAGAGCTACCACCACCAGCTCGCCCTGCTGCAGCGCCGGCTCCAGGCCGACCCCCACGTCTTCCGCGACCTGTTCATCTCCGACGGCGTCGCGGCCGTGGCGGCTGAGTTCCGGCAGGAGGAGCTGACCCCCGAGTTCACCCGCACCCTGTGGCGCTCGCTGCTGCGCGAGGACGACAGCAGCTCCGTGCTGATGCGCTTCGTGTGGAACCTGCCGCTGGGGATGAAGCGGAAGTTCATCCGGGCGCTGGACCACCACCTGAGCGAGCGCTACCCGATGTTCGCCGGGCTGTCCGAGGGCTGGCCCGCGGGCAACTGCATCCCGCCGTACACGCGGCCGGCGGAGGAACGCTCCCACGACTTCGACCTGGTCAACGAGGGGTTCCTCGGCTACCTCGACCTCGGCTACAGCCGGCGCGAGGTCGACCTGCTGGTGTGGCTGGAGGCCCTGCGCGACAAGCAGTGCGCGGACAAGCCCTGCGAGATCGGCCTGCACGTGGTCGGGCGGTCCGAGCCCAAGGGCGGCTGTCCGGTGAAGATCCACATCCCGCGGATGATGGAGCTCCTCGGCAACGGACGGTTCCGCGAGGCGATGGAGCTGATCGAGTCCTGCAACCCGCTGCCCAACGTCACCGGTCGGGTCTGCCCGCAGGAGCTGCAGTGCCAGGGCGTCTGCATCCACACCAACATGCCGATCCAGGTGGGTCAGCTCGAGTGGTTCCTGCCCCAGCGGGCCCGGCTCGTCGACCCGGACGGGCCGGCCCGGCGGTTCGCCGGCACCCCCGACCCCTGGGTCCGCGCCGACAAGCCACCGGTGGCCATCATCGGGTCCGGGCCGGCCGGCCTGATCAACGCCTACCTGCTCGCGGCCGAGGGATTCCCGGTCACCGTGTTCGAGGCCTTCCACGCCCTGGGCGGGGTGCTGCGCTACGGCATCCCGGAGTTCCGGCTCCCCAACGACCTCGTCGACGACGTGGTCGCCAAGATCAAGCTGCTCGGGGGCCGCTTCGTGCCCAACTTCGTCGTCGGCAAGACCGCCACGCTGGACGACCTGCGCGAGGCCGGCTTCTGGAAGATCTTCGTGGGCACCGGCGCGGGGCTTCCCCGCTTCATGAACGTGCCCGGCGAGCACTTCAACAACGTGATGTCGGCCAACGAGTTCCTCGCCCGGGTCAACCTGATGCAGGGCCTGCGCGCCGACTACGAGACCCCGCTCCCGGCGACCGAGGGCAAGCAGGTGCTGGTGATCGGCGGCGGCAACACGGCGATGGACGCCGCACGCACGGCCCGCCGGCTGGGCGGGCTGGTCACCATCGTCTACCGCCGGACCCAGAGCGAGATGCCCGCCCGCGTCGAGGAGCTCCACCACGCGCTGGAGGAGGGCATCACGCTCAAGGTGCTGGCCGCGCCGTACGAGTTCCTGGGGGACGACGAGCACCGGGTGACCACGGCCCTGCTCGACCTGATGGAGCTGGGCGAGCCGGACGACTCGGGGCGGCGCAGCCCGGTACCGACCGGGGAGCGCGAGGCCATCCCCGCCGACCTCGTGATCATGGCGCTGGGCAACGCCTCCAACCCGATCCTCAAGGACTCCGAGCCGCGGCTGCACACCACGAGGTGGGGAACCATCGACCTCGAGCACGCCGGCTCCCAGGAGACCTCGCTGCCCGGCGTCTACTCCGGCGGCGACGCCGCCCGCGGCGGCTCCACTGCCATCAACGCCGCCGGTGACGGGCAGGCCGCTGCCCGGGAGATCGTCGGCCTGGTGGACCTGCCTCCCACGGAGATCCGCCGCCGCGTCGAGAGCGCGCTCGCCTACACCGAGCTCGGCGTGGTGGCCAACCGGATCCTGGCTCGCAGCGAGCTCACCGAGGGCATCGTCGAGCTCACCGTGCACGCCCCGCTGGTGGCGCAGGCGGCTCGCGCGGGACAGTTCGTCCGGCTGCTGCCGCACCCCGAAGGAGAGCTGATCCCGCTCACCCTGGCCGACTGGGACGCCGAGGCCGGCACCATCGACCTGGTGGTGCAGGGGATGGGCACCAGCAGCATCGAGATCAACCGGATGCAGCCGGGCGAGGCGTTCAGCGGCATCGCCGGCCCGCTCGGCCAGCCCAGCAAGGTCCACGCCTACCCCGAGGGGCAGACGGTGGTGTTCGCCGCCGGCGGCGTCGGCCTGCCGCCGGTGTACCCGATCATGCGCGAGCACCTGCGGCTCGGGAACCACGTCACTCTGGTGGCGGGGTTCCGCAGCGCCGACGTGCTGTTCTGGACCGGCCCCGACGAGCGGGTCGAGCGGCTCCGGGCGGAGTTCCCGGGGCAGCTCGAGGTCGTCTACACCAGCAACGACGGCACGTTCGGGGTCGAGGGTTTCGTCACCGGCCCGCTCGGGGAGCTGCTCGAGGCGCACCAGCGTGGCGAGGGCAGTCCGATCGCCGAGGTCGTCGCGATCGGCCCCCCGCTGATGATGCGGGCCGTGTGCGAGCTCACCGCGCCGTACGCCGTGCCGACCGTCGCGAGCCTCAACTCGATCATGGTGGACGCGACGGGGATGTGCGGAGCCTGCATGGTGCCGGTCGTGGTCGACGGCAAGTTGGTGCGCAAGCACGCCTGCATCGACGGACCGGAGATCGACGGCCACATCATCGACTGGGACAAGTTCCTGCCCAGGTTCGGCCAGTTCCGCGAGCAGGAGCACGACAGCCTGGTCCGGCACGGTCTGGCCTGAGGGCGCACCGGAGGTGGCCTAGGACGCGAGACCGAGCACCGCGCGGGTCAGACCGTCGCGAGCGAGGG
>NZ_DAOMFK010000005.1:0-34931 GCF_035429765.1 Nocardioides sp. | reverse complement strand
GGTGGGGCACCGCTCAGCCCACCCCGGTCTCCAGGGCAGAGGTGCGCACCTCGCGAGTGTCGGCGTGGCGGAACACCGCCAGGGCGACCAGCCCGGCGACCGCGCAGCAGACGGCGGCGCCCAGGAAGATCGTGTGCAGCTGGATCAGCCCCGCCTCGCGCAGCAGCAGGGTGAACTCGGGGCACCGGCTGCTGCCGTCGGGGCAGACGTCCATGGGGGCGGGCAGGTCGGCCTGACCGGCGTAGAAGCGGTGCAGGCCGACCGTGGTCAGCACGCTGATGCCCACCAGCTTGCCGACGGTGCGGGCCACCACCAGCAGCGCACTGGCGACCCCGTGCACGGCGCTGTCGGTGGCCGAGAGCAGCGCCGCGTTCACCGGCGCCATCGCCAGCCCGATCCCGACACCGGCCAGCACCAGCGGGATGGTGGCGGTCGGGTGGTCGAGCGTCTCCAGGCCCCACCGCGACATCTGGAGGAAGCCACCGCCGGCCACCGCCATGCCGACCGCGGTGACGACGCCCGCGGGCAGCCGGTGGGTCAGCCAGCCACCCAGGAAGGCACCCACCGGGAGACCGACCAGGAACCGGACGAGGACGAGCGCGGCCCGCAGCTGGGAGTCGCTGTAGACGGTGAGCCTGGCGAAGATGGGGATGTCGACCAGTGCGGCGATCAACGCGCTGCCGACGAAGAAGCTGACCACCAGCGCCCCCCAGGCGGGGGTGGCGGCGAGGGCCTGCGGCGGCACGAGCGGATGGGACACGCCGCGGTTGCGCCGCCAGAAGGCGACGGCCGCCACCGCGCTGCCGAGCAGCAGCCAGGGCCCGGCGGGGGAGAACACCTGAACCTCGGGGTCGGCGCTGGCGAAGGCGAGGATGACCCCGGCCAGGGCGAGCGAGAGCAGCAGCGCACCCCACACGTCGATCTCTCGCAGAAGGCTCCGCCACGAGCGCAGATCCACCAGGGGGGAGCCCGCAGTGAGACAGCGGAGGAGGAACAGCAGGGCCAGGAGGATCGTCGCCAGTCCGACGGGGGAGAGCCAGCGGCTGGTGCCGGTGACCGGGAGGAAGCCCAGGCCGAGGGTGACGTCGGTGACCAGCCGCGTCGGCTGTCGCATCACCAGGAGCAACCCGGTGACCGCGCCCGCCACGAGGAGGACCCCGACCCAGTCCGTCCGGCGGCGGGTGCCCGCCTCCCGCGCCAGCTGGGCCGGTCCGGTCGCCCGGTGCCGCCGGATCACGGCAGCCATCAGGAAGCCCACCGCGAGGTTGACCAGGAAGATGTCGCGCCAGTCACCGAAGGCGAGCACCACGGCGCCGTACACCGGCCCCATCACGTTGCCGAACTCCTGCACCGCACCCACGACGCCCAGGGGGACGCCTCGGCGCTGCGGCGGGTACAGGTCGGCCACCAGCGCCAGGGTCGCCGGCAGCAGCCCGCCGGCGCCCACCCCCTGGATCATCCGGCCGACGACCACGGAGGTGAGGTCGTACGCCGCGGCGGTCACCAGGGAGCCCAGCCCGAAGACCACCAGGCAGCCGACCAGGACGGGCAGCCGACCACGCAGGTCCGCCACGCGGCCGATCAGCGGGAGCATGGCGATGTAGCCGAGCAGGAAGCCCGAGATGATCGGGGCGCCGCGCTGGAGGTCCTCGGCCGACAGCCCGGAGGAGGCCATCATGTCGGGCAGGGCCAGCACGACCACGTAGTTGTCGGCCGCGGCGAACGCGACCGCGGTCGCCGCGAGGCCGAGCAGCAGGCGCCCCCCGGCGGGGGCGACCGAGTGGTCGGGCGCGGCGGGCTCGGTCACGGGCGGCGGATGTCCGCTTCCGTGCCGTAGTCGGTGAAGTCCACCGTGTAGTCGACCTCTCCGCGGTCGCCGTAGAACGGTCCCGACACCTCCACCGAGCGCAACGTCCCGTCGTCGGCGAGCGAGAAGGTCACCGGGAACTCGCCCGCGGGGTCGGCGCTGGGGATCGTGTCGGCCACCACGCGGCCCGGCAGCGTCCCCGAGTACGGCGTCAGCACCAGGTCGCCCTCACGCACCGGGTCCCCGGCCGTGACGTCCTGCGCCGCGGTCAGCCAGGCCGACAGCCCCTGGTCGGGGTCCATGAGCATCGCCGGGTTCGGTGCGCCGTACTCGGTCGGGTCCACCTGGGAGTACTTCACGGTGAACGGGAGCTTGGCGAAGACGGTGCGGCCGATGGCGACCACCGGCACGTCGAGCGACAGGTTGTCCACCTCCAGCCCGACCACGCCCTTGAAGGCGGGTGGGTGCGCGCCGATCCCGGTGGCGCTGGTCAGCCCGTCGACCCCCTCGGGCAGCTGCCCGGTGCGCAGGCTGAGGTGCACGCCCGAGGTCTCGTCGAGCGTGGCCCGTGCGGCGCTGAGCGCCTCCTCCGGGTCGACGGTGTCGGTGGCGGTCCCGCCGCAGGCCGCGGTGGTGAGCAGCACCCCGGCGCTCAGCAGCGCGGCGAGCAGGCGGCGCGGCGTACCCATGGGCCCAGCATCGCAGAGGCCCCGGCACCCGGCGCGCAGGTGGCCGGTGTTCGCCGCCTCCCGCTGTGAGGGGGTCCTCCCGGGTGGGGCAGGATGGGAGTGCGGCTGCGCCGCACCGACCACGCACAACGAGAGAGGAACCATGGCACTCCACCTGGGCGACACCGCCCCCGACTTCCAGGCCGACACCTCGGCCGGGCCGATCACCTTCCACGACTGGGCCGGCGACAGCTGGGTCGTCTTCTTCTCGCACCCCGCCGACTTCACCCCCGTCTGCACCACCGAGCTGGGCCGGGTCGGCCAGCTGAAGGACGAGTGGGCCCGGCGTGGCGTGAAGCCGATCGCCCTCTCGGTCGACTCCGTGGAGGACCACGCGAGGTGGAAGCCCGAGATCGAGTCCTACAACTCCACCACCGTGGACTACCCGATCATCGCGGACCCGGACAAGCGGATCGCCGAGCTCTACGACATGATCCACCCCGGGGAGGGCGACACCTCCTCGGTGCGCTCGGTCTTCGTGATCGACCCGGCCAAGAAGATCCGGCTGACCATGACCTACCCCAAGTCCACGGGTCGCAACTTCCTCGAGGTGCTCCGCGTCGTCGACGCGCTCCAGGAGGGCGACCGCGGCGAGTGCTCCACCCCGGTCGACTGGCAGCCCGGCGACAAGGTGGTGGTCCCGCCGACCATGTCGACCGAGGACGCGAAGCTGAAGTTCGACGACGTGCAGGAGTTCTTCCCCTACCTGCGCACCGCGCGGCTGAAGGCCCAGTAGCGCCTGGGCGCGCCGCGTGGCGACCGGGGCACCGCCGGGTCAGCGCGCGGCCGGCAGCCGCACGGTGAAGACGCTCCCCCGGCCGGGGCCGGGGGAGTCCGCCGTCAGGTCGCCGTGGTGGGCCCGCACGATGCCGCGGGCGATGGTCAGGCCGATGCCGGAGCCCTCGCGCCGGTCCGACGCCCGGCCTGCACGGTAGAAGCGCTCGAACACCCTCTCCAGGTCGTCCCTCGCCAGGCCGACGCCGGTGTCCGCCACGACGATCTCCGCCCCGGTCGCCGAGCCGCGCACGGTGACCGCCACCCGGCCCCCGGCCGGCGTGGCCTGCAGGGCGTTGCCCACCAGGTTGGTCACCACCTGGGCGATCCGGTCCTCGTCCACGTCCACCACGACGGGGTCGGGTCCAGCCTCCAGCCCGAGGGTGAGGTCGGCGTCCTCGGCCTGGGCCTGGAGCCGCTGGACCGCGGGGGCCACCACCTCACGCAGGTCGACCCGCACCGGGCGCAGGTCCAGGCGGCCCTCGTCGGAGCGTGACAGCGCCGACAGGTCGTCGCTGAGCCGCCGGAGCCGGCGGACCTCCTCACCCACCTGACCGAGCTCCGCGGGTCCCGCGGGGAGCACGCCGTCGATCATCCCCTCCAGGTAGCCGTCCATGACGGTCAGTGGGGTCCGCATCTCGTGCGCCACCTCGCCCAGCAGCCGGACCCGCCGGGTCTCCGTGGCGGCCAGGGTCGAGCCGAGCCGGTTGATGTCGTGCGCGAGCTCGGCCAGCTCACGCTCGTGCGGCACCGGCGCGGTGGCGTCGTACCGACCGGCCGCGAGCTTTCGTGCGGCGGCGCGGAGGGCGTCGAGCGGCCGGATCAGCCGGTAGGCCGCGAGTGTGCCGAACGCCGCTGCGGCGAGGGCTCCCACCAGCGCGCCGACCAAGAGCGCGCTGTCCACCGCGTCGCCGAACTGCTGACGCAGCAGCCCGGGCTGGCCCTGGCCCATGCCGGGGCCCATCCCGGCCATCCCCTGGTCGAACAGAGCCGGGGCGAGCCGGCGTACCACCAGGTACGTCGCCAGGACGCCCAGCACCGCGACCAGGACGTGGGAGAGGATCATGCGGACGAGCAGTCGGTTCACGGGGTCCTCCCGGTGGGCTCGAGCAGGAACTTGTAGCCCACGCCGCGGACGGTCCCGATCATCGTCGGGTCGCTGGCGTCGTCGGCCAGCGCCCGGCGCATGGTCCGGACGTGGACGTCCACGACGCGCTCGTCGCCGAAGAAGTCGTAGCCCCACACCTTCTCCAGCAGCTGGACGCGGGAGAAGACTCGGCCCGGCGAGCGGGCCAGCACCACCAGGAGGTCGAAGTCCAGCGTGCTGAGGGCCACCGGGGCACCGCGCAGCGTCACCTCGCGGCGGGTCTCGTCCACCACCAGGTCGCCGAAGCGGTGCACGCCGTCGTCCGCGACCGGCGTCCCCGGTTCCCTGACCCGGCGGAGCACCGCCTTGACCCGGGCGACCACCTCACGCGGACTGAACGGCTTGGTGACGTAGTCGTCGGCGCCGACGCCGAGGCCGACCAGCTTGTCGACCTCCTCGGCCCGGGCGGTGACCAGGATGACGTAGACGTCGGAGAAGGTGCGGAGCCGGCGCAGCACCTCCAGGCCGTCGACGTCGGGCAGGCCGATGTCGAGCAGGACCAGCTGCGGCGGCTCGACGGCCAGGGCGGCCAGCGCCTGTGCTCCGGTCGAAGCCTCGACAACCGCGTATCCCTCGCCACGCAGGTACGCGGCCAGGATCGACCTGATCGGGGCCTCGTCGTCCACGACGAGCACGGTCGGGCTCACGGGTCTCCTCGGCGCTGGTCCGGCACCCCAGGGTACGGCGGCGGCCGGCGTCCCTCCGGAGCCGCGGGGTGGGGCTTCACGGAATCTTCACAGCAGCACCGCAGGGCGCTTCACGCCCGGCGGGTGGACTGGAGGCGACCACCCGGACCGACTCCCTCAGGAGGACCACCATGCGTGCCAGCAGACTGACCACGATGCTCGCGAGCGCTGCCGTCCTGGCCGTGCTCGCCGGGGGCGCGGCCGTGGCCACCAGCGGCCTCACCCGAGCGCCGGTCCCCGGCGCCGCGTCGACGACCGACAGCGCCGTCCTTGCCGAGCGGCTGGCGTTCAACCGTGAGGAGGAGCGCATGGCGCGCGACCTCTACCGGTTCTTCGCGCGGCGCTACGACAACGCCCGGCCGTTCGGGATGATCGCCCGCAGCGAGCAGCAGCACTTCACAGCCGTGGGCGTGCTGCTCGCCCGCTACGGCGTGGCCGACCCGTCGGCCGGGCTGCCGGCCGGCTCGTACGCCGACCCGACGGTCCAGCAGCTCTACGACGGCTGGAAGAAGCAGGGCACGGTCTCGCTGCGGTCGGCCTTCCGGGCGGGGCAGGAGCTCGAGAAGCGGGACATCGCCGACCTCGAGGCCACCCTGGCTCAGGTGGGGGAGCCCGACGTCCAGACAGTCCTCGGCCACCTTCTCGCCGCCTCCCGGATGCACCTGCGGGCCTTCACGGCGGCGCTGGTGGGCGGTGGCGTGGGCCCGATGATGCGCGGACCGGGTGCGGGCGGGGCGTTCACCGGTGGTGCCGGACCGGGAGGCGGGGGCCGCTGGGGGGTCGGCGGCCGCTGGGGGGCAGGGGGCCGTCCCTGCCCGATGATGCAGTCCCGATGAGGGTGCGCCACCATCGCCCGATACCCCCCGGGGTACCTGTACACTGGGTGGGCCGACGATCCTCGGCCCACCCAGCCTCGACGTGAGGAGACCGATGACCCAGCGAGCCGTGCCCGAGCCGGAGCGCCCGCCCGCCGCAGGACCGGTGCCCGACTCTCTCGTCCGGCTCTTCGAGCGCCCGGCCCCCGAGCTCGCCGTTGCCCCGCCCACCCTCCGCGGCCCCGCCGCCTGGCGGGCGACCCTCAGCCGCGACCGGCTGTGGGTGGCGGTGCTGGTGGCTCCCGCGCTGTTGTGGGCCTACAGCGGCCAGATCGGCCGTCCCCTCGACCCGGTCTGGGGGGCCGGCCTGGCGCTGGTGTCGTGGCTGGGGGCGCTGACGCTGGCGACGTACGTCCCCCAGCGCCGGGCGACTGCCGGCCTCGGGTCCTCGCCGTGCGCCTCGATCGCCGGGGTCTACGTGCTCTTCGCCGGGCTTGCCCTGGCCGGGGAGCCCGCCGGGCTGGGCCAGTGGCTCCTGGCGCTCGCCATGGTCTCCTTCGGGCTGGCCCAGCGGCTGCGCGGGGCAACCGCCTGCGGCTGAGGTCAGGCGGTCACGAGGTTCACACCGACCACGCCGACCACGATCATGGCCAGCGAGACGGCCTTGACCCACCCCATCGACTCTCCGAGGAACCAGTAGCCGATCCCGGCCACCACCGCGGTGCCCACCCCGGACCACACGGCGTAGGCCACCGAGACCGGAACCGTGCGCACCACCAGGGCGAGCAGCCAGATGGAGAGGGCGTACCCGCCGAGCACCACGGCGCTCCAGCCGGGATGGGTCAGCCCCTGGGCGCGAGGCAGCAGGGCCGTCGCGCCCACCTCGATCCCGATCGCCACCGCCAGCAGTACCGCTGCGCCGAACACCGTGCCACGTCCTTCTCGTTGAGATGTAGCACTCGCTACACCGGAGAAATGTAGCACATGCTACGTTGACGTGGTGGATCGCCGCGAGCAGCTGCTGGAGGCGCTCACCGACCACGTGCTGGCGCACGGCCTGATCGGGCTCACCCTGCGGCCCGCGGCGGCCGCCCTGGGGACCAGTGACCGGATGCTGCTCTACCACTTCGCGAGCCGTGATGCCCTGGTGTCGGCGGTGGTGTCCCGCGCCAACGAGCGGGCGATCGCCGTCGTCTCCTCCCTGCCGGCCGCGCCGGACGTGCGCCTGGCCGTCACCCGGCTGTGGACGGCGTACGGCACCGAGCCGCTGTCGAGCTGCCTCGACGTCTACTGCCAGGCGGCCGCCGAGGGGCTGATCGGGCGCGAGCCCTACCTCAGCGACGTGCGCGCCTCCAACGAGCGCTGGACCAGGGCGCTGCGAGACTACTTCGTGCGCAGCGGCGCCCCCGTTCCACGGGTCGACCGCGTGGTCACGCTGGTCGACTCCTCGCTCTACGGCTTCCACCTCGACCTCACCACCGACCGGCCGACCGAGCTGGCCCAGGGAGTCGAGGACCTGGCCTCCGCCGCCGCGACGCTGGCCGCCGGGTAGCCGGGGCTCGGGGCCTGACCCGGCCCGCCTACAGTGGGACCATGGCCACGGAGTTCGACCGCCAGGTGGCCGTGGTGGCCTCGGCCCCGGGCCGCTTCGAGGCCTCGCTCGACGCAGGCTGGAGCGTCGGGGGCGGCCTCAACGGGGGCTACCTGCTGGCCACGGTGGGGACCGCGGTCCGGGAGAGCGTGCCGGCCAAGCCGGACCCGCTCGCAGTCAGTGCCCACTACGTCTCGGCCGCGACCCCGGGGCCGGCCACCGTGACCACCAGGGTCGTCCGGGACGGCGGGGGCACCGCCACGGTCGCCGCCGAGCTGTCCCAGCCGGGCGGGGTGCGGGTCACTGCGCTCGCGACGTACGCCGACCTCTCGGCGCTCCCCGACGACGTCCGCACCACCGCCGACCGGTTGGACCTGCCGCCGGTCGAGTCCTGCCTGTCCACCGAGCTGGCGCCGGCCGAGATGCGGCGGATGGCGCCACTGATGGACCGCTTCGAGATGCGGTTCGACCCGGCGTGCCTGGGCTGGGTGGTCGGGGAGCCCACCGGCACCGGGCTGCTGCAGGCGTGGTTCCGGCTGGCCGACGGGCGGGAGCCCGACCCGATCAGCCTCCTGCTCGTGGTCGACGCCCTGCCGCCGGTGACCTTCGACCTCGGACTTCCCGGCTGGGCGCCCACCGTGCAGCTGAGCGTGCACGTGCGTGCCCGGCCGGCGCCCGGGTGGCTGACGGTGCGTCACCTGACCCGCAACGTCGCCGGGGGCCTGTTCGAGGAGGACTGCGAGGTGTGGGACGCCACGGGTCGCCTGGTGGCGCAGAGCCGACAGCTGGCCAAGCTCCCGCGCTGAGGTCCCGCAGTCCCCGGTGCGCCGCCGGGGCCGGGGCTCCTCAGCCGAGGCGCTCGCACCGCAGGGAGTAGAACCAGCGCCGCCTGGGGTGCTCGCTGACCGACCACAGCTCGTCGGTCGACGGCCAGTAGGACAGGTCCTCCGGTCCGGGCGGGGCCGCCCAGCGGCGCCGGACCAGGTCTCCCGGTCTGCCCACCAGCACCGAGCCGGGGACCCTCGGCCCGGTGGAGACGCTGAGGTACCAGCGACCGTCGACCACGCACGCGCCCTGCATCCCCCGCACCCCCTCCTCGACCGACAGAGGCCGGACGCGGCCGTCGTCGCCGACCCGCGGGAGCGAGGTGTCGGGGTCGAGGGGGAACCTGGCGAGTCTCGTGCTCTGTTCGCCGCGGCCGTACTCACCGCACACCAGCACCGGCGGGGAGGACGTGCGGTCCAGTGAGAGGAAGGAGTAGCGCAGGCCGGGAGGTTCCTCCGCCGCGACGGCCCGGTAGGCGCGCCGGACCGGCAGCAGGTAGCGGTACCCGAAGGAACCCACCTGTGGGCCGGACACCCCGAACGGGTGCTCGGCCGGGGCGCCCAGGTGGTCGGGGACCCGCATCACCTCGGCGGTCCGGCAGGTGAGGAAGCCGCGGCCCGTCGCTGCGACGTGGAGGTGGTTGCCGTACCAGACCAGCCCGCCGGCGTGCACGCGGAGCGGCTCCATGGTCACCTGCCCGTCCACCAGTCGCGGCACCACGAGGAGGACGTGGCGGTAGGCCAGCGTGTCGAGGTCGACGAAGGTGACCCGGGACCCCTGGGGTGCACCGGCCCCGGCGGCGTACCAGCTCACCGCCAGGAGCCGGCGTCCGTCGACCAGTCCGGTCGCGTCGGCGTCCGCGGAGCTCGAGACCCCTTGGGGCCACCAGCGGGCGGTCCGCCGATCCGGCCGGTCCCAGGTGTGGGCCCGGTGCACCGCTCTCGCGGGGACCAGCCGGGAGCGGCGCCCGCGGCGGTTGAGGTCGGCCAGCACGGCGGTCAGCCCGACCGGGCCGCCCAGCAGGGCCCCGAGTGCGTCGATCGCGGCGCCGCGCTCCTCGCCTGGCTCGAGCAGCACGCCGGGACCTACCACGTCGCCCACGCTAGCGGCCGGACGTATCCGGACGGAGCAGACGTCTCCTCAGCTGGTACGCCGTCCGCGGGGCGGCGGCTAGCGTGTGCGTCGTGCAGGTGGTGGTGGGTGCGGCGATCGTGCGCGACGGCCGCGTGCTGGCGGCCCGGCGCACCGCCCCCGCCGAGACGGCCGGGGGCTGGGAGTTCCCCGGCGGCAAGGTGGAGCCGGGCGAGACGGCTGAGCAGGCGCTACGCCGCGAGGTCGAGGAGGAGCTCGGCTGCGCGATCGAGGTGCAGGCCTGGCTCTCCGGCGAGGTTCCGATCGGTGACACGCACCGCCTGAGCGTCGCGCGGGCCCGCCTGGTGGCCGGGGAGCCGCGGCCGGTGGAGCACGATCTGGTGCGCTGGCTCGGGCCCGACCAGCTCGACGAGGTGGACTGGCTCGCCGCCGACCTGCCGTTCCTCGCCGAGCTCCGGGCCCTGCTGCTCAGCGGGTCGTGACGTCCTCCGGCCCGGCGTTGCAGGACAGCTCGTCCACGACGAACTCCAGGTAGTCGAACTCGCCCTCCGGGGCGGGTGCGTGCCAGCGCGCCGACCCCACGGCCGCGATCCGGCGGCCGCCCAGCTCGCGGTACCCGGACAGCGGGGTGGACCAGCGCTGCCCGGTGAAGCTGTGCCCGTCCGCGGAGGACCGCAGCCGGTCGTCGCTGACGAAGTCGACCAGCTGCCCCGCCTCGTCGAACACCAGCTCCGCGGTCACGCTCTGGCCGGCGTGGGTGTAGCGGCCGCGGACCCGGTGCGGGTCCAGCATCTCCCAGGTCACCGGCGCATCGACCAGGGTCGCCGGAGCGAGCACGCACAGGTCATTGAAGAGCGTCACCGTCTCCGCCCGGGTCATCTCGGGACCCTGGCCGTGCGCGACCGGGACGGCCGAGCACAACCGCACGCGCATCGTGGCCGCGCCGTCGGCGTACACGTGCAGCACATCGACCGGTAGCCCGGCCATGGTGGCGTCGATGAAGAACAGCCGGGTCGTGCGGGGGCCGTAGGTGTTGACCTGCTCGCCACGGAAGCGCATCCACGGCTTGTCGGCGCCGGCCCTGATCCGGCCGTGCACCCCGGCCCGGAAGCTCCCCACCCGCGATGCCCCCACCGCCCCGCAGGCACGCAGGTAGCCCGCGACCTGCGGTGGCAGCCGCTCGAGGTCATCCTCGGTGACCACGCCCTCCGTCCTGGCGGCGCCGAGGGCGGTGCGGGCCCGTCGACGGAACTCCGCCCGCGCGCTGCGGTGGCCGTGCGCGGCGAAGCCGTACGCCGCGGCGGCCAGCAGCACCAGGTTCGCCAGCGTGCCCGCCCAGGCGTCCGGCCACGCGGTGAGCAGCACCACCTGGGAGACCACGGCCGCGACCGCCATCACCGTCCACCAGCCCGGCCACCGCAGCGCCAGGGCCACGCCCGCCGCGACCACCAGCACCGCGGTCACCACCCACCACCAGCCCAGGGGGGCCCCGATCAGGTGGAGCAGCCCGTGGACGAGCGCCAGTGCGACGACCAGCCAGCGGACCACGCCCTTCATCCGGACCTCCTCCCGGTTCCACTGCCAGGTCGATGATGGCAGGCGGCGCGCCGCGTCGGCGATGATGGCCCGGTGCGCGGCATTCTCTTCCACGAGTGGCACGCCCGCGAGGTGGCCGACACCCTGGTCCGGCACGGCTTCGAGGCCACCGTGACCCGGGCGGGATCGCCGGGGGAGGGCGACCGTGACCGGCCCTGGGTCGTCGAGACGGACGCGCCGCAGCTGACGCTGGAGATCCTCGTCGACCGGTACGACGGCTGGCTGGACACCGACTGACCGCGCCCGTGCTTGGTCGCTGCCCGGCCGCGGTCACTACGCTGGAGCCCATGACGCACCTGCCCCGGCACCGGCTGCTGCTGGTCCACGCCCATCCCGACGACGAGTCGATCGGCCAGGGCGCCACGATGGCGAAGTACGCCGCCGAGGGTCGCGGCGTCACGCTGGTCACCTGCACCGCCGGTGAGATGGGTGAGATCCTGGTGCCCGGCCTGGAGCACCTGGCCGCGGACCAGTCCGACCAGCTGGGCGTGCACCGGCGCGGTGAGCTCGCCGACGCGATGGCGGCACTCGGCGTGACCGACCACCGGTTCCTGGGCGGCTTCGGGCGCTACCGCGACTCGGGGATGAAGTGGCACGAGGACGGTCACGCGGTCGCCGCCGACGAGGTGCACGCGAACGCCTTCTGGAACGCCGACCTGACCGAGGCGGCGAGCTACCTGGTCGAGATCCTGCGCGAGGTGCGTCCGCAGGTGCTGGTCACCTACGACGAGTTCGGCGGCTACGGGCACCCCGACCACATCCAGGCGCACCGGGTGGCGATGTACGCCGCGCAGCTCGCCGCGGTGCCGTCCTTCCGCCGCGACCTCGGCCCGGCCTGGGAGGTCGCGAAGATCTACTGGGGCGCGATGTCGGAGAGCCGGATGCGGGCCGGGCTCCGGGCCCTGCGCGAGGCCGGGGACACCACGTCGTTCCAGGGGATGGACCCGGACGGGCCGCTGCCGCGCTTCGCGGTCACTGACGAGGACCTCGGTGCGGTCGTCGACGGGACCGACCAGGTGGAGCGCAAGATCGCCGCGCTCCGGGCGCACGCCACGCAGATCACCGTCGACAGTGGGTTCTTCGCGCTGTCCAACAACCTCGGCTCCGCGGTCTGGGCGCTCGAGTTCTACCGGCGGGCCAAGGGTGCGCCGGGCGAGCTCAACGACGACGGCCTCGAGACCGACCTGTTCGCCGGGCTCTGAGCGGTGCCAGCGGCGGTCCGGGCCGGGCTGGCGCTCGCCCTCCTGCTGCTCGGGGTGGTGACCGGCCTGGCCACCGTCGCCGTGCACGGGAGTGGGTGGGGGCTGGCGCTGGGCCTCGCGGCGACGCTGGCCACCACGCTCGCCCTGCCCCGGGGGTGGTGGACCCGGCTCCCGTTCGTGGTGGGCTGGGTGGGCTTCGTCGGCTTCGCCACGGTCCCGCGACCCGAGGGCGACTACCTCATCGCCGCCGACGTCCCGGGCTACACGCTGCTGGCGACCGGCCTGGTGCTGGTCGTCCTCGCCCTGGTCACCCTGCCCGCCCCTCGACGCGGCTCCGCGCTGGGGTCGCGCACCTAGGATGTCCGACGTGAGCGAGGGACCCGAGCCGGAACGCGAGGCGGAGGGCGGCCGGGTCGTCCTCCTGCTGCTGCTCGGGCTCGTGGTCCTCTTCGGCGGGGCCTACGTGGCGGCGTACCTGGTCGGGGACGCCCGGGTGCCCCGGGGCACCACCGTCGCCGGGGTCGAGGTCGGCGGACAGACCCACGAGGAGGCGGTCGCGACCCTGCGCACCGCGCTGGCCGAGCGCGTCGGCGAGCCGATCGCGGTCACCCTCGACGGACGGCCGGCGAGCGTGGACCCGGTGGAGGCGGGATTGACGGTGGACTACGGGGCCTCCGTGGACGCGGCCGGCGCCAGCCGCAGCTGGTCGCCCGCGCGGCTGTGGGACTACTACACCGGCGGCGACGCGCTCCCCCCGGTGGTGACCCTCGACGGCGACGCGATGACGCGGGCGCTGGACGGGCTCACCCAGGAAGCGGGCCGGCCGGCCCGCGACGGTGCGGTCAGCCTCGTCGGCACCACCGTGCGCGTGCGTGCGCCGCTCACCGGTGAGGGCGTCGACCCGGAGACGGCGCCGGAGGACCTGCGCACGGCCTACCTGGTCCAGGACTCCCCGGTACCACTGGCGCTGGTGCCGCTCGTCCCGGAGATCGACGAGCAGGACGTCCAGCAGGCGGTGCGGGAGTTCGCCAACCCGGCGATGTCGGGGCCGGTCACGCTGGTGTTCGGCCGGTCCCCGGTGACGCTGGCACCAAGGGACTTCAGCGCCGCGCTCGCTCTGCGCCCCGTCGACGGCCGGCTGGTGCCCACGGTGGACGCCGAACGGCTCGACCGGCTGGTGGGCAGGCGCATCAGCGGACGGGGAGCGCCGGTGGACGCGACGGTCGCGCTGGTGGACGGGAAACCGCAGGTGGTCCCCGCCAAGCCGGGGGTCACCTACCGCACGACCGACGTCACCGACGCCTTCCTCGACCTGGTCGCCCGCGAGTCCGACCAGCGGCGGATGCGGGTTCCGGCGACCGTCGCCGAGCCCGAGTTCAGCACCGCCGACGCCCGCCGGCTGAGGATCAAGGAGAAGGTGTCCACCTTCACGACGTACTTCCCCTACGCGGAGTACCGCAACACCAACATCGGCCGGGCGGCGGAGCTGGTGAACGGCAGCGTGCTCAAGCCCGGGGACACCTTCTCCCTCAACGACACCGTGGGGGAGCGCACCCGCGCGAACGGCTTCACCGAGGGCTTCATCATCAGCAACGGCATCTTCAAGGAGGACCTGGGCGGCGGGGTCTCGCAGATGGCCACCACGACGTTCAACGCGATGTTCTTCGCCGGGCTCGAGGACGTCGAGCACAAGCCACACTCGTTCTACATCGACCGCTACCCGGTGGGCCGGGAGGCCACGGTCGCCTGGGGCGCGGTTGACCTGCGGTTCCGCAACGACACGCCCTACGGCGTGCTGATCGAGGCACGGGTCACCCCCAGCACCCCGTCGGCGCAGGGGGTGGTGACGGTGTCGATGTGGTCGACGAAGTACTGGGACATCACCACCCGCACCGGTGAGCGGTACAACCTCACCCCGCCGGCCACGCGGGTGCTGCACACCGAGGACTGCTACCCCAACACCGGCTACGGCGGGTTCGACATCGACATCTGGCGCTACTTCCGCCGGCACGGGTCGTCCGAGCTGGTCCGCACCGAGAAGATGCACACCCACTACATCCCCTCCGACACGGTGATCTGCCGGTGAGCGGGCCGCTCAGCCGGCCGACCAGCCTCCGTCGTTGGGGATGATCGCCCCGTTCACGTTGGCGGACTCGTCGCTGGCCAGGTACAGCACCAACGAGGCGATCTGCTCCGGGGTGGCCGTGCCGCGTGCCGTCTGGTGGACGGGTCCGAGGGCGGCCATGCCCTCCTGGTGGATCCGGGTCGGGTCGATCGAGGACATGATGTTGGTCTCGACGCCGCCGGGACACACGGCGTTGCAGCGGATGCCGCGCTGGGCGTAGACGAAGGCGGTGTTGCGGGTGAGCCCGACGACCGCGTGCTTCGAGGCGGTGTACGCCGCGCCCGCGGCCCCGCCACGGATCCCCGCCTCGGAGGCCACGTTGACGATCGAGCCGGCGCCGCCCTCGAGCATGACGGGCAGCGCCGCCCGGGTGAGGAAGAACGGCGCCGTGGCGTTGACCCGGAGGCAGCGCTCCCACATCGCCGTGTCGACGTCGGCCGCACCCGCGAACAGGTCCATCACCCCGGCGTTGTTGACCAGCACGTCCAGGCGCCCTCCGGCGGCGGCCCCGGCGATGAGCGCGGCGGCGGTCTCCTCGTCGCTGACGTCCCCCACGGAGGCGGTCGCTCGTCCCCCCGCCTCGGTGATCAGGCGGACCGTCTCGTGCGCGGTGTCGGCGAGGTCGGCCACCACCACCTCAGCGCCGGCGGCTGCCAGCAGCTGGGCGCAGGAGCGGCCGATGCCGCTGCCGGCCCCCGTGACGACGGCGACTTTGCCGGAGAGATCGAAGCCCATGGTCTTCCTTCCTTGTTGGGACCACCCCTACGGATACTAGGCTGGGGGTGACCGCGCGTAGCGAGAGCCCTCAGGAGGAACTGGTGACCTACGTCATCGCCCAGCCGTGTGTCGACGTCAAGGACCGTGCGTGCGTCGACGAGTGTCCGGTCGACTGCATCTACGAGGGCAACCGGATGCTGTACATCCACCCCGACGAGTGCGTGGACTGCGGGGCGTGCGAGCCGGTCTGCCCGGTCGAGGCGATCTTCTACGAGGACGACACGCCCGAGATGTGGAAGGACTACTACGCCGCCAACGTGGGCTTCTTCGACGACCTCGGCTCCCCGGGGGGCGCCGCCAAGATGGGTGTGATCGACAAGGACCACCCCATGATCGCGGCGCTGCCCCCGCAGAACCAGGACCACTGATCAAGCCGCCGGTCTCCGCCCGGCTGCCCGACTTCCCCTGGGACAAGCTCACCGAGTACGCCGCCCGGGCCCGCGCCCACCCCGACGGGATCGTCGACCTCTCCGTGGGCACCCCCGTGGACCCCACCCCGGAGGTGGTGCAGCGTGCGCTCGCGGGAGCCGCCGACTCACCCGGCTACCCCCTCACCATCGGCCGGGAGGACACCCGGCAGGCGTGCGTGGACTGGCTGGCCCGCAGCTTCGGGGTGGCCGGGCTCGGCCTCGACGGCGTACTGCCGGTGATCGGCTCCAAGGAGCTGATCGGCAGCCTCCCGCTGCACCTGGGCCTGGGCCCCGGCGACCTGGTGGTTCTGCCCGCCCTGGCCTACCCCACCTACGAGGTCGGTGCCGCCCTCGCCGGGGCCGAGCCGCTGGCCACCGACTCGCTGACCAGCCTCGGTCCCCGGGTGCCGGCGCTGATGTACGTGAACTCGCCGTCCAACCCGACCGGCCGGGTGCTGCCCGTCGACCACCTGAAGAAGGTCGTGGACTGGTGCCGCCACCGGGGCACGGTGCTGGTCTCCGACGAGTGCTACCTGCAGTGCGCGTGGGAGGACAGCCCGGTGAGCGTGCTGCACCCCGACGTGTGCGGCGGCTCCCACGAGGGACTGCTGGCGGTGCACTCGTTGTCGAAGCGCTCGAACCTGGCCGGCTACCGGTGCGCGTTCGTCGCCGGGGACCCCGCTCTGGTCGGCGAGCTGCTCGCCGTCCGCAAGAACCTCGGGCTGCAGATGCCCGGCCCCCAGCAGGTGGCGATGGTCGCCGCACTGTCCGACGACGCCCACGTGAAGGAGCAGCACGCCCGGTACGCCCGCCGCCGGCGCTGGCTGCAGGACGCCCTCGAGGGGGCCGGGTTCCGCATCGACCACTCCGAGGGCTCGCTCTACCTGTGGGCGAGCCGCGGTGAGGACTGCTGGCTGACCGTCGACCGGCTCGCCGGGCTCGGCATCCTGGTCGCCCCCGGCGCCTTCTACGGCCCGAGCGGGCACCAGCACGTGCGCGTCGCCTTCACCGCCAGCGACGAGCGGGTGGGTGCGGCGGTCGACCGGCTGGCCTGACCGCCGTCCACACCGCCGAGCTACTCGGCGACCGCGGCAACCACCGCGAGCGCCACGTTGCGCGCCCAGTCGGGCTCGGCCGGCCACCCGGGCTCGGGGTCGGGCTCCCGCTGCACCGGGAACACCGGCTCGTCGGCCTCGTGCGCCACCGGCTCCTGGGTCCGGGGCATGGGACGCCCGGTGGGCTCGGCGGCACCGGTGACACGCACCGCGCAGACGCTACCCAGCCGGACCACCGCGTGCGAGCCGTCGTCGCCGGCGAGCAGCAGCCCCTCCCCGTCCAGTCCCCCCACCTGTCCGTCGAGCCAGTGCCCCTCCACCAGCACGCTGACCGACAGCGCGTTGTCCTGGGCCCGGCGCAGGGCAGTGCCGACCGTGTAGATCGTCGATGAGCTCATGTGAAATTCCCCCCGTGGTCCTGCCAAGCCCCGAGAGATCTCCATCTCATCACGCGGACGCGGTGCGGCGAGGTTTCGGCACGGACAAATCTCCACTGGTCCGGACCACTCGGCGGTGCCGACGGGCGGGGCGTGAGGGATGACACAGAATCGGGCGAGGTCCGGGCTGCCTCGCCAGTCGTAGGCTGGGAACGGACGCGGGTACCGCCGGGTCTGGTCACTGAGTCCTCGGCGAGTTCCCGGCCCACCGAGGGGTGAGTCAGATGCGGATCCACGGTGCGGCCCAGGGACACCACGACGGAACGGCGGCGCCGACAGCGCTTCCCGGACGGCCAACGGGCAGGCCGTCAGCGAGACGGCGACGGGGCGTCCTCCTGCCGTGCGTCGTGGGGGTCGCGCTCGTCCTCCCCCTCGCCGTGACCACGCCGGCATCTGCGGGCCCGACGCAGCCGGCGCAGGTGCAGGTGCCGTCGGTGAGCCGTGTCGTGAACCCCGCTGCGCCGGTCCTCGGCCAGCCCGTTGTCGCCCGTCGCCTCCGTCAGACCGGCAGGCTGGCCGTCATCGGTGCTGTGGTGGAAGGCGACTCCTGGACCGCGAGGGCGACGTTCACGCCCGTCCTGCCGGGGCGGGGCGTACGGCTGCAGCGTGAGACCGGCACCGGGTGGCTCACGGTGGCATCGGGGATCGAGAACGGGAAAGGCACGGCGCGGATCGACAGCCCCGCCTGTCCAGCGGGGACGGTGAGGTACCGGGCGGTCGCGGTGGCCTACCAGGGCGTCCGCCGGTTCGCCACCAAGGCCCGCGACGTCGTCTCGATCGCCCGCCTGCCGAGGATCACCATCGTCACCGACGACGGTGAGCCGATCCTGGACGATGTCGAGTACTCCCACGCCTCCGTCGCCATCCGTCCGCGTGGGTCCGGCCTCCAGGCCTACGCGGGCACCGCGAAGCTCCGGGTGCGCGGCAACTCCACCTCGTGGGTCCGCATGAAGCTCCCCTACAAGATGAAGCTCGACGAGGGGGCGTCGATTCTGGGCATGCCGAGCGCCAAGTCCTGGGTGCTGCTGGCCAACTTCTACGACCGCTCCATGCTGCGCAACGACGTGGGGTTCGAAGTCAGTCGTCGGCTGGGCATGCCGTGGACCCCCAGGATGACTCCCGTCGAGCTGTGGCTGAACGGGCACTTCCAGGGCCTGTACCAGCTGGGTGAGTCCATCGAGGTCGACGCCGACCGCGTGGACATCGCCGATGACGGGAGCGAGTACCTCCTCGAGGGCGACACCTGGCCGGACCCGGACACCCCGGCCTTCAGGACCGGCCATGGGCTCCAGCTGTTCGTGAAGGAGCCCGAGGACCTGGACGAGGCGTCGATCGCGGCGATCGAGGCGGAGGTGCAGGCGTTCGAGGACGCGCTCTACTCCGAGCAGTTCACCGACCCCGAGGCCGGGTACCGCCCGCACATCGACGTCGCGACCTTCATCGACTGGTACCTGACCAACGAGATCATGAAGACCCTCGAGGCCGCCTATCTCAACAGCTGCTGGATGTTCCAGGACGACGGGGCGTTGCACATGGGCCCGGTCTGGGACCTGGACCAGGCCGCAGGTAACCGGACCACCTGGGGGGCCGACGACCCGACCGGCTGGTACCTGCGCCTGCCAGGTGTCGGCTCCCAGATCACCGGTCCGGAGGGCCACTGGCTGATCAGGATGTTCGAGGACCCGTGGTTCGTGGAGCAGGTCAGGCTCCGCTGGGCAGAGGTCCGCACCTCGGTCCTGGCTCTGCCGGACTACGTCGCCGCGGAGGGCGCGGACATCGCCGGCGCGGCAGCCCGCAACTTCGCGCCCGAGGAACAAGGCGGTGCGGGGATGCCGATCGACGCGACCTTCCTGGAGGGGCCCGACCACCTCTTCCAGGGCAGCTGGGGCGCCGAGAGGGACTACCTGGCCGGCTGGCTGGCCACGCGCCTGGCCTGGATCGACCAGCAGCTCTCCTGATTGTCCGGACGGTGCGCGCGCCACTCAGGGCGCCACGTCGACGTGGACGTGGTCGCGGTGCTCCAGGACCTCCCGGTCTCCCGACGTCCCCGACGGGACGCGGTAGTTGCGCCACCCCTGCTCCGAGGCTCGCCCCGACCGCCAGACCCGGTCGTCGAAGATCACCGTGCGAATCTTGAGCCGGTCGGCCTGGGCGACCAGGTACTGCGCGATCGCCCAGCCCTTCTGCCGGTTCGCCGGCGAGACCGGGCGGACGAAGATGTCGATCGCGCGGCCCTCGTAGTGCGCGGACCCCGGCATGTGACCGTCGGTCACCCCGCCCGGGGCGAAGCCACCCAGCGGCAGGTCCCCGAAGACCGCCCGCACCTCCCGGCGTACGTCGTCGGCGCGCGGCGTGAGGCCCTGCCGTCCCAGCCGGGTCGGCGCGGGGTCCGCGTCGTCGCGGACCACGCAGCTGAACGCCCCGCCGGCGGTCTCGCCGGTGAGCGCGGAGGCGAGCGCCCGGGCGTCGGCCTCGTGCTTGGCGTACGCCTCGGGGTACGCCGAGCGCTGGACCTCCTGGGCCGCCTCGGTGATCCGCATCCCCTCGTAGCCGTCGATGCTCTCCAGGGCGTCGTAGAAGGCGTTCGTGGCGTAGACGGGGTTGAGGATCTGCGCGCGGGTCCCCCACCCCTGGGAGGGACGCTGCTGGAACAGCCCGACCGAGTCGCGGTCGCCGTGCTCGAGGTTGCGCAGCTTCGACTCCTGCATCGCGGTCGCGAGCGCGATCGAGGCGGCCCGGGGCGGCAGCCCCCGACGTACCGACATCGCGGCGATCAGCGCCGCGTTCTCGGCCTGCTCGGTGTCCAGGCTCACCTCGTGGCCGGCGACCTCGGCGCGACAGCCCTCGGCGTCGGGCAGCGGGCCCACCCCCAGCCGGACGGCCACCCCGACCGCCAGGGCGAGCCCCAGCACGACCCCGGCCACCAGGACCACCCGGGTGACCCTGCTCATGGCGCGTGAGCCTGCGGTTTGGACCCAAACGACAGAGAAACCGGCCAAAACTCTGTCGTTTGGGTCCAAACCGCAACTATCGCGGAGGCCCCGGGGTCAGTCGTTGGCATGCAGGGCCGCGTTGAGCGCGATGCCGTCACCGTGCCAGGCCACGGCCTCGACGGCGCCGGTGACGGAGTTGCGGCGGAAGAGGACGTTGTCCGCGCCGGACAGCTCGCGGGCCTTGACCACGCGGCGCTCCCCGTCGGCGCCGGTGACGGTGACCTTCGTCCCCGCGGTGACGTAGCAGCCCGCCTCGACCACGCAGTCGTCGCCGAGTGAGATGCCGATGCCGGAGTTGGCGCCCAGCAGGCACCGCTCGCCGATCCGGATGATCTCCTTGCCGCCGCCCGAGAGGGTGCCCATGATCGAGGCCCCGCCGCCGACGTCGGAGCCGTCGCCCACCACGACGCCGGCCGAGACCCGTCCCTCGACCATGGAGGCCCCGAGGGTGCCCGCGTTGTAGTTGACGAAGCCCTCGTGCATCACGGTGGTGCCGCTGGCCAGGTGCGCGCCGAGCCGGACCCGGTCGGCGTCGGCGATCCGGACCCCGCTGGGGACGACGTAGTCGGTCATCCGCGGGAACTTGTCCACCCCGTGCACCGACACGTGCTGGCCCGACGCCTTCATCCGGGCACGCGTGGTCTCGAAGTCCTCGACGGGGCACGGCCCGGCGGAGGTCCACACCACGTTGGTGAGCAGCCCGAAGACTCCGTCCATCGAGAGGCTGTGCGGGGCCGCGAGCCGGGACGAGAGCAGGTGCAGCCGGAGCCAGACGTCCTCCGCCGACACCGGCGCCACGGACAGGTCGGGGATCTCCACGAGGCGGACCTCCCGGGTGACCCGGCGTGCCTCGTCGGGGACGGCCAGCGCCGTGAGCTCCTCGGGGGCCGTGGCGGCCGCCGGGACAGCGCCGAGGGCGGGGGAGGGGAACCACACGTCCAGCACGGCGCCGGCGGGGTCGAGCGTGGCGAGGCCGAAGCCCCAGGCGGAGGTCGTCGTCACGCGACAACCCTAGAGAGCCCGCCCAGGCGCCCCAAGTCGCGAGGTCGTCCCCGGGGGCGCTACTGGCCGGCGCGCCCGTCGATGCACTCCCGGAGCAGGTCGGCGTGGCCGCAGTGGCGTGCGTACTCCTCGACCACGTGGACGATGATGTCGCGCACCTCGTAGCCCGTCCCGTCCTCGTCCGCGATCAGCCGGCCCCAGTCGGTCTCCTGGTCCAGCCAGGCGTCCATCGCCCGCGCCTCCGCACGCCAGGCGGCCCAGGCCTCGGCCACGACGGCCGGGTCGGCCACCGCGCCGTTGAAGTCGTGGTCGGGGTCCGCCTCGGTCTTGAACAGCCGCGGCAGGTTCTGGCCCTGCAGCACCCGGCGCGACCAGTGGTGCTCCATCTGCGCCAGGTGGCGCAGCAGTCCCAGCAGCGACAGGTTCGAGGGCGGCACCGACCGCCGCGCCAGCTGCTCGGCGTCCAGGTCGGACAGCTTGAGCTCCAGCGTGAGCCGGTAGTGGGTCAGGTAGCTGCGCACCACCGCCTGCTCGCCGTACGCCGGCCCGGACTGGAACCGGGGGTCCTGGTCAGGGGGCAGCCACAGGTCGCTCACCGGTCCACCCGAGCAGGCCGCGGCGAAGAATGCAATCCGATTCGCGGTCGGCCGGGTGACGCCGTACCCTGTCGGCACAGGCGTCCGAGCCGTCATCAGCGGCGAGCCTCCGGAAGAACGGGCACTCCGGCCGAGCCGGCGGGTCTCACTAGAACCGGACGGGTAGGCCCGTCACAGCCGTCAACGAGCGGTCACCGCGGGTCGCCCGCGCTCCCCGGTGGCAAGCGAGGTGGTACCGCGGAGTGCGCCCCCGGCGTACGTCGTCCTCGTCCCCACGGCCGGAACGAACGACGACGACGCAGGAGCAGCCCCATGGCCTACCCGAAGGTCTCCCACACCGACGCCCAGGGCGTGCCGTCGAGCCCGCGGTTCCCCGCGATCGAGGAGGCCGTGCTCGCCTACTGGGAGGCCGACGGCACCTTCCAGGCCAGCATCGACCAGCGGGAGCCGGGGGTCGACGGCGCCAACGAGTTCGTCTTCTACGACGGCCCGCCGTTCGCCAACGGCCTGCCCCACTACGGCCACCTGCTGACCGGGTACGTCAAGGACGTGGTCCCGCGCTACCAGACCATGCGCGGACGCCGGGTCGAGCGCCGGTTCGGCTGGGACACCCACGGGCTCCCGGCCGAGCTGGAGGCGATGAACCAGCTGGGCATCAAGACCAAGGAGGAGATCCTCGAGCTGGGCATCGGCACCTTCAACGCCAAGTGCCGCGAGTCGGTGATGCGCTACACCGCCGAGTGGCGCGAGTACGTCACCCGCCAGGCGCGCTGGGTCGACTTCGACCACGACTACCGCACGCTGAACCCGGACTACATGGAGAGCGTGATCTGGGCCTTCAAGCAGCTCTACGACAAGGGGCTGGTCTACGAGGGCTTCAGGATCCTGCCCTACTGCTGGAACGACCAGACACCGCTGTCCAACCACGAGCTGCGGATGGACGACGACGTCTACCAGAGCCGCCAGGACCCGGCGATCACGGTCGGCTACCGGCTGGAGACCGGCGAGCTGGCGCTGATCTGGACGACCACGCCCTGGACGCTGCCCTCCAACATGGGCGTCGCGGTCGGTCCCGATGTGGAGTACGTCGTGGTGGAGTCCTCCTTCACCGGCACGCCCGAGCGCTACGTCCTCGGCGCGGCCCGGCTCCCGGCGTACGCCGCGGAGCTCACCGACGAGGGTGCTGACGGCCCCCACGTGGTGGCCACGCTGCGCGGGAGCGACCTCGTCGGCCGCCGCTACACCCCGCCGTTCTCCTACTACCTGGGCCACCCGAACGCCCACCGGGTGCTCGGCGCCGACTTCGTGACCACCGAGGACGGCACCGGCATCGTGCACATGTCCCCCGGCTTCGGTGAGGAGGACAAGGCGACCCTCGACGCGGCCGGGGTCGAGACCGTCGTGCCGGTGGGTCCGGACGGCCGCTTCCTCTTCCCGGTGACCGACTACGAGGGGCTGCACGTCTTCGACGCCAACCACCTGGTGATCGAGCACCTCAAGGCAGTCACCCGCGGCGCGGGTGAAACGGGGTCCACCACCGAGGGCACCGTGCTGCTGCGCCGGGAGACCTACGAGCACCCGTACCCGCACTGCTGGCGCTGCCGGCAGCCGCTGATCTACATGGCGGTCTCCTCCTGGTTCGTCCAGGTCACCGCCTTGAAGGAGCGGATGCTCGAGCTCAACCAGGAGATCCGGTGGGTGCCCGAGCACATCAAGGAGGGCCAGTTCGGCAAGTGGCTGGAGAACGCCCGGGACTGGTCGATCTCCCGGAACCGGTTCTGGGGCAGTCCGATCCCGGTCTGGCGCTCGGACAACCCCGCGTTCCCGCGGGTCGACGTCTACGGGTCCTTCGAGGAGCTGGAGCGCGACTTCGGGGTCGAGGTCACCGACCTGCACCGGCCGATGATCGACCACCTCACCCGGCCCAACCCCGACGACCCGTCGGGCAACTCCACGATGCGCCGGGTCGAGGACGTCCTGGACGTCTGGTTCGACTCGGGGTCGATGAGCTTCGCCCAGGTCCACTACCCGTTCGAGAACGCCGACTGGTTCCAGCACCACTTCCCCGGTGACTTCATCGTGGAGTACATCGGGCAGACCCGTGGCTGGTTCTACACCCTGCACATCCTGGCGACCGCCCTGTTCGACCGTCCCGCCTTCTCCTCCTGCGTCTCGCACGGCATCGTGCTGGGCAGCGACGGCAACAAGATGAGCAAGTCGCTGCGCAACTACCCGGCGGTCTCGGAGGTCTTCGACCGCGACGGTGCCGACGCGATGCGCTGGTTCCTGATGAGCTCGCCGATCCTGCGCGGCGGGAACCTGGTGGTCACCGAGCAGGGCATCCGCGACTCGGTGCGGCAGGTGATGATCCCGCTGTGGAACGCGTGGTACTTCTTCGCGCTCTACGCCAACGCCGCGGGGGAGGGGTACGACGCGCGCTGGCGCACCGACTCCCCGCACGTGATGGACCGCTACATCCTCGCCAAGCTGAGGGGCTACGTCGCGGAGTCCACCGACCAGCACGACGCCTACGACATCGCCGGAGCCTGCGACTCCACCCAGCGGTTCCTGGAGGTGCTCACCAACTGGTACATCCGCCGCTCCCGCGAGCGTTTCTGGTCCACCGGCGGAGACCTGGACACCGACGCCTTCGACACGCTCTACACCGTCCTGGAGGTCGTGGCCCGGGTCGCGGCCCCGCTGCTGCCGCTGACCACCGAGGAGGTGTGGCGCGGCCTGACCGGCGAGCGGTCGGTGCACCTGGCCGACTGGCCCTCGCCGGCGGACCTGCCCGCCGCCGACGCGCTGCTGACCGCGATGGACGAGGTCCGCGACGTCTGCTCGGCAGGCTCGGCGCTGCGCAAGGCGGGTGGCCTGCGCACCCGCCTGCCGCTGTCGTCGCTGACGGTGGTGGTGCCGGAGGCGGAGACCCTCGCCGGCTTCGAGGGCATCGTCGCCGACGAGCTGAACCTCAAGGAGGTCCGGCTCCTCGACCTGGCCGCGCCCGCCGCGGCGGCGTACTCGGTGCAGCAGAAGCTCACCGTCAACGCCCGCGCGGCCGGGCCGCGGCTGGGCCGCGACGTGCAGGCCGCGATCAAGGGCTCCAAGAGCGGTGACTGGTCGGTCGCCGAGGACGGCACGGTGACCTCCGGCGGGCTGGTCCTCCTCGAGGGGGAGTACACCCTCGAGACGGTGGCGGCCGAGTCCGACGGGCACACCGCGACCGGGCTGCTGCCCCGAGGTGGGTTCGTGGTGCTGGACACCGAGGTCACGCCGGCGCTGGCCGCCGAGGGGGCGGCCCGCGACCTGGTCCGCGCCGTGCAGCAGGCCCGCAAGGAGGCGGGGCTGGAGGTGTCCGACCGGATCACCCTCACCCTCGCCGCTCCGGCCGACACGCTGGCCGCGGCGCGGGCTCACGAGGGGCTGATCGCGGGGGAGACGCTGGCCGTGCGGATTGACCTGGTCGAGGCCGAGGCGCTCACCGTGCACGTCGCCCCCGCCTGACGGTGGCACGCACAGCGCGCGACCCGTCGCATATGGAGGCGCACCGGCCCCAGCAGCCACACCAGGCTCGCTCTTCGTGCTCGGTCGCGGTGGTTGGATGGGGACCATGACGCTGGACCTGACCGCGGACGTGGTGTCGCTCACCGCGCAGCTGGTCGACATCCCCTCGGTGAGCCGGGACGAGCAGGCCATCGCCGACGCGGTGGAGGCCGCGCTCGGGCCGCTGCCGCACCTGACGGTGACCCGACGGGGGCACACGGTGGTTGCCCGCACCTCGCTGGGGCGCTCGGAGCGGGTGGTGATCGCCGGGCACCTGGACACGGTCCCGGTCAACGGGAACCTTCCCTCCCGGCGTGAGGGCGACCTGCTCCACGGGCTGGGCACGTGTGACATGAAGGGCGGGGACGCCGTCATCCTGCGGCTGGCCGCCACCGTGCCCGAGCCGAACCGCGACGTGACGTTCATCCTGTACGAGGCCGAGGAGATCGACTCGGCGTTCAACGGGTTGCGGCTGCTGGCCGAGAGCGACCCGCACCTGATGGAGGCGGACTTCGCGATCTTGATGGAGCCGTCCAACGCGCTGGTGGAGGCCGGCTGCCAAGGCACCCTGCGGGCCGAGGTGCGCACCACCGGCGAACGGGCCCACTCCGCGCGCAGCTGGATGGGCAGCAACGCCATCCACCGGGCCGCACCCCTGCTTGCCCGGCTCGCGGCGTACGAGCCGCGCAGGCCCGTCATCGACGGCCTCACCTACCACGAGGGTCTCAACGCCGTGTTCATCCGGGGCGGCGTCGCCGGCAACGTGCTCCCCGACGAGTGCGTGGTCGAGGTCAACTACCGGTTCGCGCCCGACCGGAGCGAGGCCGAGGCGGAGAGGTTCGTGCGCGAGTTCTTCGGGGAGTACGACGTACGCGTCACCGATCTCGCCCCGGGCGCCCTGCCCGGGCTGGCCGTCCCCGCCGCCCGGGCGTTCGTCGAGGCGGTGGGGGGTCCGGTGAACCCGAAGTTCGGGTGGACCGACGTGGCCCGCTTCTCCGCTCTCGGGGTGCCCGCGGTCAACTTCGGGCCCGGCGACCCCACCCTGGCCCACAAGCAGGAGGAACACGTGCCGATCGCCCAGATCGAGGCCTGCGAGCGAGAGCTCGCCACCTGGCTCGGGAGACCATGATGGCCGACCACGACGCGTCCACAGGGGACCCCTACCAGTACCAGGGCCCGGTCATCATCCGCGGGGACCAGGTCGACCGGAGCACGGCCGACCAGCGGCTGCTGGACACACGCGGCCCCTCGGACTGGGTGCACACCGACCCGTGGCGGGTGCTGCGCATCCAGGCGGAGTTCGTCGAAGGCTTCGGTGCCCTGGCCCAGCTTGGCCCGGCCGTGGCGGTCTTCGGGTCGGCGCGCACCCGCCCGGAGGACGCGGCGTACGGGATCGCCGAGGAGGTCGGGCGCAAGCTCGTGCAGGCGGGGTACGCCGTGATCACCGGTGGCGGCCCCGGAGCCATGGAGGCGGCGAACAAGGGCGCCTCGGAGGCGGGCGGCGTCAGCGTCGGGCTCGGCATCGAGCTGCCGTTCGAGAGCGGGCTGAACCCCTGGGTCGACGTCGGCATCCACTTCCGCTACTTCTTCGCGCGCAAGACGATGTTCGTTAAGTACGCCGAGGGGTTCATCGCCCTTCCCGGCGGGCTGGGCACCTTCGACGAGCTCTTCGAGGCCCTGACCCTGGTGCAGACCCAGAAGATCACGACGTTCCCCATCGTGCTGCTGGGCACCAGCTACTGGGGCGGTCTGGTGGACTGGCTGCGTGACACGGTGCTGGCCGAGGGCAAGATCTCGGCGGCGGACCTGAAGATGATCACGGTGAGCGACGACGTCGACCTCGCGGTGCGGCTGATGGTCGAGGCCAGCCGGCACCACGTGTCCTCGGGAGGCCCGACATGATGTGGTTCTTCGCCGTCCTGATCGTGCTCGCGCTGGGCGGGGTGGCGGTCCTGGCGGCGGGACGCGGGGAGCCGATGAGCGAGGCGGAGCACGACCGGCCCGAGCCGCTTCTGCCCACCGACGGTCCGCTGGGGGCCCAGGACCTGCGCCGGGTCCGCTTCTCGCTGGCGTTCCGCGGCTACCGGATGACGGAGGTGGATTCGTTGCTGGATCGGCTCGCCACCGAGCTCGAACACGCCGACCCGGCAGCCGGTGATGGCAGCCGCGAGTCCTTCTGAGGCAGACTTCCCCCGTGTCCATCGAGGTGATCGCCTACATCCTGGCCGTGCTCGGCCTGGTGGTCGTGGTGCTCACCCGCATCCGGCTGCGCAAAGAGAGGGTGGCGGGGCGCACGCACGTGCCGTCGTTGGTCGTCAACCTGCACACGGTGCTCGGGCTGGTCGGCATGGGGCTGTGGATCGCCTACCTGGCCGCCCCTGGGGACAGCCCGCTCGGCTCCCCCCTGCTCGGGATCATCGCCCTGGCGTGCCTGTGGGTGGTGGCGGTGTGCGGCCTGCTGATCCTGGCCCGCTGGCTTCCGTCCCGCGGGCGGCACGTGTCGGAGGTGACCGAGGACTCGTGGAGCGACGGTCCCGGCCTGTCGGTCCTGGCGCACGTGGGCATGGTGGTCGGGGTCGCCGTCTTCACCGTCGGCTACATGGTCGGGACGCTCTGAGCCGTGCGACGCAGGACCACAGCTCTGGTAACGGCGTGTCTGCTCGCGCTGAGCCTCGCCACGCTGCTGGGCCCGGCGCCGGCACCCGCGGTGGCTCAGCAGGCCACCGGACCGGACGCCGTCGTGGAGCGGCGGGTGATCGGGCACTCGGTGAAGGGGCGGCCGATCGTGGCCTACCGGCTCGGTGAGCCGGGGAAGCGGGTGATGATGCTCATCGCCACCCTGCACGGGAATGAGGCCGCCCCCCGACAGATCCTCCGCTCCCTCGTCGAGGGGCGCCCGGTGCACGGCATCGACCTGTGGGTGGTGCCGACGTACAACCCCGACGGCCTGGCCCGGCACACCCGTAAGAACGCCCGGGGCGTGGACCTGAACCGCAACTACCCCTACAAGTGGGCTCCGCTCGACGGTGCCTACGAGTCGGGCCCGCGGCCGCGCTCGGAGCCCGAGACCCGGGCCATGATGGGCTTCCTGCGCGAGATCCGGCCGCGTCGCATCCTGAGCTTCCACCAGCCGCTGAACGGCGTCGACACCGACACCAAGGTGCCGCGTTTCGCCCGCCGGGTCGCCCGCGCGCTGAACCTTCCGGCGAAGGCGTTCACCTGTGGCGGCGTGTGTCACGGGACGATGACGATGTGGTACAACCACACGTTCTCGGGGTCGGCACTCACCGTGGAGTACGGCGCCCGCCCGGGCCGGCACCGGATGCGGGTGATGGCACCTCGCCAGGTGCTCCGCGTGCTCGGTGGCTGGCGGGGCCCGCGGCCCTGACCGCCGGGCGGGGAATCCGACAGGCGCACCGCCCCGACGTCAGCGGTCGGGGCGGGAGGGGTCAGCGCCCCTCGAAGACCGGCCGCTGCTTGGACAGGAACGCCTCGACCGCGGCCTCGTGGTCGGCCGTGGCGCCGGTCTGCTGCATCATCGCGCTCTCCAGGTCCAGCGCCTCGGTGAAGCCGTGCCCGGCGGCGTACGCCACCGACCGGCGCATCGCCCCGTACGCCACGGTGGGCCCGGCCGCCAGCGTGGTGGCGAGCTCGGCCACCGTCGTCGCCAGCTCGCCCGCGGGGACCACCCGGGTGGCCGGCCCCAGCTCCAGGCACTCCGCGGCCGGGACCGTCCGCGGGAAGTAGAGCAGCTCGAGCGCCTTGGCCCGGCCGACCAGCCGCGGCAGCGTCCAGCTGGCGCCGGTGTCGCAGGACAGCGCCACGCCCGCGAAGGCGAGGTTGAACCCGGCGGTGTCCGACAGCACCCGGAGGTCACAGGCCATCGCCAGGCTCGCCCCGGCCCCGGCCGCCACCCCGTTCACCGCCGCCACCACGGGTTTCGGCATGGTCGCCAGCGCGGTCACCAGCGGGTTGTAGTGCTCCTCGACGGTGCCGAAGAGCGAGTCGCGGCGGTCGCTGTGGAGGATCTCGACGTGCTCCTTGAGGTCCTGGCCGACGCAGAAGGCCCGGCCCGTCCCCGTCAGCACCACGCAGCGCACGGCCGGGTCCTCGGCCACCGCGAGAGCCGCGTCGCGCAGCGCCACCTTCGTGGCGACGTCGAGGCTGTTCATGGCCTCGGGCCGGTTCAGGGTGAGGGTGGCGACGCCGGCGGCGACGTCGACGAGGACGGGCGAGTCGGTCATGGACGCAGTGTGCCCGACGGCGGGGGCGGACGCATGGCCCTGCCCTGTGGTCGAGGTCACGTCCCCGATGAGGGATAATGACGTCGGTACGACGCGGGCCCGCCCGACGCGGAGCCGTCGCGGCAGGGGCGATGAACAACAGAAAGAGGTGCGCGGATGGCGGCGATGAAGCCCCGGACGGGCGACGGTCCGCTGGAGGTCACCAAGGAGGGGCGCGGCATCGTGATGCGCGTCCCCCTCGAGGGCGGCGGCCGTCTGGTGGTGGAGCTGAACGCCGAAGAGGCCGGCTCCCTCGGTGACGCCCTCAAGGCCGTCGTCGGCTGACGACGGTGCCCTCGACCCCAGCTCCTGCACTTCCCGCCCAGGTCTCCCCGCCGCAGTTCGCGCTCACCGCGCAGACGCCCGCAGCGGTGCGCGGCGTGGCCGCCCTGGCCTACCCCGTCTTCCCGATGGCCGACTCCGTGCTGCTGGGGCCGGACGCCGACGCGCTGGCCGAGGAGATCGGCCTGGACCTGTTCGCCGTGCTGGAGGCCGCCCGGGCCACCGGCCGGGCCGGTGAGGTCACCCAGGTCCCGGTGGCGAGGGACGGCGTGGTGCAGACGGTGCTCCTGGTGGGGGTGGGTGAGCAGGAGCCGCAGCACCTGCGTCGCGCAGGTGCCGCGCTGGCCCGCGCCACCCGGAACCGCGAGAGCGTGGTCACGTCCCTGGCCGCCGGGACGCCTGACGGTGGGCTGGAGGCGTTCGTGGTCGGGATGATGCTGGGGTCCTTCGGCTTCCACTGGCGCTCGGACGGGCCTGCCGAGCGCCCGGTCGCTCACGTGGTGCTCGCCGGCCTGGCAGACCCCGAGGAGCAGACCGCCACCCTGGCTCGGGCCCTGGCCGTCGGGGGCGCGGCCTGGCAGGCGCGCACGCTGGCCACGGTTCCCTCGAACCTCAAGAGCCCCGCCTGGCTGGCCGAGCAGGCCGTCCGCGCCGGTGCGGACGCCGGGCTCGAGGTCACCGTCTGGGACGAGACCGACCTGCAGGCCCACGGCATGGGCGGGCTGCTGGCCGTGGGGCGTGCCTCGGCGACGCCTCCCCGGCTGATCCGGCTGGACTACGCCCCGCCGGGCGCCCACCGGCGTACGCCGCGGGTCGTCCTGGTGGGCAAGGGCATCACCTTCGACACCGGCGGCCTGTCGATCAAGCCGGCCGAGTCGATGGCCACCATGAAGCGCGACATGACCGGCGGCGGGGTGGTGATCGCGGTGCTGTCCGCGCTGGCCCAGGTCGGCTGCCCGGTCCGGGTGACCGGCCTGGTCGCCGCCGCCGAGAACGCCGTCGGAGGGGACGCCGTCCGGCCCGGAGACGTCGTCGTGCACTACGGGGGACGGACCACCGAGGTCACCAACACCGACGCGGAGGGCCGGCTGGTCCTGGCCGATGCCCTCGCGTACGCGGTCGACAAGCTCCGGCCCGCGGCCCTGGTCGACGTCGCGACCCTGACCGGGGCCGCCAAGGTCGCCTTGGGGCAGCGGGTGGCCGGCTACTTCGCCAACCACGACGGGCTGGCGGCCACGCTCGCCCGGGCGGGGGACGAGGCCGGCGAGCCGCTGTGGCGGCTCCCGCTGCACCCCGACTACGAGGAGAAGCTGGCCTCGAAGGTGGCCGACGCGGACAACGCGCCGGGGGGCCCGGGCGCGATCACGGCCGCGCTGTTCCTGCAGCACTTCGTCGGGGACGTCCCGTGGGCCCACCTCGACATCGCGTCGGTGGGCGACGCACCGAGCGACAGCTTCGAGTGGAGCCAGGGCCCCACCGGGTTCGGCGCCCGCGCGCTGCTGCGGTGGCTGGGCACCGACGACCCGCTGGCGGGGCTGCGGTGAGAGGCCTGACCGTCCGCTGGTCGCTCGTGGGGGCGCCCGAGGGGGCGGAGGCGGCGCTGGCGGCGTACGTCGAGGGCACCTCGCACGCCCGGTTCAGCCGGCTCGAGGGACTGCAGCACAAGTCCTGGCGGCAGCGGCCGGGGGAGTGGTTCGAAGGCTGCTACGTCTTTGCCGACGACGCGGCGCGGGCCCGGTTCCAGGAGGAGTTCTCGGCGGTCGCGGCCGAGTCTCCGGGCTCGGAGCTCATCGGCTCCGCGCCGGTCCTGATCGAGGCGTGCGACGTGGTCGCCGTGGCCGAGGGCCCGGCCGGGTTCCACCCGTTCGCCCGCGGCTGAGCCGGTTCACTCCGGCTCGGGTGCCCACTCCTTCTTCGCGGCCAGCAGGCCGTCGCCGACGGGCAGCAGCACCGGCACCAGTCCGGGGTGCTCCACCACCTGCCGGCCCAGCTCGCGGATCGCGACGGTCTCCTCGTCACGGCGGGCGGGGTCCGCGACCCGGTCGTGCCACAGCGCGTTGTCGAACACCACGACCCCTCCGGGCCGCAGCAGCCGCAGGGCCTCGGTGAGGTACGCGGTGTACTCCCGCTTGTCACCGTCGCAGAAGACCAGGTCGTAGTGCCCGTCGGTGAGTCGGGGCAGGACGTCCAGGGCCGACCCCGCGATGGTCCGGACCCGCTGGTGGGTCACCCCCGCGTCGGTGAAGGACTGCCTGGCGAGGCGCTGGTGCTCCGCCTCGATGTCGACGGTGGTCAGGATCCCGTCGGACCGCATGCCACGCAGCAGCCAGACCCCCGACACGCCGGTGCCGGTCCCGATCTCCACCACGGCCCGGGCGTCGAGCACGGAGGCCAGGAAGCAGAGGGCCGCTCCGCTTCCCCGTCCCACGGGCGCGACACCCACCTCCTCGGCACGCGCCCGCGCACCCTGGAGCACCTCGTCCTCGGGGACGAACTCCTCCGCGTAGGTCCAGCTGGCAGCGGTGATCGGCGTGGTGATGATGGTCTCCTTCGTCGGACACCCGGCGGGTGCGGTGGCGCCTGCGGCGACCCTACCGCGGGAACACCCCGTCGCCGCCGTTCGTTGCCCTGGACACGAACCGTCGCGGGGATTCCTGGTGATCGGTTCAGGTTCCTCTCAGATCAGTTCCCTACGGTGAGGAGAGTCAGATCCAGTTCCCGCGACCCGCGCGCAGGCGCAGCCAGGAGACTCCGGTGGACCAGGCCGAGCCGGTCAGCGCTCCGCCGACCTGGCACGACATCGTCGAGCAGCACTCCGACCGCGTCTACCGGCTGGCCTACCGGCTCACCGGGAACCGCCACGACGCCGAGGACCTCACCCAGGAGGTGTTCGTGCGCGTGTTCCGGCGCCTGGACACCTACACCCCGGGCACCTTCGAGGGGTGGCTGCACCGGATCACCACGAACCTGTTCCTGGACCAGGCGCGCCGCAAGCAGCGGATCCGCTTCGACACCATGTCCGACGAGCGGGCCGGACGGCTCCCCAGCGGCGTACCGGCGCCTGACGCCGCCTACGCCGAGGCCACCTTCGACGACGACGTCGAGGGTGCGCTGGCCGCGCTGCCTCCCGAGTTCCGTGCCGCCGTCGTGCTCTGTGACGTCGAGGGGCTGAGCTACGAGGAGATCGCCGACATCCTCGACACCAAGCTCGGCACGGTGCGCTCGCGCATCCACCGCGGGCGCGCCATGCTGCGCCGCTCGCTGGCGCACCGGGCCCCCAGGGACGGCCGGGTGCGGTACTCCGGTCCGGGCGACCCGGTCCCGGCGCCCCTGGCGCCCGCGGGGGGTCGGTCGTGATCGGGCATCTCGGCTCCCGGGTGAGCGCCCTGCTCGACGGCCAGCTCACCAGCGAGGAGGAGGAGCGGGCCTGGGCCCACGTGCACGCGTGCCACCAGTGCCGGGACCTCGTGGAGCGTGAGGGCTGGGTCAAGACCCGGCTCGCCGGCCTCTCCTGGAGCCTGACCCCTGCCTCCGGGGCGCTGAAGGGCTCGCTGCTCGCCTCGCCCGGACTGCTGCCCCCCGGCGAGGCCTACCTGCTCCACCCGTCCCGCTCCCGCAGCCGGAGCATGGTCGCCCTCGGGGGGAGTGCCCTGGGCGTGACCGTGCTCGGTCTGCTCGCCCTCGGTGCTGCCCCGGCGGCCGCGCCGGTCCTGGACCGCCGACCCCCGGTGACCAGTCTCGTGCGGCCCACGGAGGCCCCCCGGGCGCCGTCTCAGTCCGACTCCCGTCGGGAGCGCCCCCGTCGCCACCACTCCCCGTCTGCACGCGCCGAGCTGACAGGGGTCACAATTCCCTGGTGAGCGACCAGCCGCCGGAGCCAGCCGTACCGTCCGCGTCCGACCCCTGGCTGCCACCACCGGCCCCGCCGTACGCCGTGACGCGTGCCTACCCGGTGCCTGTCGACCCCCGGCTGCCCACCGGCGCGCCCGTCGGCCGGGTCCCCGGCTGGCTGTGGCCCGTCGTGGCTGTGCTGGCCCTCGGGGTGGGCCTGGTCGGCGGCGCCGTCGGCGGAGTGGTGGCCACGCAGGTGGTCGACGAAGGTCGGCTCACCCTGGGTGGAGGCTTGGTCGACACCGTCACCCAGGCGCCGCTGCCGGAGGACAACCGGTCCATCGCGGCGGTCGCCGCCCAGGTGCTGCCGAGCACCGTGCAGGTCATCGCGACCTACCAGGGGGAGGCCGGCGGCGCCACCGGGTCGGGGTTCGTGCTGGACCGGCGCGGGCACGTGATCACCAACAACCACGTGGTCGCCGACGCCGCCACCAGCGAGGGCGAGATCGAGGTCGTCGACCAGGACGGCAACCGCTACGGCGCCCGGCTGGTGGGCCGGAGCCCCGTCTACGATCTGGCCGTCCTCTCGGTCAGAGGCGCCGGGGGACTACGGCCCGCCGCACTGGGCGGGTCACGTCGGCTCCTGGTGGGTGAGGGCGTGGTCGCGATCGGGTCCCCGCTGGGGCTCACCTCGACGGTGACGGCCGGCATTGTGAGCGCCGTCGACCGCCCGGTCACCACCGGCAGCACGGCCGACGACACCTCCTACATCAACGCCATCCAGACAGACGCCGCGATCAACCCCGGCAACTCCGGTGGCCCGCTGGTGGACCTGCGAGGCCTGGTGGTGGGCGTCAACTCCGCCATCGCCACCACCGGGCAGGTCAGCGGCGAGGCGGGGAACATCGGGGTGGGCTTCGCGATCCCCATCGGGCAGGTCCGGGTCACCGCGGACCAGATCCTGCGGTACGGCGAGGCGCGGTACCCCGTGATCGGCGCCACCGTGGCCACCGAGTCCACCGCCGAGGGGGGAGCGCTCATCGAGGGTGTGCCGTCGGGGACGCCGGCTGACCGCGCGGGGCTGCGCAAGGGGGACGTGGTCACCCGGATCGACGGCCACCGGGTGGTGGACGGGATCGCGCTGATCGTGGCGATCCGCAGCCACCAGCCGGGCGAGACCGTGCAGCTGACCGTGGTCCGGGACGGTCAGGAGCAAACGCTCGGCGTCATGCTCGACTCCAAGGTCGGCTAGCCCGCGCCCGCGTCGGGCCGGGAGCTGCAGCGCGGAAGATCCCAGCCACCAGGTGGCTGTTGGGTTTTGGGTTCTGCTGGGC
>NZ_DAOMFK010000004.1:0-47938 GCF_035429765.1 Nocardioides sp. | reverse complement strand
GTCAGCGGAGCTGGACGCCGGCGAACTTCTTCTTGCCGCGGCGCAGCACCAGCCAGCGCCCGCCGACCAGGTCAGCCTCGGACGGCACGTGCTCGGGGTCGGCGATCCGCACGTTGTTGAGGTACGCCCCGCCCTCGCCCACCGTGCGTCGGGCCTCCCCCTTGCTCCGGGCCAGGCCGGCCGCCACGAGCAGGTCGACGATGCCCGGCAGGCCGGCCGCCCGGGGCAGGTCCACCGCGCCGGCCTCGGCCAGGGCAGCCTCCAGGGTCGGCAGGCTGAGGTCGTGCAGGTCGCCACCCCCGAACAGGGCGGCGGAGGCCGCCTGGATCCGGGCGGTCTCCTCGGCGCCGTGGACCAGGGTGGTCACGTGCTCGGCCAACGCCCGCTGGCCGGCGCGCAGGAACGGTTTCTCGGTCGTCTGCGCGTCGAGTGCCTCGATCTCCTCGCGCGGCAGGAAGGTGAAGATCCGCAGCAGCTCGCCGACCTTCTCGTCCTCGGCGTTCAGCCAGAACTGGTAGAAGGCGTAGGGCGACATCATCTCCGGGTCCAGCCAGAGGGCGCCCCCCTCGGTCTTGCCGTACTTCGTGCCGTCGGCCTTGGTGATCAGCGGCGTCGCGAACGCGTGGGCGCTGCCCCCGGCGGACCGCCGGATCAGCTCCACCCCGCCGGTGATGTTGCCCCACTGGTCGGAGCCGCCGAACTGCAGCGTGACACCGTGCTGGCGGTAGAGGTTGAGGAAGTCCATCGACTGCAGCAGCACGTAGCTGAACTCGGTGTAGCTGATCCCCGTCTCGAGCCGGCGACGCACGGTCTCCCGGGCCAGCATCCGGTTGACCGGGAAGTGCTTGCCGACGTCTCGCAGGAAGTCGATCGTGCGCAGCTCCGCCGTCCAGTCGAGGTTGTTGACCATCGTCGCGGCGTTCTCCCCGTCGAAGGACAGGAACGGCTCGATCTGACGGCGCACCCGCTGCACCCACTCCTGGACGGTCTCGGCGGAGTTGAGGGTGCGCTCTCCGGAGTCGCGCGGGTCGCCGATGAGACCGGTGGCGCCGCCCACGAGCGCGTACGGCGTGTGCCCGGCGTCCTGGAGCCGCTTCGCCGTCAGGATCTGCACGAGGTTGCCCATGTGCAGGCTGGGGGCGGTCGGGTCGAACCCCACGTAGAACCGGATGCTCTGCTCCCCCAGCGCCGCGCGCAGCGCGTCGCGGTCGGTCGAGACGGCGACGAGTCCACGCCACTCGAGGTCGTCGAGAACGTTCTGGGCGGGTGCCACTGGGGGTCCTTTCGGCGTCGGGCGGGCTCACCGGGTGAGCCGCCGCCCCAGTGTGCCCCATCCGCACCCTGCACCCCCACGCCGACCAGGCGAGAGGAACGACAGACGCCGCGCGGCGGTGGCAAGGGGCACCACCTGACGCGGCGGCGGCTGATGGCCGACGGGGGCGGTGACCGATAGCGTTCTCGGGTGAGCGACGACTACCGTGCCGTGAACCGGGCGCTCTGGGACGAACGGGCGCCCGCGCACGCGGCGTCGGTCGACTACGGCCTGGACCGGTTCACCGACCCGGGCTTCCTCTCCGAGGTCGTGCGCTTCGACCTCCCGCTGCTCGGCTCCGTCGAGGGTGCCCGCGGCGTCCACCTCCAGTGCCACCTGGGCACCGACACGGTCTCGCTCTCGAGGCTGGGGGCGCGGATGACGGGGCTCGACTTCAGCCCGGCCGCCCTGGAGCATGGCCGGGCGCTCGCCGCGGCGACGGATGAGCCGGTCGACTTCGTCGTGGCCGACGTGTACGACGCGGCCGACGTACTGCCCGCACGCGGGTTCGACCTGGTCTACACCGGCATCGGCGCGCTGTGCTGGCTGCCCGACATCCGACGCTGGGCCGGCGTGGTGGCGCGGCTGCTGGCACCGGGGGGACGGCTGTTCCTGCGTGAGGGCCACCCCGTGCTGTGGTCCTTGGCCGACCCGCGCCCCGACCGGCTGCTCGTGCTGGACTATCCCTACTTCGAGCAGACGGACCCGACGGTGTGGGACGAGGAGGGCACCTACGTCGCCACGGACGCCCGCTTCGAGCACAATGTCAGCCACGAGTGGAACCACGGCCTCGGGGAGATCGTGGGCGCGCTCCTGGCAGAGGGGCTCCGGCTGACCGGCCTGGTCGAGCACGACAGCGTCCCCTGGGACGCGCTGCCCGGACAGATGGAGCGCCTGCCCGGCGGCGAGTGGCGGCTCGCCGACCGCCCGTGGCGACTCCCCCACAGCTACACCCTGCAGGCAGCCAAGCCGGCCTGACCGCGGCCCACCCGTGAGGAGACAACGATGACCACGACGTCCGCGCCAGCCGCCCCCGACCCGGTGCAGGTGATCCGGTCCCGGGGATACATCAGCGCGCTGGTGCTCGCCGCGATCCTCGGCATCCCCATCTCGGCGATCGCCTACGGGTTTCTCGCCCTGGTCTCGCAGACCCAGCAGCTCGTCTTCGACGACCTCCCCCGCCAGCTCGTGGACGGCCCCGTCCCCGCCTGGTGGCCGGTGCCGTGGCTGGCCCTGGCCGGGCTGCTGACGGCCCTGACGATCCGCTTCCTGCCGGGGAACGGCGGTCACTCGCCGGCGTTCGGGTTCGTGACCGGTCAGGGCGCACCCAGCGGCCGGGACCTGGGCGGAGTGGCGCTGGCCGCCCTCACCACCCTCGCGCTCGGGGCGGTCCTGGGCCCGGAGGCCCCGCTGATCGCCCTCGGCGGCGGGCTCGCAGCGCTCACCGTGCGGCTGGCCAAGAAGGACGCCCCGCCGATGGCGCAGACCGTGATGGCCTCCGCCGGCAGCTTCGCCGCGATCAGCACCCTGCTCGGCTCCCCGATCCTGGGCGCCTTCTTGATCATGGAGGTCGCCGGGATCGGCGGGGCCACGCTCAGCCTGGTGGCCCTCCCCGGACTGCTCGCCTCCGGGATCGGCGCCCTGGTCTTCGTGGGACTGGACAGCTGGACCGGGCTGGGTGACTTCTCGCTGGGGCTGACCACGGTGCCACCGGAGGTGCCACCCACCCTGGCCACGCTGAGCTGGGCGCTGGCCATGGGTGCCGTCGGTGCAGTGCTGGCGTGGACTATCCGCTCGGCCGCCCTCTCGCTTCGCCCGCTGGTGCACCGCAACCGGGTCCTGGTGACCACCGCGTTCGGTGCGGCCATCGGGCTCCTCGCCATGGCCTACCAGCTCCTCACCGACCAGAGCTTCACCCAGGTGCTGTTCTCCGGTCAGGACGCCCTGCCCACGCTGGTGGAGAACGCAGCCGACTACTCCGTGGGGGTCCTGCTGCTGCTGGCCGCGGCGAAGGCCCTCGCCTACGCGTTGTCGCTGAGCGCGTTCCGGGGCGGCCCGGTGTTCCCGTCGATGTTCATCGGGGCCGCGCTGGGCGTCGCGGCGAGCGGGTTGCCCGGCATGGAGCTGGCGCCGGCACTCGGCATGGGCATCGGCGCCATGTGCGCGGGCATGCTGCGGCTGCCTCTCACCTCGACGCTGCTGGCGGTGCTGCTGCTGGGCGCGGACGGCACCTCCGTGACACCGGAGGTCGTCGTCGCGGTCGCGACCGCCTTCGTCCTGGTGAACGTGCTGCCCGACCCGACACGGACCACCGGCTGAGCGGTGGGTGCCGTCAGGGTCGGCACGTCGGGCTGGACCTACCCGCGGTGGCGTGGCGACTTCTACCCGGCCGGCCTGCCGCACCGGCAGGAGCTGGCGTACGCCGCGGAGCGGATGACGTCGGTCGAGGTCAACGGCTCCTTCTACTCCCTGCAACGGCCCTCGTCGTACCGGCACTGGCGTGAGCAGACGCCCGACGGCTTCGTGTTCGCGGTCAAGGGAGGACGGTTCATCACGCACCTGAAGAAGCTGGTCGGGGTGGAGACGGCGCTGGCCAACTTCTTCGCCTCCGGGGTCCTCGCCCTGGGCCCCCAGCTCGGTCCGATCCTCTGGCAGCTGCCCGAGGCGCTGCCGTACGACGCGGCCAGGCTCGCGCACTTCTTCGAGCTGCTGCCCAGGACCACCGTTGCCGCTGCCGCACTGGCCGCACAGCACGACGCGAAGGTCCCCGACGACCGGGCGCTGACCGTCGCCGACGACGACCGGCCGCTGCGTCACGTCCTGGAGTTCCGCAGCCCGACGTACGCCACCGACGAGGCGCTCGCGCTCCTCCGCGCCCACGACGTGGGCTGCGTGCTGTCGGACTCGGCGGGACGCTGGCCGCGGGTGGACGCGGCCACGAGCGACGTGCGCTATGTCCGCCTGCACGGGGACACCGAGCTGTACGCGAGCGGCTACCGCCCCGAGGCCCTCGACGAGTGGGCCGCGCGGTGCCGGGAGTGGGCGCGCAGCCAGGACGTGTTCGTCTACTTCGACAACGACGCGCGCGGGTTCGCCCCGCACGACGCCGTGGCCCTGCTCGGGCGGCTGGCCTGACGGCCGCCGGTCACCGAGGCGGCACCAGGTGCTCGGGCCGGACCGGCACCCGGGTCAGCGGGAGGCCCGTGGCGTCCCGGATCGCCGCCACCACCGCGGGCGTGGCCGAGATGGTGGGGGCCTCGCCCATTCCGCGGACGCCGTACGGCGCGTGCGGGTCGGGATGCTCCAGAAGCTCGACGTGCATGGGCGGCACGTCCGGTGCGGTCGGGACCAGGTAGTCGGTGAAGGAGGGGTTGAGCACCAGCCCGTCCCTCAGCTCGACCTCTTCCATCACCGCGAGGCCGAGCCCCTGCACGCTTCCGCCGAGGACCTGGCCGCGGGCCCCGGTCGGGTTCACCACCCGTCCCACGTCCTGCACGCAGTCGAGCGCCACCACCTTGACCAGCCCGAGCTCGGTGTCGACGTCGACCACGGCGCGGTGCGCCGAGAACACGAACTGCACGTGCGTGTCGCCCTGGCCGGTCTCCGGGTCGAGCGCGGTGGTCGGCCGGTGCCGCCACACCACGGTCCGGTCGACGGCCTCGCCGGCGAGCAGCTCCGCGAGACCCGACACCACCCCGTGCGGCCCCACGACGGCGTCGTCCGCCAGCCGCAACGCGTCGGCCGGAAGGCCGCTGCGCGTCGCGGCTCGGGAGAGCAGCTCGGCGGCGACCTCACGGCAGGCCGCACGCACCGACCCCGTCGTCATGTACGTCTGCCGCGAGGCGGACGTCGACCCCGCGTCGCCGACGAGGGTGTCGGGCGTGGCGACCGTGACCCGAGTGGTGCCGAGCTCGGTCCTGGCCACCTGCTCCTGGACGACCACCAGGCCCTGGCCCACGTCGACCGCGGCCGTGTGCACCACGGCGAGCGGAGCGCCGTCGACGACCGCCAGCCGCACCCGAGCGGTCGAGGAGTCGTCCATGCCTGCGGAGAAGCAGACGTTCTTCATGCTCACGCCGTAGCCCACTCCCCGCACCACACCCTCGCCGTGCGTGGTGTTGCCGAGCCCGCCTGGTCGGCTCCGGGGGTCCGCGGACGCCGGCGGCGGGAGCGGCAGGTCCCGGACGCGCCGGACCAGCTCGGCGACCGGCGCCGGTGAGTCGAGCCGCTGACCGGTGGGGGTGACCCCGCCCTCGGCCAGCGCGTTGCGGATGCGCACCTCCGCGGGGTCCAGGCCCACCGCCGCGGCGAGCCGGTCCATCTGGGACTCGTAGGCGAAGGCCGCCTGGACCGCTCCGAAGCCCCGCATCGCCCCGCACGGCGGGTTGTTGGTGTAGGCGCCGTAGACGTCCACGGCGACGTGCGGGACGTCGTAGGGCCCCACCCCCAGCGTGCCCGTGTTGCCGACCACCGCCTGAGTGCTGGAGGCGTAGGCGCCACCGTCGAGCACCACCTCCGCCCGCACGTACACCAGGCGGCCGCTCTCGTCGGCGCCGTGCTCGTAGCGCAGCCACGCCGGGTGCCGGTGGACGTGGCCGAGGAAGGACTCCTCGCGGGAGTAGACCATGCGCACGGGCCGACCGGTCCGCAGCGCGAGCATGCCGGCGTGGATCTGCATCGAGAGGTCCTCGCGTCCGCCGAAGGAGCCGCCCACCCCGGCGAGGGTGATCACCACCTGCTCCTCGCGCAGCCCCAGGGCCGGGGCGACCTGGCGGCGGTCCACGTGCAGCCACTGGGTGGCGACGTGGAGGTGCACGCCACCGTCCTCGGTGGGCACCGCGAGCCCGGACTCCGGTCCGAGGAAGGTCTGGTCCTGCATCCCGGTCTCGTACTCGCCGCGGACCACGACCGGGGCGCTGGCCGCGGGGTCACCCTTGCGGATCCGCAGGTGGCGGACCAGCGGACCCCGGCCGTCGGTGCGGGCCGGGGTCTCGCCCCGGGCAGCGGCACGGGCGTCGGTCACTGGCGCCAGCACCTCGTAGTCGACCTCGATCCGGGCCAGGGCCGCACGGGCGACCTCCGGGTCGTCGGCCGCCACCACCGCGACGGGCTCCCCCTGGTAGCGGACGACGTCGATCGCCAGGACCGGCTGGTCGGCGATCTCGAGGCCGTAGGCGTTCACCCCCGGCACGTCCTCATGGGTCAGCACCGCGCGGACCCCCGGCGTCGCCAGCGCCCGGGAGGTCTCGACGCGAAGGATCCGCGCGTGCGCGTGCGGGCTGCGCAGCGTGGCGCCGTACAGCATCCCGTCCATCCAGAGGTCGGAGGAGAAGACGAACTCCCCGCGCACCTTGGCAACGGCGTCGGGCCGGGTGACCTGGTCACCGACCCCGCCCGCCGTCCGCGGTGGAAGCGACGTGCTGGTCATCGCGCCCCTCCCGCCTCGCGAGCCTGCGCAGCCTGCCGGACGGCCTCCACCACCTGCGTGTAGCCCGTGCAGCGGCACAGGTTGCCGGCAAGGGCTTCACGGATGGTGGCGTCGTCGGGATCCGGGTCGCGCTCCAGCAGGTCGTACGCCGCCAGCACCAGCCCCGGCGTGCAGAAGCCGCACTGGACGGCCCCCGCCTCCACGAACGCCTGCTGCAGCGGGTGGAGGCCGGCTGCGCCCAGGCCCTCGACGGTGCGGACGTCGCTCCCCTCCGCCTGGCCCGCGGCCACCAGGCAGGAACACACGAGCACACCGTCGAGCAGGACGTTGCACGAGCCGCACTCCCCCTGCTCGCAGGCGTTCTTGGAGCCGAGCAGGCCCAGCCGGTCCCGGAGCAGGTGCAGCAGGCTCTCCTCGACCCGGACCCCCTCGGCCGCCAGCTCACGGCCGTTCACGGTGCAGCTCACCCTCATCGCACGGCCCCCCGCCGCTGGTGGTCGCTCCAGGCCCAGGTGAGGGTCCGCCGGGCCAGCACCGTGAGCGCGTGGTGCCGGTACGCCGCCGTGCCGCGGACGTCGTCGACGGGCGCGGCAGCCGCGGCGACCAGCGCGGCGAACTCCGTCAGGACGTCCCCGGGCACCGGCTCGTCGGAGCCCCAGGGCAGTGTCCGGGCCAGGTGCCGCTCCGCCTCGCTCGCCCGCAGTGGCGTCGGCCCGGCCGAGCCGATGCCCGTCCCCACCCGCCGGCTCCCGGGGTCCAGGGCGAGGGCGAAGGACACGACCGCGATCACCATGGCGCTGCGCGGCCCGACCTTGGCGAACTGCTGGGGCCCGGTGGCGACGGGCAGGTGCACCGCACGGACCAGCTCATCCGGGGCGAGGACGCTCCGCTTGGGCCCGAGGAAGAAGTCCTCGACCGGCAGGGAGCGGCGACCGCGGACCGATTCCAGCTCGACCTGGGCACCCACCGCGAGCAGGGGTGGGTGGGCGTCTCCGGCCGGCGACGCCGACGCGAGGTTGCCGCCGATCGTGCCGCGGTTGCGGATCTGCGGCGACCCCACCGTGCGGGCGGCCTGCGCCAGGGCCGGCGCGAGGTCGACCAGGTCGGAGAGAACCTGCGCCCAGGTGGTCGCCGCGCCCACGGTGAGGACCCCGTCCCCGACGGACCAGCCGGTGACCTCAGGGGCGTCGAGGTGGGACAGGTCGAGCAGCCCCTCCGGCCGGAGCCGCCCGGCGTTGACGTCCACCATCAGGTCGGTGCCGCCTGCCACCGGGACCAGCCCTGGCTGGGCGGACCGGAGCTCCAGGGCCTCGCCCCAGGTCCGTGGTCGCACCGTGCTGCCCGAGGTGGGGCCGCCGGAGGTCATCGGACCCTGGGCCTGTCGCTCCGCGCCATAGGGGCACTGTAAGCCCGACCGACCCTGCGCCGGGGCGGCGAGCGTCACAGCACCCGACAGACCGGCTCGGGGGGATTACGAGGTCGGCGCGGTGACCACCCGGAGCACGGAGTTGCCGGCCTCGGCGACGAGCAGGTCGCCGGCCGGTGTCACGGTCAGTCCCCGGGGCTGCCGGAGGCGGGCGGCCGACGCGGGGCCTCCGTCTCCGAAGTACCCGCTCGAGGTGCCGGCGACCAGGTCGATGGTGCCCGCGGCGAGGTCGAGCACGCGCACCCGGTGGTTGTCGCTGTCGGCGACGTACAGGATTCCGTCGCCGTCGAGCGCCAGCCCCCGTGGGTGGTTCAGCAGGGCCCTGGTCGCGGGGCCGCCGTCGCCGCTCTTGCCGGTGACCCCGCCGACGCCGGCCACGGTCCGGATGATCCCGGTCGCGGCGTCCACACGGCGGATGACGCTGTTCTGGGTGTCGGCGACGTACAGGTTGCCGCGGGAGTCGATCTGCAGGCGCTGGGGGGCGCTGAGCTGGGCTCTGGTCGCGGGGCCGCCGTCCCCGGAGTAGCCGGCGGCCCCGGTGCCCGCGACGGTGGTGATCACGCCGGTGGTCAGGTCGATCCGGCGCACCTTGTTGTCGAACCCGGCGGTGTAGAGGGCTCCGCCGTAGAGTGCGACGGTCTTGGGGTTCTGCAGCCGGGCCTTGGTGGCCGGGCCGCCTTCGCCGGTGCTGCCGGCCGTGCCGGTCCCGGCGATCGTGGTGATCACGCCGTCCAGGCCGATCCGGCGGATCCGGTGGTGCGCGGAGTCGGCGACGTAGATCACCCCGGCCGAGTCCACGGTGACGTCGTGGGGCCAGGAGAGGCTGGCCCGGGTAGCCGGGATCCCGTCGCCGTTGTAGGTGGCACTGCCGGTGCCGGCGACGGTGCTGATGGTGCCGTCGGGCGCGATCCGGCGGATCCGGTTGTTGTAGGTGTCGGCCACGTAGATGCTGCCGTCCGGTCCCATGGCGCTGTCGCGGGGGGCGTTCAGCAGCGACTGACCCGCCGGCCCCCCGTCCCCGCCGTAGCCGGGGGTTCCGTTGCCGGCGAGCGTGTCGATGGTCGAGGACCCCGTGACGGCTCCCCAGGAGGACCCAGCCCGGCTCACGGTCCCCGTCGCGAGCAGGGCCGCGACGCTGAGGGCCACCAGTGCGGCGACGAGGTGACGTGCGGCTCGGAGCACGGCTGCTCCCCTCTCGAGCCCGGACCGGCTGCCGGGAATCCTCGATCGTGCTCCCGACCGGTCCGGGACGTCAACCAGGGAGGTGCCTCAGCAGTGCCGGTTGTGCCTTCCCGCGGTGAGCCGTGCGCCGTTGGTGGGGTGCTGTCCGCGGTCGATCCCGTACGCCCGGATCCAGTCCATGATGGCGTAGGTGTGGTTCATCTCCGCCTGGCCGCTGCCGACCAGGGACAGCCGCACGGTCAGCGGCACCCGGGGGATGGCCGCGGCCGCACGGACGGTGCCGATGATCTTCCCGTCGAGGAACCAGGAGATGTGGTTCTTGGCCACCTCGACGGCGTAGGCACGAGAGACGCGCGCCAGCGGCCCCGACTGGACGGTCCTGCGCCAGGCCCGGCCATCGGGGTTGAAAGCGCCGATCTTCACCTGGGGTCGGCGCGGGGTGAGGTCGGCCACCGTGATCGAGCGGGCACCGCACAACCGCTGGGCCGGATCCTCCGGGACGAGCTCGAACTTGACCCGGTAGTTCTTGGCGCTGGTCTCGATCGACCACGGCCGGATGCGGAGCTCCCAGCGGCCGTAGGTCTGGGCGTTCCCCTGCAGGGTGGCCGAGGTGGTGCCGTGGTCCCCGGGGCCGGCGTCACCGGGCACGACCCGGCCGTACTTGCTGGCCAGCATCAGCCCGGCGTTGTGTCGCGCGGCCCTCCCGGACCCGTCCGAGACGTCGACCCACTGGCCCTGCCGCCGGGTGCCGCGGTACGGCTTGTCGGTCAGGGACTCGCCGTACTCCCAGGCGAAGTCGTAGACGGCCGCACCCCAGCTGTACCGGGGTGCCGCCATGGTCGCACCACCCGACCTCATCGACGCCGACGGCTCGTCCCGAGCCACGCCGGGGGAGATCAGTGCGGCTGCGAGGAGCAGCGCCGCCATCACGACGGTACGCAACACACGTCCACTCGTCATCGGGTGACCTCCGCACTCTCGGCACCGGTCTGCTGCTGGGTGGCAGAGGCCACCTTCCTGGCCAGCTCCTCAGGCCGGTGCACCTCGACGTACGTCGGGTAGGAGGGGAACCAGCCGATCTCGCTGCCCCCTGCGGTCCAGTCCTCGGCGCGGGCGCGGTAGACCACCTCGCCGGCGGACGACACGGTCCGCTGGAACTGGGCGAACCCGTCGCGGTCGACGGTGTCGGTGCCGACCGACTGCCACTGACCGTTGTCGAGCCGCTCCTGCAGCGTCACCGTGCGACCGACGAGGACGGGCGTGCCCTTGGGCGAGGTGTCCACCTTCACCACGAACGACTGACCGGCGACGGCCGGGTAGCGCAGGTACTCACGGGAGCCGAACACCCGGAGGACCCGGCTGTCGGACGGCACCACGGACAGCGCCAGCTCCTGGTCGTCCGCCTGGGACTTCACCGCCGGGGTGGCGATGCCCGCTGAAGAGACCCGCAGGCTGATGTTGAGCATGCTGCGAGCGGGGTAGGTGAAGTCGAACTGCCCGTTCGCGTCAGTGCTGGTGGTGAAGCCCTCGATGCGCGTCCAGGCGTCTCCGGGGCGGTTCATGTTGTACTCCAGCCAGATGGTCTGGGATCCGGCGGAGCCGAGGCCGCCCTTGAACGTCACCCCCTGGCCGCCGTAGAACTGGTTCGGCGCGAGGTCGAGCGACCCGGCGACCCGCTTCGCCGACGACGGCGGGGGTGAGACGAACAGCAGTGCCGCGAGGGCCAGCACCGGCAACCAGGCGAGGAGGGCGGCACGCGCGCGCCGAACCTGCATGAGAACTCCCAAGAAGTCTGCCGCGACGCGTGGCAGCGGCCGCGGTCCTGTGGTGATCATCGGCTGGAGTAAGGGCCCCCCGAGACGCAAACCCGAGAATCGGGACGTCCTGGTCTAGACACCCGGTGCACCGGTGGGGTTCGGGCCTGCCGACCCGGGTGGCGCAACCTGTCCAGACCGCCCTCCGGCGAGATCGTCGCCGAGACAGCCGCGGGCCATGCTGCCATGCCGCACGGGGGCGGTGGCAAATCGGCGCGGCCCCTGGACGTCAGGTGGGGCAGACGTCGGCTCCGTCCGGAATGAGGTTGCGGGCGCGCCGGGCTGGGGCGGGGACAATGGGTTCCATGTCGGACCTGTGGGTAGGCGTGCTCATCGCGCTGCTGGGCGGTCTCGCCGGTGTGGTCATCAACACCGCCGTGGTGCACCGGGAGCAGAACCGGGCCCACTGGCGCGAGCAGCAGCGCAAGGACGCCGAGACCCTGGGGCCGGTCCTGGTCTACCTGACCGACTCCGACCCGGCGCAGCTGGCGGGCACGTCCGCTGAGGCGCGGGCGCGGAGGCTGCAGGTGCTCGGCGAGCGCCGGGACCGGCTCCGTGAGAGCGTGGCGGTCCTCGGCGCCGGTCACCCCGACCCGACGGCCGGACAGCTGGCCAGGCAGCTCGAGGCGGCCCTGCACACCGCCCTGTCCTCGGCCGCGCGGGCCGGACTCGACGAGGCGGCGCTCTCCCAGGCGCAGCAGGACCACGCCCAGGCACGCGCGGTCACCGACCAGCTGGTCGCGGCCTCGGCGCGTTACGGGCGGCGTACGGATGAGACCGCCCTGGCCCGGGCCCGGCGGCGGCTGACGGGAGGTTCGTGACCGGCCGGGCCGCGACGTCCGAACCCCCGCTGAGGGGTCGCAGGTGGTGGGGCGGGTGGGGCTCGAACCCACGACCCAAGGATTATGAGTCCTCTGCTCTGACCGACTGAGCTACCGCCCCCGGCGAGGGCTTGCGTCCTGGCCCGGGGACCGGGAGAAGGCGCGCCCGAGCCTACTCTGTGCGCCATCCCAGCCGGTCGGCACAGCGCCGGCTACTCCAGGAAGAACGCCTCTGCGATCAGCACGATCAGGACCAGGCCCGGGAACACCGCCAGCGGCAACCACAGCCGCAGCCAGCTCTCGTGCCTGACCCGGCTGACGATCCCCATCACCATCGCCGCGAACGAGACCAGCAGCGAGGCGTACAAGGAGTAGACCAGAGTGAAGCCGCCCCAGTTGTCCTCGACGGCGTCGGCGCCACCGACGGCGTACGCCACCCCGAGCACGGCCAGGCCTGCTACGAAGACAGCCACGGCACCCTCTGCCAGCCAGACCGCCCACCGGGAGACTCTGCTGTGGTCGTGCGAGGACCCGGTCAGGTGAGCGGGTCCGGGAACGGGACCAACGGTCATCGAACTCACCTCTCTCTCGTGAGCTCTTGCCCTCCACCTCCATTCTCCTCCGTGCTGCCGGCGCGGCGCCGGGCCGGTAGGTGACCCTGGTCACGGAACGCGGAGTCGTCCGTGAGGTCAGGTGACTGCGCGCTGCATCTCGAGCAGCCGCTCCACCGGCCGGTAGCCCATGGTGGTGTTGGTGTGGTGCATCGCACCGTTGTCCGGCGCCGTCCAGGTGTGCAGCATCCGTCTCTCGGGGTGGTCGCGCAGCACGACCTCCAGCGTGGCCAGCTTCAGCCGAAGGCCCAGCCGCCGCCCCCGGTGGGCGGGCATGATGAGCGTGTCGTCCTGGAGCACGTCGCTGTCGTCGTGGGGCAGGAACAGCACCGAGTAGCCGCCGAAGACCCCGTCGGTACGCCGGGCGGCGGCCACGATCCGCCGGTAGGCGTGGCTGGTCCGCTCCTCGTACTCCCGCAGCCGCGCCAGGTCCCACTCGACCGGCCGGTAGTCGACCTCGCCCAGGGGCACGTCGGTCTCCATCCGCGTGAGCATCGCGCAGTAGGCATCGACGTACTCCCCCGGGCACCGGTCGCCCCACACCAGGACCTCGTACTGCTCGCCGCCGACGAGGCGGTCGAGCCGGTCCCGCTCCCCGGGAGGAACCGGGAGCCGGAGCACGAGGTGGTCCTCGGCGTGCACCACGGTGCAGCCCATCGCCCGGCCGAACGCGGGGCCGGGCGCGTTCCGGCCGTCGAGGGTGTCGTGCGCCTCGCCGACGGCCGTGGTGCGCCCCTGCGCTGCCAGGCGGCGCAGCCCCTCCTGGTACAGCGCGGTGCCGATCCCGCGACGGCGGTGCGCCGGCAGCACGGCGACCTCGAGGTCGCCGAGGTGGCTGTTGTCCCGGTCCGAGAGGCCGAGCTGTGCCGTGCCGACCGGTCTGGCGTCGACCACTGCCAAGAACAGCTCGCGGCGGTGGTAGGGAGACGGCTCGCGGAGCGCGTGGCGCAGGTGCGCCAGCGGCGGCACCACGGCGAACTCGCGGTCATGGCGGTGGGCGGTGCGCTGCACCTCCCAATAGCTGCGCAGCGCCTCCTCGTCCGAGGCCCGGACGGGGACGATCTCACAGCGGCTCATCCGGCCAGCCAACCCCGACCCACCCCTGTCGGGCAACCGGATTGCCTGCCATGCTCGGACCCATGCATCCCGAGCCCCTGGAACCCCTGCCCGAGGACTGGACCCGAGCGTTGGCCGTGGTGGCCCACCCCGACGACCTGGAGTTCGGCGCCGCCGCCGCGATCGCCCGCTGGACCGGCCAGGGCAAGGACATCGTCTACTGCATGGTCACCTCCGGCGAGGCGGGCATCGACGGGCTGCCGCCCGAGGAGTGCCGGCCCGTCCGCGAGGCCGAGCAGGTCGAGTCCGCGCGCGTGGTCGGCGTCACCGAGGTGGAGTTCCTGCACCTGCCCGACGGCATCCTGGAGTACGGCGTGCCGCTGCGCCGCGAGATCGCCGCCGTGGTACGCCGGCACCGGCCCGAGATCGTCATCACCGGCAACTTCCGGGAGACCTTCGGCGGTCGCAACCTCAACCAGGCCGACCACATCGCGGTCGGTCGGGCGGTGCTGGACGCGGTGCGTGACGCGGGCAACCGCTGGGTCTTCCCCGAGCAGCTCACCGAGGACCTCGAACCGTGGGGAGGGGTGCGGGAAGTGTGGGCGGCGGCCTCGCCGGAGGCCACGCACGGGGTCGACACCACCGCCACGTTCGACGCGGGGGTCGCGTCGCTGGAAGCGCACGCCGCCTACATCGAGGGCCTCGGCTGGGAGGACTTCGACGCGCGCGAGTTCCTCGAGGGGTTCGGCCGGGCGGTCGGGCAGCGGATGGGCGTGGCCCTCGCCACGTCCTTCGAGGTGTTCCCGATGGGCTGGGGCGACTAGCGCTGGAGCACGGCGACTCCGCGACGTACCTCGGCGTCGACCTGGGAACCAGCGGGCTCAAGCTGGTCCTCCTCGACGCCACCGGCCGGGTCGTCGGGGAGACCGAGGCGGCCTACCGGGTGCGCGCCGACCAGCCGGGCGTCGCCGAGACCGACCCCGCTGAGTGGGCGGGCGCGCTGGCCGCGGCCGGGCACGAGCTGAGCGCCCGGGTCGGCGGGCTGAGGACGGTCGCGGCCGTCGGGGTCACCGGCCAGATGCACGGGGTCGTCCTGGTCGATCCGTCCGGCCGGCCCGTGCGCCCCGCCGTGCTCTGGCCCGACCAGCGGGCGGCCAGCGTGCTCGGGTCGTGGCGGACCCTGCCCGCCGAGACCCGGGACCGGCTCGCGAACCCGGTGGCCGCGGGCATGGCCGGCCCGATCCTCTCCTGGCTGGCCACGCATGAGCCGGCCAGCCTGCACGTCGCCGACCTGGTCTGCTCCCCCAAGGACTGGGTGCGCGCCCGGCTCACCGCCGACCGGGCCACCGACCGCAGCGACGCGTCGGCCACCTTGCTGTGGGACCTGGTCGCCGACGACTGGTCGGCGCCGGCAGTGCGGCTGGCCGGCCTGCGCGCCGAGCAGCTCCCCGAGGTGGTCGCCTCCGACCGGGTCGTCGGCACCACCGGACCCGAGGCCGGCGGCTTCCTGCCCGCCGGCGTCCCTGTCGTCGCTGGCGGAGGGGACACCCCCTGCGCCCTTGCGGCACTGCAGGCGGGCGTCGACGACCCCGTGCCGCTGGTCGCGAACCTCGGCACCGGGATCCAGCTGCTGCGCCCCTCGCGCTCGGTCGGCGCGGCCGGCGTACCCGGGACGCACCTGTACGCCGACACCGCGGGCGGCTGGTACCGCATGCTCGCGATCCAGAACGGCGGTCTGGCCCTGTCGTGGGTGCAGGCGCAGCTGGGCGTCGACTGGGCCGGGCTCCTGCAGCTCGCCAGGAGCGCCCCGGCGGGCTCCTCCGGGGTGGTGTTCGTCCCGTTCCTGACCGGCGAGCGGGGTGGCGTGGCCGGGCCGGCCGCGACCGCGTCCTGGCGCTACCTGCGCAGTGACGTGGGGCGTGCTGACCTGGCCCGGGCCGCGTTCGAGGCCATGGCGTTCACGGTGCGACGGGGCCTGGAGCTGCTCGACGGCAGCGGCGCCGGGGTGCTCCTCAGCGGTGGGGGATCACGGGAGCCGTGGGTACGCCAGCTGGTGGCGGACGCCGTGGGACGCCCGCTGCGGCACGTCCGGCTGCGCAGCGCCTCGGCGGTGGGGGCGGCGCGGCTGGCCGCGCAGGGGGTGGGACACCTGCTGGACGTGCCCGCCACGGTGAGTGAGGTGGTCCCGGAGGCGGCCGGGGCCCTCGAGGAGGCCTACCGGCGCTGGTGCGCGGCCGTCGAGGAGGACGTGGACCCCGGGCCCGCCCGGGCGTAGATTGGACGGTTATCCCTCCGCTCGTCCGGGAGTGCGGATCCACCCGAGGAGGCCACCATGTTCATCCAGATCATCCAGGGCCGATGCAGCCGGCAGGACGAGCTCCGCGCGATGGCGAGCTCGTGGCGCACCGAGATCGGCGGTGGTGCCGTGGGCTGGCTCGGCGGCACCTTCGGCTTCACCGACGACGACCTGTTCCTCGGAGTGGTCCGGTTCGAGTCCCGGGAGGCCGCGATGGCCAACGCCGCCCGGCCCGAGCAGACCGCCTGGGCGGAACGGATGACGGCGCTGATGGACGGGCCGATGGAGTACCACGACTGCGACGACGTGAGCCTGCTCCTCGGGGGCGGCTCGGACGAGGCGGGCTTCGTGCAGGTGATCCGGGGCAGGGTCGACGACCCCTCCCGGCTGAAGGCGATGCTGGCCGACGCCGACACCCTGCACGAGATGCGGCCCGAGATCCTCGGTGCCACGCTGGCGATCGAGCCGGACGGGACGTTCACCGAGACCGTCGCCTTCACTGACGAGGACAGCGCCCGGGCGGGCGAGACGAAGAACGTGCCCGATGAGGTGCGCGGGGAGCTGGAGTACGCCATGCGCGCGGCCACGTTCTACGACCTGCACCACCCCTGGTTCGAGTCTCCGTAGCACTCGATCGTCGGGGGCGCGCCTGCGGGCGGTTCCTGGGCGCCGGGCGGTGCCGCGTCGGCGTACGTCTGGGTGCGGCCGGCGGCGTACCGCACGGCCCTGGGGTGCCCGACTTCGCTCGGCAAGCTCTCACTTCGCGGGGGCTGCACCCCGTGACAAGTGCTGGATTCCCCGGGCGGGGACTCCGACGCCCGAGCAGGCCCCACCTCCACACGCGTGGCTCCCCCGGTTGGACTCGAACCAACAACCCTTCGGTTAACAGCCGAATGCTCTGCCAATTGAGCTACAGGGGACTGCTGAAGCCCGCACAGATTAGCAAGGGCGCAGGAGCGGGGCGAATCCCGGCGTGCTCAGCCGGGGTCGACGTCCTGCCGGGCCGCGGCCAGCGCCTGGGCGACCACGTCGGCAACGACGGGGTCGTCGGGGTCGATGCCCGGGTCGTACTCGAGGAACCACTGCAGGGACCGGTCACCGCCCGCGGGACGACGGGCGATCACGCGGACCCCGCGCGTGCCGGTGACCGGCTGGTGCCGCTGGAGCACCACGCTGGCGGTGACCCGCTCCCGGAGCAGCTCGAGCAGCCGGCGGGGCTCGCCGAGCACCAGCTCGTGGCGGGGGCGCGGCAGACCCCAGCTGCCGACCTCGCCGACCCGCAGCCGGGACCCCTCGGCGTCCCAGTCGGCCGTCTCGACCTCCTCCCACGGGATGCGCCGGGTGGTGCCAGGCCCCTCCTCCGACGCGGGGACAGGGAGGTACAGGGCGTCACGGGTGCCGGCGACCACGCCGCGGTCGGACTCACACCAGGCCAGCACCCGCTCACCTCGAGCCACCGGCACGGATGGGCGACGCCGGGTCACTGCTCCCCCATCGCCAGCTCACGCAGCGCCCGGCGGTGCTGCTCGAGCGCCACCAGCTCGCCGAACATCCGGTTGTACTCGGTGGGGTGGTCGACCGGGTTGGTGCGCTGCAGCCTGGACTTCAGGTCGGCGACGCGGCGCAGCACGGTGAGCTCGCGCAGCCTGTTGACGTGGGCGGACACGTACGCCGTGTCGGGCTCCTTGACCGTCAGCAGCGGCTCCACACCCAGCGCACTGATCGCCGAGGAGACCGCGGGATCGGTCGCCGCGTCGCGCAGCCCGGCGGCCCACCCCGGGTCGTGGGCCCCCACCGACGGACCGCCCGAGGCGACCACGATCTCCCACACCGCTCGGTAGGTCGGGTGCGTGAAGTCGTGCGGCTCGACCTCGGCCACGCTGCGGCCGATCACGCCCGGGTGCTGGATGACCAGCTTCAGCGTCTCGCGCTCGAGGGAGATCCGGGGGTCGCGCAGGTCCGGCAGCTGCGGGCGGGGGGTCTCGGTCGGTTCGGCCGGCGCTGCCGGACGGTGGCCGCGGTCGTCGGTGCGGGGTCCGCGCGCGGCGGCGCGGCGTACCTCCAGGCGGGCCTCCTCCACGTCGACGCCGACCATGCCCGCCAGCTCCCGGGCGAAGGCCTCGACCTTGGAGCGGTCGCGGACGCTCGACACCAGCCGGGCGGCCTCCCGCAGCGCGTCGACCCGGCCGTCGGCGCGGTCGAGGTCGTACCTGCCCACGACGTTGCTCAGCACGAACCGGTACAGCGGGACCCGCCGCGCCACCAGCTCGCGGACCGCCGCGTCCCCCTTCTGCAGCCTGAGGTCGCACGGGTCGAGACCCGACGGCTCGACGGCGACGTAGGTCTGCGAGACGAAGTTCTGGTCGCCCCCGAACGCACGCAGCGCCGCCTTCTGCCCGGCCGCGTCGCCGTCGAAGGTGAAGATCACCTCGCCGCGGAACTCCTCGAAGTCGTGCAGGAACCGGCGGAGCACCCGGGCATGCTCGTCGCCGAACGCCGTACCGCAGGTGGCCACCGCGGTGGGGACGCCGGCCAGGTGGCAGGCCATCACGTCGGTGTACCCCTCCACCACGACCGCCTGCGAGGTCCGGGCGATGTCACGGCGGGCGAGATCGATCCCGTACAGCACCTGGCTCTTCTTGTAGATCGGCGTCTCGGGGGTGTTGAGGTACTTGGCCTCGATCCGGTCGTCGTCGAAGATCCGGCGGGCCCCGAACCCGATCGTGTCGCCGGTGGCGTCACGGATCGGCCACAGCAGCCGGCCGCGGAAGCGGTCGTACGCCGACCGGCCCTGCGCGACCAGACCCGCAGCCACCGACTCCTCGTCGCGGAACCCCTTCTGGCGCAGGTGGCCGAGCAGGGCCTCCCCGTCGCGGGGGGCGAAGCCGACGCCGAACCGCTCGGCCGCGGCCTGGTCGAAGCCCCTCTCGTCGAGGAACTGCCTGGCCGCCCGGGCGTCGGGGCCGGACAGGTGCTCGGCGTAGAACTGCTGGGCCACCCGGTGGGCCTCGAGCAGCCGGGAGCGCTGGGGTCCCCGGGGCCGCTCCTCGCGGACGTCCCCCTCCTCGCGACGCAGCGTCACGGCGTACTTCTCGGCGAGTCGCTCGACGGCCTCCACGAAGCTGAGCCCGTCGATCTTCATCAAGAAGGTGAAGACGTCACCCCCCTCGCCACAGCCGAAGCAGTGCCAGAACTGGCGCGCCGGGGTGACGTGGAACGACGGCGACTTCTCGTCGTGGAACGGGCACAGCCCCTTCCAGCTCCCGCCGCCGGCGGGTCGGAGGGTGACGTAGGAGGACACCACGTCGTCGATGCGCGCCTTCTGGCGCACCTCGGCGATGTCTTCCTCACGGATCCGCCCGGCCACCTCGCGGAGTCTACGTGGAGGCTCCCTCCCCGTTGACTTGCGCTCCCCGCCCTGTTGACTCGCGCCTCCCGCCCCGTTGACTCGCGCTCCCCGCCCCGTTGACTCGCGCCCCCCAACCCCTGCGTTGCCCGGGCCGCCGCTCACTGGGGAGAACGCGCGAGTCATCGGAGTACGACGCGCGAGTCATCGGAGTACGACGCGCGAGTCAACGGGAACAGGACGCAAGTCACCGGGGAGGGCCGAGGACGACATTGACGAGCGGCTCGCCGGCGGCGTACCTGGCCAGCTGGTCGCGGACCAGCCGGTAGGCGCGCGGCCACATCGCGCTGCTCGCCCCGCCGACGTGCGGGGAGACCAGCAGGTTCGGAGCCCGCCAGAGGCGATGGTCGGGCGGCAGTGGCTCGGGGTCGGTGACGTCGAGCGCGGCTGAGAGCCGGCCGGTCTCCAGCGCGTCAGCCAGGGCCTCGGTGTCCACCACCGACCCCCGGGCGACGTTCACCAGGAGCGCGCCGTCCTTCATCGACGCCAGGAACTCCGCGTCGACCATGCCGGCGGTCTCCGGGGTCGCCGGTACCACCACGACCACCACGTCGACGGCGGTCAGCAGCAGCGGCAGCTCCCCCACGGCATGAACGCCGGGCCGGGCCGAGCTGGCCACCCGGACCACCTCGACCCCGAACGGCAGCAGCCGGGCCTCGACCGCGGCCCCGATCTGGCCGTACCCCAGGACCATCACCCGCTTGTCCGCCAGCGCCGGGCGCCACGAGGGCCGCCACTCGCGCCGATCCTGAGCCCGGACGAACTCCGGCACCCCGCGCAGGGACGCGAGCAGCAGCGTGAGCGCGAGCTCCGCGGTCGAGTCGTCGTGGATGCCGCGGCCGTTGCAGAGGGTGACGCGGTCGGGGAGGTACGGCGCCACGTGCTCGATCCCGGCGGTGAGCGTCTGGACGACCCTGAGCCGCGGCAGGAGGGCGATCAGCTCGTTGTCGGCCCGCGAGAAGCGGTAGGGCTGCACGAACAGCTCCACCTCCTCCGCCGACTCCGGCGGGCCCGCGCCCTCCTCCGGCACCATGACCTCGTAGCGGAGCCCCGGAGGGGCCTCGCCGAGCCGGTCGGGCGGGAAGGGCAGCCACACCAGCGGTTCACTCACGAGCCGACCACCGCCGCGTGCCGGGCCACGGCGCTCGCATCGGTGAGCGAGGCGACCTGGTCCACCACCACCCGGACCCTGGCGGCGTCGTCGGGCGCAGCCGCCCAGTCGTCGGCGAAGGGTCGGTCCAGCCCCTCCGGCGCACGCGCCAGCAGCGCCTCCACCAGCTCGGTGATCAGCGTGCGCTGGCGCTCCATCAGCGCCAGCCGGTCGTCGGCACGCATCACGTAGTGGGCCGCGACGCCCTTGAGCACTGCGATCTCCAGCCGCGTGCGCTCCGGCACGACCAGCGACGCGGCGTACCTGACGAAGGGCCCCTCACCGGCGGCGAGCATCGCTGCCTGGACGCTCCCGCAGAAGCGACCGATGACGTCGGAGGTGAGGTTCTTCAACGCGGCCAGCTGCGCACGTGTGCCGTCGTACGACGCGCGCGGCCAGGCCTCCACGGAGCTCAGGCCGCTGAGGACGTCGTCAAGGGTGCCGTCGTCGGCGTCGGGGACGTACCAGTCGCGCACGACGTCCCAGACCGCCGGACGGTCCAGGCGGACCAGGTCGATCCGGCCGGCAACCACGCCGTCCTCGACGTCGTGGACCGAGTAGGCCACGTCGTCGGCCAGGTCCATCACCTGGGCCTCCAGGCACGGCCGCGCCCCGGGGGCGCCGGACCGCATCCACTCGAAGACGGGCCGGTCGTCGTCGTACACGCCGAACTTGACGCCGGTGCGCGGCAGACCGTCGGCGTGCACGCCCGCCGGGAGGGGCCCGGCATCACGCGGCCAGGGGTACTTCGTGCAGGCGTCGAGCGTGGCACGGGTCAGGTTGAGGCCCGCCGACCTGCCGTCCGGCGTGGTCGTCTTGGCCTCCAGCCGCGTGAGCAGCCGGAGCGTCTGGGCGTTCCCCTCGAACCCACCACAGGACGTCGCAAGCTCGGCGAGCGCGCGCTCCCCGTTGTGGCCGAACGGCGGGTGGCCGAGGTCATGGGCCAGCGCGGCGGTCTCGGTGATGTCGGGGTGGCAGCCCAGGGCCCGCGCCAGGTCGCGGGCGACCTGGGCCACCTCGAGGCTGTGGGTCAGCCGGTTGCGCACGAAGTCGTCGGTCTGCGGACCCACGACCTGGGTCTTCGCCGCCAGCCGGCGGGACGAGGCCGCGTGCACGACCCGCGCCCGGTCGCGTTCGAACGCGGTGCGCACCGGGGCGTCGACGCGCTTGGGCGGCTCCTCCACCAGCCGCTCGTGCGCGGCGGCGTCGTACAGCCCGGGGTCGTAGGGGTCGAGCGGTTTCGAGAACTCCATCGCAGGCGACCCTACTGCGACGTACGACCTCCCCGGCGGATCGGCTCGGATGCACACGAGGCGCGACTCAACGGGACACGACGCGCGACTCAACGGGACACAAGGCGCGACTCAACCGGGTGGGAGGCGCGACTCAACCGGGTACGACGCGCGACTCAACCGGGTGGGAGGCGCGACTCAACGGGGTGGGAGGCGCGACTCGACGGTCAGTAGGTGGAGACGTGGACGTGGTCGTAGTGGTTGGCGGTCGCCGAGCCGCGGTCGCTCAGCGCCCGCCACCCCTCGGCAGCGCGGACCGGGGTCCAGATCCGCTGCCGCCACAAGATGTCGTAGAGGTGCAGCTCGGCCGCGTGGGCGTGCAGGAACTCCGCGATCGCGGTCCCCAGCGCCACGTCGCTGGTCATGATGTCCAGCGCCCGGCCCGAGGCGTGCTCACCGTGGTTGTCCCAGCCTCCGTAGGAGGTGATCTGGGGGAACGCGTGGCACACCGACCGGTAGACGGCCACCGCGTTGGCGGTCAGCCCGTTCTCGACGCTGCCGTCGGGGCAGGGCGCCATGGAGAGGCCGGCCGCGACGGGGACCGGCTTCTCGTCGCTGAGGTAGCCGGCCGTCACCCACCGCAGCCGTCCGTCCAGCACCAGCTCGACCCGGCCGCCCGCCGTCCGGCCGGTGACCAGCACCTTCGTGGCCTCGTCGAGCTCACCGAGGTTGCGTGCGTCCTCGTCGGCGGAGCTCCACAGGTTCAAGGGGGCGGTGGTCCACCGCAGGGTGCCGCGCGCCTCGGCGGCCGCGACCACCTTCGCCGCCTCGCGGGCGGCGCGGGCCCGCACCCGCCGCTCGTAGGCGGTGGACTGGGCCACCAGCTTGGCCTCGGTGTGCCGCTGGACGGTACGCCGCTCCGAGCGCGACACCAGCGGCTCGCGCTCCCCGGCGGACGCGGCGGCGACGCCGGCTCCGGCGAGCATCCCCTCGGAGGGGAGGCTGGGCTGCGTACCGCCGGCCAGCACCCCGGCCGTCACGACCGAGACCGTGGCCAGACTGGCGAGGGGGGCGGCCAGCAGGAGCGGCCGGGGAAACCGTCGTGCATTGGTCTCCCGCTTGTGGCGATGCTGAGCCACGCGCTGGATCCTTTGCGATGGGGTGCAGGGCGTCGGTCCGATCCGTTTGGTAACGAAACGGACACAGCCCGAGAGTCAAGCACACCGGTCCAGTCCAGTGCCAATCAGGGCCCCGGCCCGGCGCGTGGCTCTCCTCACGTCGGCCGCCGCCCCGACCCAGAAGGGCCGGCGCTCAGGCGGGCCGGCGAGCCACCAGCACATCGCGCACGATCGCCTGGTCCACCCGGTGGCGCAGCGCGAGGTACGGCGCGCTCTGGAGCACCTCGAGCCCGGCCGCGGTCAGCAGCGCCGCCAGCTCGTCACGGCCGGCGACCCTGGTGTTCCACGACACCCCCAGCGCCCCGCCCGGGCGCAGCAGCCCCACCCACCCGGGCACGGCGGCCCGCAGCAGCTCCAGTGGCCGCCGGGCGAGCCCGCGGTCGGGGCCGCGGCTGCCGTGCTGGACGCCGTACGGCGCGTCGGTGACGACCGCGTCGAAGGTGGCCGGGCGGAAGAAGTCGCCGGCCCGCACGGTGTCGGCGCGGACGACGGTCACGTGCTGGAGGTCACCCGCCCGGTAGTCCTCCCGGCTCGCGGCGAAGGACGCCTCGGTACGCCGGGCGACCACCGTGCCCTCCCGTCGCACCGGATGGGTCTCGATCCGGTGCTTGAGCCGCTTGCGCTTGAGCCAGGTGCCCAAGAACGCGACGTACGCCTCGACGTCCTTGCGGTCCACGTCGATCCCCGCGGCGTCGTAGCCGTACATCACCGCCTGGTTGAGGGTGGTGCCCCGGCCGCACATCGGGTCGAGGATCCGCAGCCGCCGATCGAGCAGGTCCTCGGGCGCGGCCCGCCCGAGGAGGGTCGCGTTGAGCAGCAGGCGGGTGAAGGTCTCGTTGGTCTTGCCGGCGTACTTCAGCACGGTGAGCAGGTCGTCGTCGTAGCGGTCGGGCGGCACCAGCGCGACCGGGCGCAGCAGGTCCCCTTCCCGCTCGTAGAGCGCGAACGCGGTGGAGACGTAGGAGAGGAGGGCCACCTCGCGCTCGCCGAGGTCCGCGGCGAACGTCAGGTAGGGCACACCGCCGATCACCTCCGGACCGACCTCGGTCAGCCGGCCCCCCAGCACCTGCTCGTCGAACAGGCCCAGCTCGGCCTCGGTGAGCGCGACCGACGCCTCGGCGTACACCCGGTTCGCCGACGGCTGGACCAGCAGCGCGTAGCGACCCACCTCAGCCCCCGGTGGTCTCGGTCGTCGCCTCGCGCACGTGGCTGCCCCGGCCGTCGGCATCCGCCAGCCAGCCCTCGGGCAGGGCCACCCGGGCGCGGGGCGAGCCCTGCCTCCCTCGCGGCGCGCCGAGCTCGGCGACCGGGAACGGCTCGTCGGGGTCCAGCTCGGCCAGCAGTGCGTCGAGCGTGGCCATCGAGTCCACCAGGGCGAGCGCGTGCCGGAGGGGGCCTCCTGCCCGGAAGCCCTTGAGGTACCACGACACGTGCTTGCGGAACTCCTTGCAGCCACGCTCCTCGCCCATGTGCTCGCACAGCAGCTCGGCGTGGCGACGCATCATCGTGCGCACCTCCCCCAGCCTCGGCAGGGTCGTGACCGGCGCTCCGGAGAAGGCGGCCGCCAGGTCACGGAACAGCCAGGGCCGCCCGAGGCAGCCCCGACCGACCACGACGCCGGCCGCGCCCGTCCGCTCCACCATCCGGACCGCGTCGGCGGCCTCCCAGATATCGCCGTTGCCGAGCACGGGGATGTCGACGTGCGCCACCAGCTCGGCGATGGCGTCCCAGTCGGCGGCGCCGGAGTAGGCCTGCTGCACGGTGCGGCCGTGCAGCGCGATCGCCGCGCACCCGGTCTCCTGCGCGATCCGGCCGGCGTCCAGGTAGGTGAGATGGTCCTCGTCCAGCCCCTTGCGGGTCTTGACCGTGACCGGCACGGCGTACGGCGTGGTGGCGGCCACCGCGGCCTCCAGGATCTCGGCCAGCAGCCCGCGCTTCCAGGGCAGCGCGCCGCCGCCGCCCTTGCGGGTGACCTTGGGGACCGGGCAGCCGAAGTTGAGGTCGAGGTGGTCGATGCCGTGCTCGGCGCACAGGATCTCCGCCGCGCGTCCCACGTAGGTGGGGTCGGTGCCGTAGAGCTGCACCGAGCGCACGGTCTCCCGCGGGTCGAAGACCAGCATCGCCAGCGTGGTCGCGTCCTGCTCGACCAGCCCGCGGGAGGTGATCATCTCGCACACGTACAGCCCCGCCCCCTGCTCGGCGCACAGCCGGCGGAAGGCCGCGTTGGTGATCCCCGCCATCGGCGCCAGGACGACCGGCGTGGCGACGCGCAGGGCTCCCAGCCGCAGCTCACGCGGCAGGGTCACCGGTGCCGGGACCACCGGCTCACCCCCGGCTCTTGTCGGGCTGCTCCGGCTTGGGGCGGCTGACCTGGCCGTTCCAGGTGATCGGGTCGAAGCCGGGGCTGTAGAAGCTCACGCCCTGGAAGTCCCCGCTCGGCCCCAGCAGGTACAGCAGGCACGAGGTGGTGCGGTCGCCGGGCCGGAACGGCGACGGCAGCGGACGGCTCGGGCAGGGGGCGAACAGGCTCTCGAACGTGGAGGCCGGGATCAGGGAGTCCTCGCCGTCGGCGAGGTAGAGCGGCAGCTGGGTGCCCGCCAGGTTGCCCCGCCCCACGTTCGTCACGGACACGTGCACGAAGTAGGGCGTGGACCGTCTGGTCTTGGCGTCGAGGTCCCACGCCGACAGCTGCTGGATGCTCACCTTCTCCACCCTGGCGACGATGAGCCGCACGGCCGCCACCCGGTCCGCGGCCGGCTGCCAGGCCACCTGCGCAGGCTGGCCGAACTCCAGGTCGCTGCCCTGCAGCGTCAGGTCGACACCCGGGGGCACCGGCAGGTAGTCGCTCGCCTCCGCGGTCGGCGAGCCCGACCCCGAGCCGGGGCCGGAGCCGGACCCTGCGTCGGAGGCCGCGCTGGAGCCCTCGGAGCCGGCCGAGCCGTCGTCGCCGGTGCAGCCGACCAGCCCCGTGGCCGCCAGCAGCAGGGCTGCAAGGAGTGAGAGCCTGCGCATCTCAGGCCCCGACCAGCCGCTCGGCGACGTAGGCGGAGATCCGGTCCAGCCCGACCCGCTCCTGCGCCATCGAGTCCCGCTCACGCACGGTCACCGCCTGGTCCTCCAGCGTGTCGAAGTCCACGGTGACGCAGTACGGCGTGCCCACCTCGTCCTGGCGCCGGTAGCGGCGGCCGATGGCCCCGGAGTCGTCGAACTCCACGTTCCAGCTGCGGCGCAGCTCGGCGGCGAGGTCTCGGGCTTTCGGGGAGAGGTCCGCGTTGCGCGACAGCGGCAGCACCGCCACCTTGGTCGGCGCCAGCCTCGGGTCGAGCCGCAGCACCACCCGCCGGTCCACCCCGCCCTTGGTGTTGGGGGCCTCGTCCTCGGCGTACGCGTCGACCAGGAACGCCATGAACGAGCGGGTCAGCCCCGCTGCGGGCTCGATGACGTAGGGCACGTAGCGCTCGCCGGTGGCCTGGTCGAAGTAGGACAGGTCGTGGCCGGAGTAGGTGGCGTGCTGGGTGAGGTCGAAGTCGGTGCGGTTGGCGACCCCCTCGAGCTCCTCGAAGTCGCGGCCGGAGAACCCGAAGCGGTACTCGATGTCGGTGGTGCCCTTGGAGTAGTGGCTGAGCTTCTCCTGGGGGTGCTCGTAGTGGCGCAGGTTGTCGGGGTTGATCCCGAGGTCGACGTACCAGCGGGTGCGCTCCTCGATCCAGTAGCGGTGCCAGTGGTCGTCCTCGCCCGGCTTGACGAAGAACTCCATCTCCATCTGCTCGAACTCGCGGGTGCGGAAGATGAAGTTGCCGGGGGTGATCTCGTTGCGGAACGACTTGCCCACCTGGGCGATGCCGAACGGTGGCTTCTTGCGACTCGAGGTCACCACGTTGGCGAAGTTCAAGAAGATGCCCTGCGCGGTCTCGGGCCGCAGGTAGTGGAGCCCGGACTCGTCCTCGATCACCCCGAGGTAGGTCTTGAGCATCATGTTGAACTCGCGCGGCTCGGTCCACGCGCCGCGGGTGCCGCAGTTCGGGCAGGCGAGCTGGGTGAAATCGACGCTGTCGGGGTCGTCGAGGCCCCTCTTCGCGGCGTACTCCTCCTGCATGTGGTCGGCCCGGAACCGCTTGTGGCAGGACTGGCACTCGGTGAGCGGGTCGGAGAAGGTCCCGAGGTGGCCGCTGGCCTCCCAGGTGCGGGTCGGCAGGATGACGCTGGAGTCGAGCCCGACCACGTCCTCGCGCGCGGTCACCATGGACCTCCACCACTGGCGCTTGATGTTCTCCTTCAGCTCCACGCCGAGCGGTCCGTAGTCCCAGGCCGAGCGCGTGCCGCCGTAGATCTCGCCGCAGGGGAACACGAACCCCCGACGCTTGCAGAGCGAGACGACGGCGTCGAGGGCGGACGAGGGCTTCTTGGCCACGGGGCGGTCCTTCGTTGATCGGTCGAGCGGTCACCTCGGGCCTGCTCGAGTGGGACCGACCGGCTGCCGGCCCGAGGGGTCAGCCTAACGACCGGGCGGAGGCGACGTTGAGGTCGGCTCCGGGTTCGGCGATCTCGTAGGCGCTGGGCTCGTCCAGGGCGCGGCTGAGCAGCGGCACGGCGGCCAGCTTGACGTCGTACGCCGAGAGTGCGCGCCGGTAGGCACCGGCTCCGGCCCACCGGGTGACCAGCGCCCACAGGGTGGGGTCGTCGGCGTTGCGGCCGAGCGAGCCGGCGAGGTGTCCGGGCTGCTCGGCCAGCACGGCGGCCGCCCGCTCCGCCTCCGCGCGGAACGCCTCGGCCTCCTCCGCGGGCACCCGGAACCTGGTGACGACGAGCACCAGGTCAGGCTACCGCCGATCGGCGAGTTGACAACGGTTCTCAACTATTCTGAGAATGGTTCTCATGAAGTGGAGGCGTCCTGGTGGGGTGCTCGCACTCGGCGCCGCCCTGGCCGTGCTGCCGCTGGCCGGCTGCGGCACGGCGGCCCCCGAGCAGAGCGGGCGCCCGGAGGTGGCCGCGGCGTTCTACCCCCTGGCGTTCGTGGCCTCGCGGGTCGCCGGGGACCACGCCGACGTGGTCAACCTGACCCGTCCCGGCGGGGAGCCGCACGACCTGGAGCTCACCTTCACCGAGACCGTCACGGTGGCCGACGCGGACCTGGTGGTGCTGCTGGGCGGCTTCCAGCCGTCGGTGGACGAGACGGCCGCGAACGTCGCGCAGGGGCGGGTGCTGGACGCGGCGTCCGTCGTCGACCTGGAGCCGGTGCACACCTCAGCCGGCGACGAGCACGACCACGGCGACCTGGACCCGCACTTCTGGCAGGACCCCCTCCGGATGGCCGCCCTCGCCGACGCGGTCGCCGACCAGCTCGCGGCCATCGACCCGGCCCACAGAGACGACTACCTCGCCAACGCCCGGAGGCTGGACGCGGACCTCGCGGCGCTGGACGCCGAGTACCGCTCCGGGCTGGCCGACTGCGAGCTGGACACCGTGGTGGTCAGCCACGACGCGTTCGGCTACCTCGCGCGCTACGGGCTGCACTTCGAGGCGATCAACGAGCTCTCGCCCGACGCGGAGCCCTCCCCCGCCGACCTCGCCCGACTCCACGAGCTCGCCCGGGACGAAGGGATCACGACGATCTTCTCCGAGAGCCTGGCCAGCCCCGAGCTCGCCGACACCCTCGCCGGCGAGCTCGGCGTCACCACCGCCGTGCTCGACCCGGTCGAGGGCCTCAGCGACGCCACGGCGGACGAGGACTACCTGAGTCTGATGCGGACCAACCTGGCCGCGCTGGAGGAGGCGAACCGATGCTCAGCACCCCGGTGATCGACGTGCAGGGCGCCTCCGTCGCGCTCGGCGGCCGGCCCGTCCTGCGCGGCGTCGACCTGACCGTCACCGACGGTGAGTTCGTGGCGCTGATGGGGGCCAACGGCTCGGGCAAGTCGACCCTGGTCCGCGCGATGACCGGCCTGTGGCCGCTCAGCACCGGGTCGGTCCGGCTGTTCGGCGTGACGCTGGCCGAGTTCACCGACTGGCGGCGGGTGGGCTTCGTCCCGCAGCGAACCGGGGCAGCGGGCAACGTGCCCGCGTCGGTGCGGGAGGTGGTCGCCTCGGGACGGCTGACCCGGCGACGGCTCTTCCGCCCCCTCGGCCGCGCCGACCGGCGCGCGATCGACGCAGCGATCGAGGTGGTCGGGCTGAGCGACCGGGCCGAGGCCGGGTGCTCGACCCTGTCCGGAGGCCAGCAGCAGCGGGTGCTGATCGCCCGGGCCCTCGCCGGTGAGCCCGACCTGATCTTCCTCGACGAGCCCACCGCGGGGGTGGACCTGCCCAACCAGCAGGTGCTGGCCAGCACACTGGGAGTGCTGTCTCGCCGAGGCGTGACGATCGTGCTGGTCGCCCACGAGCTCGGGCCGATGGCCGCCCTGGTGGACCGGGCGGTCGTCATGCGGGACGGCCGCATCGCCTACGACGGGCCGCGGCTGGACGACCACGCGGTGCACCTGCCGGACTTCGGCGACCACGCGCACGCGGCCCACCACCCGGACCCCGGCAGCCACGACCACGCGCCGCACGTCGCCTCCCCCTTCGACCGTCCCGACGACGGAGGTCTGTGATGATCCACCTGCTGTCCCTGGAGTTCATGCAGCGCGCGCTGCTCGCCGCCGTGCTCACCGGGCTGAGCGCACCCGCGATCGGCACCTTCCTGGTGCAGCGCCGGATGTCGCTGATGGGTGACGGGCTGGGTCACGTCGCCGTGCTCGGGGTCGCCGTCGGCCTGCTGACCGGGCGCTCCCCTACCTGGACCGCCGTGGTGGTCGCGATCCTCGGCGCCCTCGCGATCGAGGCGATCCGGGCGCAGGGCCACACCAACGGCGACGTGGCGCTGGCCCTGCTGTTCTACGGCGGACTGGCCGCCGGCGTGCTGGTGACCGGCATCGCCGGTCAGAGCGCGGCCCGCCTGCAGGAGTACCTGTTCGGGTCGATCCTCACCGTCTCCGCCACCGACGTCCGGGTCACCCTCGTGCTCGCCTCGGTGATCATCGCGACCACGGTCGGCCTGCTGCCGCAGCTCTTCGCGGTCGCGCAGGACGAGGAGTTCGCGCGGGTGGCCGGACTGAACGTCCGGTTCTACAACATCCTGGTCTCGGTGCTGGCGGCCGTCACCGTCACCGTGGCGATGCGCACCGTGGGGCTGCTGCTGGTGTCGGCCCTGATGGTGGTCCCGGTCGCGGCCTCCCAGCAGCTGACGCGTTCCTTCCGCAGCACGCTGGGCCTGGCGATGTCGCTGGGAGCCCTGGCGGCCGTCGGCGGCCTGCTGCTCTCGGCGTACCTCTCGCTCACCTTCGACGCGCGGGTAGCCCCCGGGCCCTCGATCGTGCTGCTCGCGCTCGGCTGCTTCGCGCTCGCCTGGCCGCTGGGGGTCTGGAGCCGTCGGCGGCGGCACCTGCTGGCGCCGTTCACCGAGCCGCCCCCCAGCGGCCACACGGTCACCGACGAGCACCCCCACGTGCACGGCCCGGAGTGCGGCCACCCCGCGGTCCAGCACGGTGACCACGTCGACTACGTGCACGGGGGCCACCGGCACGCCGAGCACGGGAGCCACTATGACGAGCACTGAGGCCTCCCGGCCCCGACCGAGGCCGACCCGGCAGAGGGTGGCCGTGGCCGAGGCCATCCGCACCTTCACCGACTTCCGCTCGGCCCGGGAGATCCACGAGCTCCTGGTCCGCCGGGGGGAGCGGGTCGGGCTGGCCACGGTCTACCGCACCCTCCAGCTGCTGGCCGACCAGGGGGAGGTCGACGTGCTGCGGACCCCGGACGGCGAGTCGACGTACCGCGCCTGCTCCGGCAGCCACCACCACCACCTGGTGTGCCGCAGCTGCGGCGCGACGGTCGAGGTCGAGGGGCCCGCGGTGGAGCGCTGGGCGGCCAGCGTCGCCGACCAGCACGGGTTCACCGACCTCTCCCACACCCTCGAGATCTTCGGGACCTGTCCGGACTGCCGGTGAGCGGTCAGGAGCCGGGAGGCAGCGCTCCGCCGTAGCGGCGGTCGCGTCGGGCGTAGGTCTCGATCGCGGCCCACAGGTGACGCCGGTCCACGTCGGGCCAGAGCACGTCGCTGAACACGAACTCCGCGTACGCCGCCTGCCACAGCAGGAAGTTGGACAGCCGCTGCTCCCCCGAGGTCCGCCACACCAGGTCGGCGTCGGGCAGGTCCGGCACGTAGAGGTGACGGGCGAGGGTCCGCTCGTCGATGCGGTCAGGCCGTAGCCGGCCGGAAGCCACCTCCCGGGCGACCGCCCGGGTCGCGTCGACGAGCTCCGCGCGGCCGCCGTAGTTGACGCACATCGTCAGCGTGAGCACCGAGTTGTGCCGGGTCAGCTCCTCGGCGGCCTGCAGCTCCTTGACCACCGAGCGCCACAGCCGCGGGGCACGGCCGGCCCAGCGAACCCGCACCCCGAGCGCGTGCATCTCGTCGCGGCGGCGGCGGATCACGTCCCGGTTGAAGCCCATCAGGAAGCGCACCTCGTCGGGCGAGCGCGACCAGTTCTCGGTGGAGAAGGCGTACGCCGAGATCGCCCGCACGCCTATCTCGATCGCGCCCTCCACCACGTCGAACAGGGAGTGCTCGCCCTGCTCGTGGCCGGCCGTCCGCGGCAGGCCGCGCTGCTTGGCCCAGCGCCCGTTGCCGTCCATCACGATCGCCACGTGCCGCGGCACCAGCTCGGCCGGCACCGCCGGCGGCCGGGCGCCGGAGGGGTGCGGCGTCGGAGCTCGGGGCACGGGTTTCACGAGAGCAGCCTAATGAACCCTCCGCGGCGCCTATGCTGACCGGGACGGCATCGCGACGACGGGAGGAGCAGGGTGTACCACCCGCACGAGGCGATCGCCGACCAGCTCTTCACGTTCCTGCGGAACACCGCGGCGCTCCAGCTGCGCACTCCGCAGGAGGAGCTCGTGATGGACCGCTCCTGCTACGTGATCCTCTCCCTGCTCGAGGGCCAGGGCCCGCAGCGCCTGGGCCGGGTCGCCGCCGAGTTCCGGCTCGACCCCTCCACGATCACTCGCCAGGTGCAGGCCGTGGTGCAGCGTGGCTACGCGGAGAAGACGCCGGACCCCTCCGACCGGCGGGCCAGCATCCTCTCGCTCACCTCCCGCGGGCGCGACGCCGTGCGGGCCGCCCGGGAGGCGCGGCTGGAGTTCCTCGACGAGCTGCTGGCCGAGTGGACCGCCGCGGAGCGCGAGGAGTTCCTGCACGCGCTGAAGCGGTTCAACGCCACGACCGGGCGGTGGTTGGACTCCTCCCAGCAGCCCTCCTGAGCGGCGTACGCAGGTGAGCGGCGCACCCGCTGATCCCTGACCCCACCTGTCGCACCTGTCGCAGCGGGCACGGCAGACTCTCACTTCGTGGGGGTTGCCTCCCCTGCCAGGTGCGGGTTTCCCTGGGCGGGGAAACCGGCAAGGCGTGCACGCACGCCCGGGCTCACCGCTCGACGTAGGCCAGCGAGCGCAGCGAGCGCTCCAGGTGCCAGGCCAGGTAGGCGGCGACCAGGCCGCTGGCCTCCTTCAGGCTCCGGGGGTCGGCCCCGTCCACGACCCCCCAGTCCCCGGACAGCAGGGCGCCCAGCACCGCGACGGTCTCGGGGGCCGGGGTGGCCGAGCCGGGCAGCCGGCAGTCCACGCACAGCGCACCGCCGGCGGACGGGTTCAGCCAGCGGTGCGGGCCGGGGTCGCCGCAGCGGGCGCAGTGCTCGAAGGAGGGTGCGTAGCCCGCCACGGCCATCGAGCGCAGCAGGTAGGAGTCGAGCACCTGGCCGTGGGCGTGCTCGCCGGCCACCATGGCGCGCAGCCCGCCGACCAGCAGCAGGAACTGCTGCAGGGCCGGCTCCTTGTCCTCCACGGCGAGCCGCTCGGCGGTCTCCAGCATGACGGTGCCGGCGGTGTACCGGTCGTAGTCCTGCCCCAGCTGGACGGAGAAAGGAGTGAGCGTCTCGGCCTGGGTGACCACGTCCAGGGTCCGCCCCTCGGCCAGCATCAGGTCCACGTGCGTGAACGGCTCGAGCCGCGAGCCCCAGCGCGAGGAGGTGCGGCGTACGCCGCGGGCCACGGCGCGGACCCGGCCGTGGTGGCGGGTCAGCAGCGTGATGATGCGGTCGGCCTCACCCAGCTTGTGGGTGCGCAGGACGATCGCTTCGTCACGGTAGAGGGGCACCGGACCATTCTGCCCCGGTCAGGAACCGGTGCTCCGGCGCCGGCGCGGCGTTTCCCAGCAGGAGCGCGCGAAGTCGACCGCCAGCTCGTCGAGCCGGTCGGGGGTGAGCCGCCACTCCAGGATGCTGCGGGCGCGCACGAAGGTCGCGTGCGGCAGCTCCTCGGCGAGCATCGCGGCGTCCGCAGCCGGGTGGATCGGGTCGGCGGGGTGCCCGACCACCAGGGCGGGGGCGGTGATGCCGCGGCGCTGCCGGGCGGTCGGCGCCACCCGGCCGAAGAACATGCCGTGCACGACCGCGGCGACCGGTTCCGGGCGCTGGTCGAGGGTGTCCAGCAGGATCCCCGCCCAGAACGGGACCAGCCCCCGGGGCACCGGCCGGGTCGCCCACCGCACCGCCCGGACGGTCACGGGCAGGAACCGGGCGGCGAACAGCAGCGGCGCGAACGCCAGGATCGCCGCCTCCACCGCGTTGTTGAGCACCGGCATCTCCAGCAGCAGCCCGCGGACTCGCTCGGGCTCGGTCACCGCGACCTCCAGCGACACGTTCGCGCCCAGCGAGGTGCCGCCGACGATGGCCTGCTGGATACCCAGGTGGTCCATCAGCGCGACCACCTGGTGGGCGAAGTCGGTCACCGAGTAGACCAGCGGGTCCGCGGGCCGGTCCGAGCGCCCGTGCCCGAGCAGGTCGAGGGTGACCACGTGCATGCCCTCGGCCGCCAGGGCGCGGGCCAGCGGCTGGTGCATCCGGCGGGGCATCAGCTGGCCGTGGATCAGCACCACCCAGGCGTCGCCCGCGCCGTACTCGGTGAACTCCAGCCGGTCCCGCCCGTTGACGTTGTCGATGAAGAACTGACCGATCCGTTCGGACACCAGCATGGCGGCAATGTACCCGGCGGGCGGGCCCGCTCCGCTCAGGCTCGGTTGATGGCGCTGACGACGGCCTTGAGGGAGGCGGTGACGATGTTCGCGTCCAGGCCGACGCCCCACAGGATCCGGTTGCCGATGCCGCACTCGACGTACGCCGCGGCGGTGGCGTCGCCGCCCGCCGAGAGCGCGTGCTCGGCGTAGTCGAGGACGCGGACCTCGGCGCGGTCGGCCCAGCGCGGGTCGCCGGCCGCCTGCCGCTCCAGCAGCAGCTCGTTGAGGGCGTTGACGAAGGCGGCGATCGGGCCGTTCCCGGTGCCCTCCAGCGTGCGCAGCTCGCCGTCGAGGTAGACGTTGACCGTCAGCGCGTCCTTCTCGCCGGCCGCCGAGGAGGTGTGCACGGAGTTGAGCCGCAGCGGCTCGGCCCGCTCGAGGTACTCCGCGGAGAACACCTCCCAGATCTCCTCCGGCGACATCTCGCCGCCCTCGGTGTCGGTGCGCTGCTGGACCACCCGGCTGAACTCGATCTGCGCACGCCGCGGCAGGTCCATCTTGTGCTCGGCCTTCAGCACGTAGGCCACGCCGCCCTTGCCGGACTGGCTGTTGACCCGGATGACCGCCTCGTAGGTGCGCCCGACGTCGTGGGGGTCGATGGGCAGGTACGGCGCCTCCCAGGGCAGCTCTGCCACGGTGCCGCCGGCCTCGGCCGCCTTCGCCTCGAGGTCCTCCAGGCCCTTCTTGATCGCGTCCTGGTGGGAGCCCGAGAAGGCGGTGTAGACCAGGTCGCCCGCGTACGGGTGGCGCGGGTGGACCGGGAGCTGGGTGCAGTACTCCACCGTGCGACGGATCTCGTCGATGTCGGAGAAGTCGATCTGGGGGTCGATGCCCTGGCTGAACAGGTTCATGCCGAGGGTGACCAGGCAGACGTTGCCGGTGCGCTCACCGTGGCCGAACAGGCAGCCCTCGACCCGGTCCGCGCCGGCCATCATCGCCAGCTCGGTGGCCGCGACCGCGGTCCCGCGGTCGTTGTGCGGGTGCAGGCTGATCGTGGTGAACTCGCGCCGGCTGAGCTGGCGGGAGAACCACTCGATCTGGTCGGCGTACACGTTGGGGGTGGCCATCTCGACCGTGGCCGGCAGGTTCAGGATGATCTCCCGGCCGTCGTCGGGCTGCCAGACGTCGGAGACCGCCTCGCAGACCTCCACCGAGAACGGCAGCTCGGTGCCGGTGAAGATCTCCGGGGAGTACTCGTACCCGATGACGGTCTTGTCCAGCCACGACTCCGCGTGCTTCATCACCATCCGGGTGCCCCGGACCGCGATGTCCTTGACCTCGTCCATGCTCGCGTGGAAGACGACTCGGCGGAACATCGGTGCCAGCGCGTTGTAGAGGTGGATGTTGGCGTGGTGGATGCCGACCAGCGACTGCACCGTGCGCTCGATGAGGTCCTCGCGGGCCTGGGTGAGCACCGAGATCGTCACGTCCTCGGGCACCCGGTCCTGCTCGATGAGCTGGCGGACGAAGTCGAAGTCGATCTGGCTGGCGCTGGGGAAGCCGACCTCGATCTCCTTGTAGCCCATCCGCACCAGCAGGTCGAACATCTTCATCTTGCGAGCCGGGGTCATCGGGTCGATCAGCGCCTGGTTCCCGTCGCGCAGGTCGGTCGAGAGCCAGCGCGGGGCCCGGGTGATCCGGTTGCTCGGCCACTGCCGGTCGGGCAGCTCGACCGGCGGGAAGGCGCGGTAGCGCTGGACCGGCATGCCGCTGGGTCGCTGGGTGTTGGTGAAGCCGGAGTGCTGCAGAGTCATGAGGGTGTCCACTTCGCTGGGGGCGGGTGCCGGGCACGGCCGTGTCCTCCGCAGCGAGGAGACCGGCGTTAGGCCTCGCTGCGGCAGCGAAGAAGCAGGCTGCGACGCGTCATGGTGTCGGCCACCTTACCGCATCCTCGCCCGCCCGCACGTCTCGCCGGGCGCCCGGCCGGCGGCGCGGCGGATAATGCCGGGGTGGACCGACCCGGAGGAGCACGCATGCCCCGGCTGCTGATCGTGCACCACTCGCCCACACCCGCCGTGCGGTCGCTGACCGACGCGGTGGCCGCGGGGGCCACGGACCCGGCCCTGGGAGGGGTCGACCTGGTGGTCCGGCCCGCCCTCGAGGCGACGGCGGACGACGTACGCGCGGCGGACGGGATCGTGCTGGGCACGAGTGCGAACTTCGGGTACATGTCGGGGGCCCTGAAGCACTTCTTCGACACCACGTTCCTCCACGTCGGCGGCGCGCTCTCCGCCGGCGGCGGCGCGGCCGCCCGCGGTGGCGGTCGCCTCCCGTTCGGGCTCTACGTGCACGGGCGCTACGACACCACCGGCGCGGTCCGCTCCGTGCTCGCGATCACCGGCGCACTGCCCTGGCGGCAGGCCGCTGCGACGCTCGAGGTGCTCGGCGACGTGGACGCCGGCAGGCTCGAGGCGGCCTACGAGCTGGGAGGTACGATCGCGGCACTGCTGGCCGAGTGACCGAGGGGGTGCGGCGTGCCGCTCCAGGGCGTCGGTCCGCTCCACCGCGTCGTGCTCCCGGTGGCGGCCGCCCTGCTGCTCCTCGCGAGCTGCGGCGGACCGGCCCCCGACCCCAGCGTCGACCCCGACCAGGTGGACGCGGTGGAGCCGCCCCAGCTCGGCACCTGCCGGCAGCTCACCCCGGCCGACGTCGCCCGGCCCAGCAACGCCACCAGGACCGTGTCGTGCGAGGACCCGCACACCGCGGTGACCATCACCGTCGGGGAGCTCCCGCCCGCCCTCACCGACGCCGGGTACGACGACCCGGTGCTGGGCCGGTTCGCCTACCGGACCTGCTCGGAGGCGTTCATGACGCACCTGGGCGCGGACGAGAGCCTGGTGATGCGGACGGTGCTCAACTGGGCGTGGTTCCGACCCTCGGAGAAGGCCTGGGGCGAGGGCGCCCGCTGGTACCGCTGCGACCTCGTGGGAGGCGGCCCGCAGAGCGTGGCCTACGTCGACCTGCCGCCCGTGACCCGCAACCTGCTGCTCAAGCCCGAGGACCGGTGGCTGGTGTGCGCAGACGGTCCGACGGTGACCGGATCGGTGAAGATCCCCTGCTCCCAGCCGCACACCTGGCGGGCGGTCACCACCATCAAGCTCGGGGAGCCCGAGGACGACTACCCCGGCGACCGGGTGGTCGAGGTGCGCACCCGCGACTACTGCTCGGACTCGGTGGGGGCGTGGCTGGGGTACCCCGTCGACTACGACTTCGGCTACACCTGGTTCCACCGGGCCGAGTGGGAGGCCGGCAACCGGCGCTCGGTGTGCTGGGCGAAGACGGACCGGTGAGCAGGCGCCGCCGCGGCCCGGGAGGGCACCGCACCGGCCCGCTGGCGGCCGTGCTCGTGCTGGTCGCGCTGCTCGCCGGGGGCACCGGTGGCGGCACCGAGGAGGCCGAGCCGACCCCGGCGACCGGCCCGAGCTCGGCCGCGCCGGTCCGGGCGACGCCGCCTCCCCGGCCCTCGGTCGGGACCTGCTACCGGCTGGACTACGACGAGGCGCTCTCCCCCACGAACCGGTCCCGCCCGGTCCCCTGCACACGACCGCACACGGCGACGACGTACGCCGTCGGCAGCCTGGCGACCGTCGTGGAGGGTCACCTGCTGGCGGTGGACTCCGACCGGGTCCAGGCCCAGGTCGCGCAGGCCTGCCCGGCGCGGCTCGGCGGGTTCCTGGGGGCGACCCCGGCCCAGCTGCGGCTGACCTCGCTGCGCCCGGTCTGGTTCACCCCGACCCTCAGGCAGTCCGACGCCGGCCAGAGCTGGTACCGGTGCGACGTGATCGCCCTGGCCGGGCCCGAGCGGCTGGCGCCGCTGGTCGGCGACCTCGAGCGGGCGCTGGCCACCCCGGACGGGCGTCGGCGCTACGGGATCTGCGGCACCGCACAGCCGGGCACCCCGCGTTTCGAGCGGATCATCTGCGCCAGTCCGCACACCTGGCGGGCGCTGGCCAGCTACGACCTGCCCCGGGACTCCTACCCCGACCAGGACCAGGTGCACCGCCTCGCCGAGGACCGGTGCCGGCCGGCCGCCCGCGCGGTCGCCGCCGACACGCTGGACTACCAGTGGGGCTACGACTGGCCGACCAGGCAGGAGTGGCGTGCCGGCCAGCACTACGGCCTGTGCTGGGCCCCCGGCTGACCCTTCCCGCGTCAGAAGCCGAGCTTGCGGAGCTGGCGGGGGTCGCGCTGCCAGTCCTTGGCGATCTTCACGTGCAGGTCCAGGTACACCGGGGTGGCGAACATCGCCTCGAGCTGTGCGCGGGCGCGGGCGCCCACCTCCCGCAGCCTGGCCCCGCGGTGCCCGATGACGATGCCCTTCTGCGAGTCGCGCTCCACGTACAGGTTCGCGTGGATGTCCAGCAGCGGCTTGTCCTCGGGCCGTTCCGGGCGCATCCCCATCTCCTCGACGACCACGGCGATCGAGTGGGGCAGCTCGTCGCGGACGCCCTCGAGGGCGGCCTCGCGGATCAGCTCGGCGGCGAGGACCTCGTCCGGGGCGTCGGTGAGATCCCCCTCCGGGTAGAGCTGGGGACCCTCCGGCATCAGCCCGACCAGGAGGTCCGCGAGCAGCCCGACCTGGTCGCCGGACACCGCAGAGACCGGCACGACCTCGGCCCAGGAGACGCCCGCCTCCTCGCCGAGGTGCGCGATGTCGAGCAGGTGCGCGGCGATCCGCTCCGGCGTGGCCAGGTCGGTCTTGGTCGCCACGGCGATCTTCGTGGTACGCCGCACCTTGGCCAGCTCACGGACCAGGAACCGGTCGCCCGGCCCCACCTTCTCGTTCGCCGGGAAGCACACCGCCACCACGTCCACCTCGGCCCACGTGGACCGCACCAGGTCGTTGAGCCGCTCCCCCAGGAGCGTCCGGGGCCGGTGCAGACCCGGGGTGTCCACCAGCACCAGCTGGGCGTCGGGGCGGTGCACGATGCCCCGGACGACGGCCCGGGTGGTCTGCGGGCGCGAGCTGGTGATCACCACCTTCGTGCCGACCAGGGCGTTGGTGAGCGTGGACTTGCCTGCGTTGGGGCGGCCGACGAAGCAGGCGAAGCCGCTGCGGAACCCACTCGTCACCGGTCAAGGCTATCGGTCGACGCACCGGGGCGTGGGTCCGCGGCCCGGGGCTGCCGGCCCGGGGCGGCGCGCCAGTAGCCCATCGCGGCGTACGCCGCGTTCGGCAGGCCACGGTCGTGGCGCAGGTGGCGGCGGATGGCCCGCATCTGCCCGGACTCACCGGCCATCCAGAAGTAGCCCGGCGCCGCAGGCCACTCCAGCCCGGCGACCAGGTCTGCCAGTCCGCTCCGCCCGGGGCCCGGCGGCGCCAGCCACGTCACGTCGGCGCCGGGCGGCAGGTAGCCCGGCAGGGCGTCGGGTGCCTCGGCCCACACGCGCACCGGCAGCCCTCCTGCCGTCTCGACGATCCGGGCCATCGCGGGCAGCGCGGTGAGGTCCCCGACGAGGATCAGCCACCGGGCGTCGGCGGGAGGCGCGAAGGCCCCGTGCGGCTCGCTCAGGGTCACCTCGTCACCGACGCAGTCGCCGGCAGCCCACTCGGTGACCAGGCCGGTCGCGTGCAGGACCACGTCCAGCAGCAGCTCGGCGCCGTCCCAGCGGCGCACCGTGTAGTAGCGGCTCTGGAACTGCCCGGGGACGACCAGGCCGACCCACTCGTCGGGGATCCCCGAGGAGGCGAAGCCGGCGAGACCGGGCCCGGCGAGGCGCAGCCGCACCAGGTGCGGCGAGAGCGGCTCCCGGGTCCGCACCTGCGCGACGTACTGACGGCCCCGCCTGCTCACCCCGCCCACGCTACCGGCCGGGAGCGGTGGCCCGGCGCCACCGGTCACCAGGTGGGGCGCAGCGGGAACCCGTCATTGCCGTGCTCGTCGGTCCTGGCGGCGAGCACGTGGTGGAGCTGGATGGTGTTGTGCTCGAAGCTGACCCGGGAGCCGGCCATGTAGAGGCCCCACACCCGGGCGGTCCCCTCGCCCACCTCGGCCACGCACTCGTCCCAGTGCTCCACCAGGTTGCGGCACCATCCGGCCAGCGTCAGGGCGTAGTGGCGCCGCAGGTTCTCCTCGTGCATGACCTCCAGGCCGGCGTCCTGGGCGGCGGTGATGATGCGTCCCGAGCCGGTGAGCTCCCCGTCGGGGAAGACGTAGCGGTCGATGAACGGCCCGGTCTCCTGGGTCTTGTTGTGCGAGCGGGTGATGCAGTGGTTGAGCAGGCGGCCCTCCGGGCGCAGCCGGTCCCGCAGGAAGCCGAAGTACGACGGGTAGTTGCGCACCCCGATGTGCTCGGTCAGCCCGATCGAGCTCACCGCGTCGAAGCCGGACTCGATCACGTCGCGGTAGTCCAGGTGCCGCACCTCGGCGAGGTCCCCCAGCCCCTCCCGGTCGATGGCCTCCTTGGCCCACTGCGCCTGGGCGAGCGAGAGCGTGACCCCGAGGGCGCGGACGCCGTACTCGCGAGCCGCGTGCCGGACCATCCCGCCCCACCCGCAGCCCACGTCGAGCAGCCGCTGCCCGGGGCGCAGGTCGAGCTTGCGGCAGATCAGGTCGTACTTCTCCCGCTGCGCGTCCTCCAGGCTGGTGTCCGCCGTCGGGAACACCGCGCAGGTGTAGGTCATCGACGGCCCCAGCACCAGCTCGTAGAAGCGGTTGGACACGTCGTAGTGGTGGGAGATCGCCGAGGCGTCCCGGCCCATCGAGTGCCGCAGCCCCTCCACCGTGCGCCGCCACCGCGGCAGCCGCTCCTCCGCCGGAGGCGCCGGCGGCCGCAGCCGGGAGAGACCCAGGCCGCGCAGCAGGGGGACCAGCTCGGCCGGGCGGGGGCGGCGGAACTTCAGGTCGTCCTGGAGCGGCACCAAGGCGTCGTAGGGGTCCCCGGGGTGGACCCCCTCCAGGAGCAGGTCGCCGGAGACGTAGGCGCGGGCCAGCCCCAGGTTCCCGGGTGCGGTGAGCAGGTAGGACAGGCCGCGCTCGTGGGTGAGCCGGACCCCGATGGTCGAGTCGGCCGGGCCGGCGCTGCTGCCGTCGTACGCCGTGAACCGCACCGGCAGGCCGGCCACCGTGAGTGACTCCACGGCGTCCGCGATCGCGATCCTGGAGCTCATCGTCCTCTCACCACCTTGTCGTACAGGCTGTTCAGTCGGTCGTCGGGGTCGTAGCGCTTCTTGACGGCGGCCAGGTTGGCGCCATCGTAGAGCCGGTCGAAGGTGTCCCGGTCGTAGTAGGCCTCGGAGTACAGCGACTTGTGGCCGCCCAGCGCGCTGAGCCGAGCCTCGATGGCCCGGTTGCGCGGGCCCTCGGGCGCGTCGGGGCCGACGTGGACGGTGCCCCAGAAGCCGGCGTTGACGTACGTCGTGCCGGGCGTCAGCGGGTAGCTCGGCCAGCGGCGGGCGACCCCGTCCACCTCGCGGAGCCTCAGCGGGCAGAGCCAGACCGGGCGCATCCCGATCTCGGCGTCGAACCAGGTCAGGAACTCCGCCAGCCGGTCCACGGGGACCTCGACGTCTTGGACCACGCGCTCGCGCAGGGGCCGCCCGGCCCGCCGGTCCAGGCGGTCCACCAGCCCCACGCGGCGGTCCAGGGAGACCAGCCGGTGGTAGACGTCGGAGCGTCGCCACCGGCGCGGCCAGACCCGGCGCGCCACCGGGTGCTGGGCGCCGAAGGCGCGCGAGCACCAGAACCAGTCGGTGTCCCAGCGCCACAGGTAGTCGTAGGCGGTGAGCAGGTCGGTGGTCCGCTGCTGCAGGGAGCGGTAGTAGACCTGCTGGCCGGTGTAGTCGCTGGGGGTACCGGACCCGGCCGGCTCGTCCGGGCGAACCCACCGGGCGAGCGTGAGGGAGAGCTCGTCGGGGGCGAACGCGACCCCGTCGAGGCCGTCCACCTGCTCGCCCTGCCAGGTGCGGGTCGCCACGATCTCCGCGATCACCGCCGCTGCCTCCCGGGCGTCCGGCAGGCGGAGGTGGCGCAGCGCCACCCGCGGGCCGATCGGCTCCAGCTCGATCCGCAGGCGGGTGGCGTAGCCGAGCGAGCCGTAGGAGTTGGGGAAGGTCGCGAAGAGGTCGGCGTGCTCGTTGTCCGGCCGGGCCGTGACCACCTCCCCGGCGCCGGTGAAGACGTCCATCTCGAGGACCGACTCGTGCGGCAGCCCGTTGCGGAAGCTGGTGGACTCGATGCCGAGCCCGGTCACCGCCCCGCCGAGGGTGATCGTCCTCAGCTGGGGCACCACGAGCGGGACGAGGCCGTGGGGAAGGGTGGCGTCGACGAGGTCCTCGTAGGTGCACATGCCCTGGACGTCGGCGGTCCGGGCGACCAGGTCGACGCAGACCACCCCTCGGAGCCCCGAGACGTCCAGCCCCGGCGCCGCCGCGGACTCCCTGGGCCGGAACAGGTTCGAGGTGGGCTTCGCCAGCCGCACCGGCGCTCCGGCCGGGAGCGCGGCGTACGACGCCCTCAGCCGCGCGACGGCGCGCTCGTGCGCGGCCCACCCGACGACTGGCATGGTCCTAGAGTGCTGCATCACCCGGAGGCCGGCCAAGGGTCAGGTCCGCAGGGTGTCCTGCACGGCGCCGCGGGGGTCGGCGCGGTGGAGCACCACGTCGTGCCCCGCGAGCTCGCGGACCACCTCCACGTCGGCCGCCCGCAGGGCGGGCTCCTCGGTGAGGACCACGGCGGCCTCCAGCCCGCGGGAGCCGGAGGCGACCGCCATCGCCACGCACACCTGCAGCGCGCTGAGCCGGAGCGAGGGCAGGTCCACGGTGGCCGCCGCGTAGGTGCGGCCGTCGCGGTCCCGGACGGCGGCGCCCTCGTCCGCGGCGACCCGGGCGCGGGTGGCCCGGGCCAGGGTCAGGAGCTTCGTGTCCTCGGCGGACAGACCCGCCCCCGTCTCACTCATGGTCGTCAGCGTAGTGAGCCGGGCCTGCCGCCGGCTCGCTGGGCGCGACCACGCTGACCAGCACGGTGCCGACCTTGTTCCGCCGGCCGATCGCCTCCTCGGCCTCGAGGCGCAGGCCGTGGACCTCCACGTGGGAGCCCGGGATCGGCACCTTGCCCAGGTGCTTGGCCATCAGTCCCCCGACGCTGTCCACGTCGTCGTCGGAGACGGTGATCCCGAAGATCTCGTCCAGGTCGTCCACGGGGTAGCGGGAGGACACCCGGGCGGACCCGTCCGGGAGCCGCTCGACCTCGACCTGCTCGGGGTCGTACTCGTCGGTGATCTCCCCGACGATCTCCTCCAGGACGTCCTCGATGGTGACCAGCCCTGCTGTGCCGCCGTACTCGTCGACCACCACGGCGATGTGCTGGCGCATCGCCTGCATCTCCGAGAGCAGCGTGTCGACCGGCTTGGACTCCGGCACGAAGTGCGCCGGCCGCATGATCTCCTCCACCCGCTGGGTGAACTCCACGTCGGGGGCCTCGAAGTCGCGCCTGACGACGTCCTTGAGGTAGGCGAAGCCGCGCACGTCGTCGAGGTTCTCCCCGATCACGGGGATTCGGGAGAACCCGCTGCGCAGGAACAGCGACATGGTCTGGCGCAGGTTCTTGTGCCGCTCGATGTAGACCACGTCGGTGCGCGGCACCATCACCTCACGGGCGATGGTGTCGCCCAGCTCGAAGACCGAGTGGATCATCCGCCGCTCGCCGGACTCGATCACCGCCGACGCCTCGGCCAGGTCGACCAGCTCGCGCAGCTCGGTCTCGGTCGAGAAGGGACCCTCGCGGAACCCCCGGCCGGGGGTGATCGCGTTGCCGACCAGGATCAGCAGGCGCGGCAGCGGACCCAGGATGCGGGTGATGGCGCGCAGTGGCCCGGCGGTGAGCAGCGCGACCCGCTCGTCGTGCTGCAGGCCCATGGTCCGCGGTGCCACCCCGATGACGACGAAGGACACGACCAGCATGGCGCCGACCGCCGTGAGCACGCTCGGCCACCAGGCCTGGCCCCACGCCTCGAAGGTGAAGAGCGTGACCAGCACGATCGCGGAGATCTCGCAGAGCAGCCGCAGGAACAGCGCGGTGTTCAGGTACGGCGCCGGGTCGGCGAGCAGCTGCACCAGTCGCCGGGCACCCGAGCGGCCCTGCTCGGCCAGCTCGGCGGCCCGGGCCCGGGAGAACGGGGCCAGGGCCGCGTCGGCGGCGGAGAACACGCCGGCGGCGAGCACGAGCAGGGCGGCCACCAGCAGCAGCCAGACGTCACCCGGGGTCATGGCGCCTGCGTCGCGGCGCCCTGCCACTGGTCGAGCAGCTCGCCCTGGAGGCCGAACATCTCGCGATGCTCCTCGGCGGTGGCGTGGTCGTAGCCCAGCAGGTGCAGGATCCCGTGCACGACGAGGAGGTCGAGCTCGGCCTGGGTGCTGTGCCCGGCCGTCTCGGCCTGGCGGACCGCCACCGCCGGGCAGAGGACCAGGTCACCGAGGACGCCCTCCTCCGGGTCCTCGTTCACCAGGCCCGGCCGGAGCTCGTCCATGGGGAAGGCCAGCACGTCGGTGGGACCCTGCTTCTCCATCCACCGCGTGTTGAGCTCGGCCATGGTCGCCTCGTCGACCGCCTTGACGCACAGCTCGGCCAGGGGGTGCACCCGCAGCCGGTCCAGCACGAAGCGCGCCAGCGCGGCCGTCCGCGAGACGTCGAGTCCGTACCCCGACTCGTCGAGGACCTCGATGCTCATCGGCGGCGCTCCTTGTGCTCGGGGCCGGTGCGCGCGTCGAAGTCGTCGTACGCCGCGACGATCCGGCCGACCAACCGGTGCCGCACCACGTCGTGGGCGGTGAGCCGGTTGAACACGACGTCCTCGACCCCGTCGAGGATCTCCTCCACCACCTTGAGCCCGGACCTGGTGCCGCCGGGGAGGTCGATCTGGGTGACGTCCCCGGTGACCACGATCTTGGACCCGAACCCCAGTCGGGTCAGGAACATCTTCATCTGCTCCGGGGAGGTGTTCTGCGCCTCGTCGAGGATGATGAACGCGTCATTAAGAGTGTTGTGGGTGACCAGGAAGTCCTCGGTGACGTAGAGCGAGTCCTCGGCGGCCACCTGGATGCACACGCACTCGCTGCGCCCGGCCGGCTCGATGGACTGTATGAACCGCATCGGTCGGCCTCCCCCGGCCGCGTCGTACGCCCGCGCCTTGCGGCCCAGGCGGAACGGTGGCAGCCCCTGCGGCAGGCGGATCTCGACGACGAACGCGTCGTGCCGATGAGGGACGTCCCGGCCGTGAGCGCGACCCGGTGGACGCCCAGCGGCCGATCGGGTGCGCCAGGTGGCCACACCGCCCAGCGAGCGGACGAGGAACACCACGTCGTCCCGCAGCCGGGGTGATGTGGTGGAGTAGCTGACCCGGCAGCTGCGACCACGCTGGGTGACTGGTCCTCCATCGGTGTCGAGGAGACCCTGCAGCAGCCAGAAGCGGACCCATGCGGAGTTGAACAGGTAGGACTCAGGGACGAACTTGGTCGCCGAACGAGTGCCTGCGAGGCCGAGGTCCCGCAGTGTGGCCGTGACCGGGTTGGCGATGCGCAGTCCACCGCGCCCCCCAGCGGGATGGTGGAGGATGTGGTCGAACCGGCCCTTGGACCGCAGCTCGATGCCGTCGAGGGCCGCCCCCAGGGCCTCGGCGAGCTCCGCGTCCGCGGTCGAGAAGCTCGGCGTCGTCCGACAGGTGAGACAGCCGTCACCGAGGAGCAGCCCGAGGGCGTAGGGGTCCATCGGCACCGGACGGGGCTCGAACTCCACCGGATCGACGAGCGGGAGCTCGAAGCGATGCACGTGACCCCGCCTCAGCCGGCCGATCATGTCCCGGGTCTCCATGGTGCGCAGGAACCCGTCGCGTCGGTCCTCCGGAGTCATCACTGTCCAGAGGTGCTCCCCGCAGCAGAGAGTGGCGGCGCCGTCCTGAGTCGCCACCCGGAAGACGTCCTTGGCACCCTGCGGGTAGACCCCCATGACCGTCGTGGGCAGCCCGTTCGAGCCGACAACCCGGTCACCGACCCGCAGCGAGCCGATCGCGGCCCAGCCGCGTGGGGTCAGGACCGGAGTGTCCACAGGCTGCGCCCTACCGCGCATGTACGCCAGCGGCGCGACCTCGATGGTGCCGGCGGCGAGCAGCTTGGGGATCGAGTCGGGGTCGATCATGTCGTGCAGCGCGTCGTACAGCGGCCGCAGGTAGGGGTCGATCTTCTCGCTGAGCGTGCCGGGCAGGAAGCCGAGCCGCTCCCCCGCCTCGACAGCGGGCCTGGTGAGGATGATCCGGGTGACGTTCTTGGACTGCAGGGCCTGCACGCCCTTGGCCACGGCCAGGTAGGTCTTGCCGGTGCCGGCGGGACCGATGCCGAAGGTGATGGTGTGCTTGTCGATGGAGTCGACGTAGCGCTTCTGGTTCAGCGTCTTGGGACGGATCGTGCGGCCCCGGTTGGACAGGATGTTGAGCGACAGCACGTCGGCGGGGCGCTCGGTGGTCTCGGCGCGCAGCATGCCGGCCACCCGTTCCACCGTCTCGGTCGTCACGCCCTGACCGGTGCGGATGATCGCGACCAGCTCGTCGAGGAGCCGTTCGGCGAGCGCCACCTCTGCCGGCGGGCCGTGGAGGCTGATCCGGTTCCCGCGCACGTGCACGTCCGCACCGAAGGAGCGCTCGATCAGGCCGAGGTGCTCGTCGCCCGGGCCCAGCACGCTCACCATGTTGATGCTGTTCGGCACGACCACGACGTGCTTGGTGGTGGGGCCGTGCTGCGGCGGGGTGCCGTGCGGAGGAGTGTCGGTCATGGAGGCCCGGGCAGGGCGGCCTTTCGTTCGGTGCCTGTCGCCCCCATGCTACGGGAGGCGGCCCCCGCGGCCCATGCGGTTTGGCGCCGCCGGGCTCAGGGGGTGGTGACGGTGAGGATGCCCAGGCACATCTCGTCGGTGGTGCCCTCGCCCCACACGACGTAGCGGTCGGGCTGCCCGTCGAACGCGGGCAGCCGATCGCGCAGCCACTGCACGTGGCGGCAGGTCACCTTGACGGTGTCGAAGGGCCGCAGGTGGACCGGCGGGACCGACCGGGAACCCTGGTTGTCGAAGTCCCACACGGGGATGTCCAGCACGGTGCGGGCGGTGGGCGTCCCCGGGTTGACCTCGATCCGGATGGAGCGTCCCAGCAGGTGCATGTGGCCGGCGACCGCCCGGATGGTGGTAGGTCTGCTGAGCACTCGGACACAGGACTGCTCGCTGCCCGGGCGCGGCTGGTCCTGGCACAGCAGGTGCAGGAGGTTCGCGGTCTGCCCCGCCTGCGGGCCGAAGCGGGCCACCACGTCGCGAACTGCGGCGTCCCGGTCGCACAGGGGACTCTGGTCGTGCCCGGGACGGCAGGGCAGCTCGACCGGGGCCGGGAGCAGCATCGTGTGCAGCTCGGTCAGCCCGCTGTCGCCGGGGGCCAGCCGGAGCTGGGTCGCGGACACGTCGGGCCCGGGTCCGGCGAGCAGGTTGTAGTGCACCTGCATCACGATCCGGGTGCCTGCCTCGAGCCTGGTGCCGAAGCCCCGGTCGACAACGGACTCGCGGCCCCCGGGCGCCCAGGCCCCGAGCCAGGGAGCGTCGTCGAGCTGAGGCCCCTGTCCGAACCCGATGTCGCCGAAGCAGGTCCAGCCCTGGCCGGGGTCGGCCCGGTCCAGCGCCTGCGCGCTCCCGAGCAGGTCGGGCGGGACCCGGAAGAGGATGACGTGGTGCACGACCTCGCTGTTGCCGGGCAGTACGGCGGTGCCGGTGAGGAAGGCGTCGTGCCGCAGACCTGGGTCCAGCAGGAAGCACCGGTAGTCGTCGGTCCCGACCCCCTCGGGCGCGGAGGGGGTGTAGGCCTGGGGCATCCGCAGCGTGACCCGCCGCTCCCCCGGCCGCAGCGGCCGGGGCTTGGCCGCGGGCGCCGCCGGCGCCGGGTGGGTCGCGGGG
>NZ_DAOMFK010000003.1:0-50817 GCF_035429765.1 Nocardioides sp. | reverse complement strand
CACCTGATCACCGGCAAGCCCTACGCCATGCGGCTCGCGTTCGGCCTGAGGCGCCCGAAGAACCCGGTCCCCGGCCGCGACGTCGCCGGCACCGTCGTCGCCGTCGGCGCGGCAGTCACGCGGTTCGCTGTCGGGGACGAGGTCTACGGCGTCGCTCCAGGGTCGTTCGCCGAGTACGCCGTGGCCCGAGAGTCCCGGCTCGCCCGCAAGCCCGCCAACCTCTCGTTCACCCAGGCTGCCGTCCTCCCCGTGTCGGCAGCCACCGCGCTGCGCGCACTCGTCGACGTCGGTCGCGTCCGGACCGGCCAGTCAGTCCTGGTGATCGGTGCCTCCGGTGGGGTCGGGAGCTACGCCGTCCAGCTCGCGAAGGCATTCGGGGCCGAGGTCACCGGCGTCTGCAGCACCGCGAAGGCGGACCTGGTCACCTCGCTCGGGGCCGACCACGTCATCGACTACACCCGCGACGACTTCGCAGACGGATCCCGCCGGTACGACCTCGTGCTCGACATCGCCGGCAACCCCTCACTCACGCGGCTCCGGCGAGCCCTCCGACCCACGGGGACGGCGGTGTTCGTCGGGGGCGAGGACGCCGGCGTGCTCCTCGGCATGGGAAGGCAGCTGCGGGGCGTGCTGCTCTCCATCGTCGTCCGGCAGCGCCTGACCCTTCTGGCCGCCAAGGAGCGCGCCAGCGACTACGACCGCCTCACCGACCTGATCGAGGCCGGCCGGCTCGTCCCGAGCATCGACCGCACCTACCCGCTCGAGGACGCGCCGCTCGCCGTACGGCAGCTCGAGGCGGGACACGTCCGCGGCAAGGTCGCCATCACCGTTGACCGATGAGGTGCACGGCCTGGCCGAGCTGCTCGGACACGGCTGACACCCTGAACGACCCGGACCCAACGGTCCGGTCACGGCTCAGGCCCAGTCGTGCCGCGCGGCGTACCAGCCCAGCTGCATGCGGGAGTTGACGCCGGCGAGGTCCTGGAGCCGACGCAGCACCCGCTGCACCGTGCGCAGTGACAGGTCCAGCTGGCTCGCCACGGCCTGGTCGCTCAGTCCGGCCAGCAGCAGGCCGAGGATCTGGCGCTCCAGGCCGTTCGGCGCAGACGCGTCGCTCGGGTCAGCCACCGGCACGGCGAGGTTGGAGAGGTCGAGTGGGTAGGCCTGGCGCCACAGGCTCTCGAACAGGGCGGCCAGCGCGTCCACCAGCCCGCTGCGCTGGAGCAGGACGGCGCCGGGGTCGCCCTCGGGCCCGGCGACGAGCGAGACGAGGGCGAGGTCGGCATCGGCCAGCACCAGCTTGACCGGCAGGTGGTCGGCCACGCGCAGCTCGACGCCCGTCTGCAACGAGTCGGCGATCTCCTCGGTGGCGCTCGGCTCCTCGAGCACGGAGCGCTCGAGCAGCACGCGCACCCGCGTGCCGCGGGTGATGGCGGCCGTCTCTGCGGTGTTCTCCCCCATCGGCACGGCCACGAACGGAGCCGTCACGAACATCCGGAGCTCGGTACGGGCGGCCTGCTGCACCTGCTGGAACCGGTGACGGATCGGGTCGACACCGCTCACCACCTCGATCAGGGCACCGATGTCGTGCCCGGCCACCGTGGCGCGGTGCTCCTCGGCGAGGCCGGCCAGCGCCTGCTCGGCGACACGCAGCCCGTCGCGCCGTTCAGTGATCAGCGCTCCGAGCGCCACGGCGGGCGGGGCCGCGACGTACTCGCCGGCGGGTGTCCGGTTGGCCAAGCCGGACGCGACGAGCCCACCGAGGGCCTCCGCGATCGTCTCGTCCGGCCGTCCGAGCTGCTCGGCCAGCACGGCGGCGGTGACGCTCGGGCGCCCCAGCAGCGCCCGGTAGACGAGCTCCACGCCCGGGTCGATGCCCAGTGCCTCCAGCATCGGCACCTCTTTCCAGCTCCTCGGCCGCTGCGGGACGAGTATCCACCCCGGTGGCGGGAGCCCGCCACGGGCGGCGGTCTGCTGGTCAGGGGCACCCGCGGGCACCGGGCAGCGATCCTCGCGCCGCCCGGCGAGCGGGTTCATCGCAACCCGTAGGCGCGGACGACCTCCTGGTCGATGGCGTAGCCGGCGCTCGTCCGGGCGCTAGCGCGGACCGAGACGAAGCCCCGCCGGTCGGGTGCGGTGAACCGTCCGCCCCACCATCCGCCCGTATGGCGGGTGAGCCGCACGCTCCGCCACGAGCCGCCCCCGTTGTAGGAGACCTCGAGCGTCACGCTGGTGACCCGCCCGGGTATCTTCCCGAAGTCGGACGAGGACGGGCGCACCGCGATCCGGTGGGTCTTCCCGGCCTTCAGGTCTCCCCGCAGGTCGGTGCCGACCCGGTAGTCCAGCTTCATCACCGAGAACGGCTTGGCGAGGTCACCGGGCACGGTGGCCGACCTGAACCGCCACTGGGTGTGGGTCCGCGTCGAGAGCCGGAAGACCCCCGCCGGCCGCGCGGCGTCGAGGACCACCCGGTAGGCACGGTCGCCTCGGGGCACCTGGACCCACTGCATGTCCGCGCCGAGGCGGTTGTCGAAGATCCTGTCGTCGCCCTGGAAGACGCGCAGGTGGGTCGGGGTCTCACCCCAGGGCAGGTACCCGCCCAGCCGCATCACGTGGCTGAAGGAGCTCCACACCTGCACGTTCCAGGTCATCAGGTTCCGCCAGCGCGAGTTGTAGACCCCGAAGGAGTCGCTGAAGCCCGGGCGGACCGTCGGACGGAACCAGTCGAGACGCGTGGTGGACGCCCCGTCGTACGCGTTCACCCCGGACATCATCGACCACGGCAGCGCACCCTCGATGTTCTGCGTGTGCGACTCCACCCAGACCTGGCCGGGCGTCACCCACTCGACGCGTCGGCTCGGGTGCCGCTCCAGCTCCTCGGAGCCGAAGGACGGCGTCAGGGTGAGGTCGTACCGGTAGCCCGACGCGGGCCCCGGTCGGACCGCGTAGTAGCTCGCGGCGATCCGGGCCAGGTCGCGGTGGCGCGGCGTGTAGACCAGCGGCTCGTCCGGCACGGAGCCCGGGTAGTCGCGGGTCAGGTCGTAGATGACCGGGGTGTGCGCCACCCGCTCGGCCGTGAGCTCGGTCCCGGTCCGGGCCAGCTCGATCAGCTCGGCGCCGGCGTCGCGGTGCACGGTCGCCACCGGGATGGGGGTCTCCCCGACGTACTCCGACAGGCCGCCGACGCCGTCGTTGACCACGACCAGCGCCAGGGCCCCGGCCGCGACCGCGGCCTCGCTCCGCGCCACCGGGGTCACCGCGTCGCTCCGCTCAACCACGGCGATCGCACCGTCGGCGTCGAGCCCGGCGTACTCCGCGGCGGAGCCGGTGCCGGCGTAGACGGTCGGCACGGTGTCGGTGCCGGTCTGGATGGCGCTCCCGGCCTGGAGGATCGCGTCGAACGTGGTCGCGCCGTCGGGCGTGCCCAGGCTGAACATCGGCCGGCCCTTGCGCCACCGGGTCGTGAGCACGAAGTCGCCGCCCGTCACCGGCTCGGTCGGCAAGACGTAGACGTCGTCGACGGTGGCGGGTACGGCGTAGGCGTTGCGGTACTCGGTGCCGGAGTCGTCGGTGACGCTGAAGTCCACCTTGCGCTGGCGGTCCTCGGTGATCCCCGGCGCCTCGGTCTGCAGCAGCCGGGCGTCACGGGCGTCCAGCGTCACCGCAGCCGGTCCGTCCAGCACCGTCTCCGGGTCGAGCAGCACCGCGAGACCCGACCGGTCCGGGCCCTCGCCCGACACGTCGAGGTAGGCGCTGGCCGCGTAGGTGCCCGGTGGCAGGCGCAGGGTCCTCTCACCCTCGACGTACTCCGCCCACGGCCAGGAGTCGCCCGCGAGGCTCAGCCCCACCCAGCCGCTGGCGGGCCGGCCGTCGCGGTCGGTCAGCGTGAGGGTGAGGTCGTAGCGCTCGTCCTCCTTGACCATCCCGAGGGCGGAGCGGGTGACCGGGTCGCCCGTGGAGGCGTCGGTGCCGACCACGTAGCCGACGTGGCGGCCGGGGCCGACCGCCTGGGGGTCGCCGGTGACGGTGACGGTCTGCTTGCCGCCGGCCGGCACGGTGACGGTGTCGTCCCCGAGGGTGAAGGCGCCGCTGCCACCGACCAGGGCCAGGTCGAGGGTGACGTCGGCGTCGCCGCCGTTGGTGAAGGTGAGGTCCTTGACGACCGCGACGTCGGTCGGCTCGTGCGGCCAGTCGTAGTTGCCGAACAGCAGCGAGCCCGTGGCCCGGACGGTGCGCTCCACCGCGGCGGCGACGTCGACCCGGCCTGCGCCGACCTGGTACGGCGAGTAGCCCCCTGCGTCGAGCCCGAGCGCGCTGCTCATCAGCAGTTCCTTGATCTGCTCGCCGGTCCAGCCGGGGTGCTGCTGGGCGACGATGGCCGCCGCGCCGGCGACGTGCGGCGTGGCCATGGAGGTGCCGCTGAGCGTCTGGTAGAGCCCCGTGCCGCCGTCGGTCATGTCCTGGGAGCGGGCCGCGGTGATGTCGACGCCCGGCGCGACCAGATCCGGCTTGAGGCCCGCGGTGCCGGACAGGGGGCCGGTGCTGGAGAACCAGGCGAGCTGGTCCTGCTTGTCGACGGCACCGACGGTGAGGGCGGAGGAGGCGGCCCCCGGGGCCGAGATCAGCTCACCGCCGGCGTTGCCCGCGGCGATCACGAAGAGCGTGCCGGACTGCAGCGAGAGCGTGTCGACGGCCATCGACATCGGGTCGCTGCCGTCGGAGGGGGCCGTGTCACCCAGGCTCATGTTCACGACGTCGGCGCCCTGCGCGACCGCCCACTCCATGCCGGCGATGACCCAGGAGTCCTGGCCCTCACCGGAGAGACCGCCGAGCACCTTGCCGACGATGAGGTCGGCGCCCGGCGCGACGCCGGTGTAGTCACCGGCCGACCCGGCGCCGGTGCCTGCGATCGTGGACGCCACGTGGGTGCCGTGGCCGTTGATGTCGTCGACGCTCTCGCCGGGGACGAAGCTGGCCCCGTCGGCGACCTGCGTGGCGAGGTCGGGGTGGGTGTCGTCGATGCCGGTGTCGAGCACGGCGACGGTGGCACCGGTGCCGTCGAGACCCGCTGCCCACGCCTCGGGGGCGCCGATCTGCGGGACGCTCTCCTTGAGCGAGGCCACGACCTTGCCGTCGAGCCAGAGCCGGGTGACGCCGCCGGCGAGCGACGGGGTCGGGTCGGTGGCGCTCGCGTCGGGGGCGACCGACTCCCAGAAGGTGCGGGCGGTCCGCTTGGGGGCCGCGATCGCCGCGCCCCGGATCGTCGGCAGCTCGCGCACGACCCGGCTGCCGCGCGGAGCCACCGGCGCCCGCGCGGCCCGGGCCGCGGCCCGGGTGTAGGTGGCGATCGTCGGTACGGTGGCCGCGGCCTTGTCGTCGTACCCCATCGCGATCAGGTCGGTGACGTTGAAGAGCCGGGGATCGACCTTGTCCGCCCCGAGCAGCGAGACTGCCTCGTCCGGAACGACGTACAGGTCACCGTCGAGCTCCTGCAGGCGCACCCCGCCCACGGCGCCATCCGGACGGTCCACGTCCGCGACCTGCGCACCGTCGGGACCCGTGGTGACCGTGACGACGTCGCCCGTGACCAGGGTGACCCGGTGCGACCCGGAGGGGTCCTGCGGGACCGGGGGTCGTCCCGGGACGGCCCCGGCCGGCAGCTGGAGCACGCCCACCACCAGGGGGATCACGACAGCGGCGGCAAGCGCGAGACGGCGCCGGCCCAAGGGGCGCGACGAGCGGGACGAGAGGGTCATGTCGGATGTCTACCGGCACCCCACCCCGAGCGAGGCGCACGGCGCGTGGCGGACCTCCGCCATGGCGCAAGTTCGCCACGGTCAGCCTCTCTGCTCTTCGCCGCAGCGCTGGGCGCCCTCGCTGCACTCGTCACTGCAGTCGTTCGCAGCTCCGCCGCGGTGATCGCCCTGGCGCTGGTGGTCGGAGCGTCCTACCTGCTCAGCTACCTGGTCCCTTTGTTCGGGTGGCCGGACTGGCTGAACCGCTTGTCGCTGTTCTGGGCGTTCGGCTCGCCCTACACCGGATGGCCCAGCTCGGCGCAGCTGGTGACGTTGCTGGTCGTGACGGTGAGCGGCACGGTCGGCGCCGTGGTGGTGGCGGAACGTTCCTCGTCGGTGCCGTAGTCGGGAACACCCAGGTTCGCGCCCGCACCGGCCGTCAGCCGCCTCCCCGTGCCGATCCGAGCGTGCTGGGGCCCGGCCCCGCGGCGATCACCTGACGGAACTTCCCGCTGCGAGCGCTGGGCTCGGGTGGTTCGGTGGCGCGCTCGATGCGGGTGGTGGGCAGTCCCTGTCGGTCCAGGTAGTCGCGCAGCCGGGCGGTCACCTGCTGCCACGTTGGCTCGGGGTCGGCTCCCGGCCGCACTTCGATCCGCAGCCGCAGTGACGTGGGGCCCGTTCGGATCAGCTGGCTGCGGTGCACGCCGGGTGACCCTTCGACGACCGACCCGACGGCAAGCGGTATCAAGGTGACCTCTGTTCCCTCCGGAGTCTGGAGCACGAGAAGGTCGTCACGCCGACCCACCACCCGGACGGCCTGCAGCGCGTTGCCGCACGGGCAGGGGTCCGGCCGCTCCAGAACCGAGTCGCCGAGGTCGTAGCGGATGATCGGCTGCACCCTGTTGGCGAGGTTGGTCAGCAGCACGGTGTACGACGCCGTGCCTGCCGGGGTTGGGCTGTGGTCGGCCTCCACCGGCTCGAGTACCGCCCAGTCGCTGTTGACGTGGAGCCACCCCTGGTCGCACTCGAACGCCAGTGGGTTGAACTCGGAGGTGGCGTAGACGTTGCGTACGGCCCTGCCCCACGTCGCCCGGAGCAGGTCCCGAACCGGTGGCGCCATGGACTCGCCACTGGTCTCGAACACGGCCGGTCGCACGTGGAGCCGACCAGCCGACTGCTGCTCGGCGAGCAGGGCCGCTGCGCTGGGATAGCTGGTCACGATCGCCGGGTCGAACTCCTCCAGCTGCTTCGTCAGAGCGTCGAGTGGCTGCTGAACCGAGAAGATCCGGTAGGTGCGTCGCCGCCACCAGCTCCGCCGCCGCTCGTACTCGATCCATGCCTCGCCACCGAAGTGACCGCCGGTTCCCACGACCGCGGCCCAGCGGAACCCGCGACGGGTCAGCGACAGCCAGTCGGACCGGGAGAGCCACATCAGGTCCGCGCGAATGCTGAAGGATCGGTAGACGGCCATTGCCGCCGGATCGTGCACGAAGAGCGCCGGCTCCCCGGTGGTGCCTGAGGTGGAGCACACGTAGTAGCGGCCGAGGAACGGCTCACCGGCCCGATCCGGGTCTGCGACGAACCGCTCGACGTCGGCCCGGGTGACTGCCGGGTCGCCCACCCACTCGTCGAACCGGGCCATCAGCTCCGGCTTGGTCACCGGCGGCAGCTCCTCGAGCCGGACCCGAGGCGGCAGTCCCGCGTAGTGCTCACCGTAGAACGGCGACGCTGTCCGGGCCGTGCGAACCAGGGCGTCCAGGCGTAGCGCGCGACGTCGGGCGAGCCCAGCGGCCCCTTGACGCGAAGCGCGGAGCAGGTCGAAGACCAACCCCGTCCTGCCCGGTTGCCGAGCACCCATGGGCCAAGGCTATGCGTACCCCCTGCGGAATCAGCCCGGCGTAGCCGTGCTGACCATCCGCCGGTCAAGGACAACCAGGACGGCGACCTCCAGGTGGTCCTGGGAGTCTGCTGCCAGACGCCCCACAACAGGGTCCGCCAGCGCAGGACTTCTCCGCCTTGCCCAGACGGCACGGCAAGGCGGATTGTGTGGGAAGAGGGGTCTTCACGCGAACTACGCAGGTGCGTGGTTCGCGCTGCCGATTCGACCGGAACCACCACCCGAACCACGCACGTGCCTAGTCCGAGCGGATCGTGCCCACGACGAGGTGGCCGATGGTCCCGCGCTGGCCGGGTTGGGGGTCGGGTTGGTGGACATGGCTGGTCTCCTTCTTCGCGGGTTGACGTGTGGACGGGCGTGGGTGTGCGGTGACAGCGGCGTACCTTGGGTGGGAGGAGTGCGGACGTGCCTGGCAACTTGGTCTGCGACCCAGGCGGCGTCTTCTCCGATGAAGCCCAGGAGGGCTGAGCCGCGGGTGTGCTGCCAGGGCAGCCCGATGAACCAAAGGCCGGAGGCTCTGGTGGCGCCGCGGTGGTGAGTAACCTGGTGGCCGTCCCACACGCCGGGCACGTCGAGCCAGGAGTAGTCGCGACGGAACCCGGTGGCCCAGATCACGGCAGCGACCCCGTCCAGCTGCGACCGGTCCGCGAACCCGGCGGTGTGACCGTCGGTGGTCGTGAGGCGGGGGCGGGCGTGGATGTCTGCGGCGTCGATGTCTCCCCAGGTGGTGCCGATGACCAGGTCGCCGCCGCGCTTGCGGAACCACGCGGCGATCGGTGAGGTCGCGGGCCGGGTCACGGCCCCGGTCTTCGTCAGCCACCAGAACAGGTCACGCCCTAGGGGTCGCTGCGAAATCGCCTTCTGCCGGGTCCCGACGGCGAGGTGGACCTGGTGGGTGCGGGCGACCTCGAGGGCAATCTGGAGCCCTGAGTTCCCGGCCCCGACGACGAGGACCTTCCCCGCGTCCGAGCAGGGCAGGCCGGCGGGGTTCCGGTACGCCGAGCTGTGCAGCTGCATGACCTCGGGTGCGAGCCCGGACGCCACACGAGGGATGCCGGGCTTCTGGAACGGTCCGGTGGCCACGATGACCTGGCGGGCCCACAGGGTGCCCTGGCTCGTGGCCACCCGGAAGACCCCACCGTGCGCGTCGACGTGCTCGACGCGTGTGTTGGGCATGACAGGGAGGTCGAACTGGTTGGCGTACGCCTTCAGGTAGTCGGCGACCTGGTCCTTGTCCGGGTAGGTGCCGGGCGGGGCGGGGAATGCCATCCCAGGCAGGGCGGAGTACTCGGCGGGAGTGAACAGGCGGAGCGAGTCCCATCGTGTGGCCCAGCTGTGCCCGACCTCTGGCGCGGCGTCGACCAGGAGGAACCGCATGCCGGTCCTGGCCAGGTGATAGCCGACGGCAAGGCCCGCCTGGCCGGCCCCGATAACGAGCGCGTCGAGCGGCGTGCAGCCGGGCGTCTCAGGTGTGGGCCGGCGGGCGGTGGGATCGGTGGCGGCTGACATGGATGCTGCTCCTGGTGAAGAGGGTCGGATGCCGGGTGATGGCGTCCCTGACGCTACGAACGGCTGCGCCCAGGCCGCGCCGGCGAAATGGCCGGGATGTCACCCGGTCGCCATCCCTGTGACGCGCTGGCGAAGGGGCAGCGGGCGCAAGGACGCATCGTCATCGCCACGTGACGGTCCCCCCGTGGTCCCCGGGTCGCGGTGTCCCATCCCGGCGATTTCGCCGGCGCGACCCGGCGACCCCAGCGCCGAGGCTGAACCCAGCCAACCAGCCAACGCACCAGCACCGAGGAGAACCAGATGTCCATCTTCCAGCAGACGTACCAGGTCACCGGAATGACCTGCGGCCATTGCGCGGCGGCCGTCAAGGAGGAAGTCGGCGCCATCGCCGACGTCACCGATGTAGCCGTGGACCTGGCCGCCGGCCGCGTCACCGTGGCCAGCCACCGCGAGATCACCCCCGCCGAGATGGCCGCCGCCATCGACGAGGCCGGCTACGAGCTCGCCACCTGACCAGCAAGCCCATCAACAGACCACGCACCTCCACGCGACAGAGGAACCGAGATGACCGCGACCACCACCCCCAGCCCGACCCACGACACTGAGTGTGTCGAGACCAGCCTCAACATCGGCGGCATGACCTGCGCCTCCTGCGTGCGGCGGGTCGAGAAGACGCTCACCCGCGTCGAGGGTGTGGTCGCGGCCTCGGTCAACCTCGCCAACGAAACCGCCACCGTCTCCTACGACCCCGCCGCCACCTCCCTGGACTCGCTTACAGCCGCGGTTGCAGGGTCCGGGTACACCGCGACCCCACGCACCAACCCCGCCTCCGACCAGACTGTCCCGGGCGGTAGCAGCGGGGACGGCACCGTCGAGCCCTCGCCCTTCGACGAGCTCGACGCCCGCCGCGACGCCGAGATCACTCACCTCGAGCGTCGCTGGCAGGTTGCTCTGACCACTGGCCTGGCGCTCATGGGGGTCATGTACCTGCCCCTGTACATCGACACCATGGACTGGCTGATGCCGGTCATCTTCGTCATCGCCACCAGCGTCCAGTTGTGGGCCGGGGCCGATATCTACCGGCGGGCCTGGGACGCAGCGAAGCACCGGGCCACCACCATGGACACCCTCGTCGCCCTCGGCACCGGTGTCGCCTACTGCTACAGCGCCTTCGTCACCCTCTGGCCCGCCCAAGCCCAGTCCTGGGGTCTGCCCATCCACCTGTACTTCGAGACCGCCCTGATCGTGGTCGCCCTGGTCCTCATGGGTCGCTGGCTCGAGCTCAAGGCCAAGAAGCGGACCGCCGCCTCCATCAGGACCCTCGTCGGCCTGGCACCCACCAAGGCCCGCGTCCTTCGCGACGGCCCGGACCGCACCATCGAGGTCGACGTTCCCCTCGAGCGGGTTGCCGTCGGCGACCTCGTCCGCGTCCGGCCCGGCGAGAACCTCCCCGTCGACGGCACCGTCGTGAACGGCTCATCCTCGGTCGACGAGTCGATGCTCACCGGCGAGTCCGCCCCGGTCGACAAGCGACCCGGCGACCAGGTCATCGGTGCCACCGTGAACCGCACCGGCACCCTCGTCGTTCGCGCCGACGCCGTGGGCGCCGACAGCACCCTGGCCCAGATCATCCGCCTGGTCGAGGAAGCCCAGGGCTCCCAGGCCCCGATGCAGCGGCTGGCCGACCATGTCTCCGCCTGGTTCGTGCCCGCTGTCCTTCTCGCCGCCCTGGCCACGTTCATCGGCTGGATGACGTTCGGCCCGGACACCGACCGGCTCGTCCTGGCCATCGGAACCACGGTCGCGGTCCTCATCATCGCCTGCCCCTGCGCCTTGGGCCTGGCCACGCCGACCGCCGTCATGGTCGGCACGGGCAAGGCCGCCGAGCTCGGCATCCTCATCAGCGACGGCACGGCACTGGAGACCGCCCGCAAGGTGACGGCCGTGGTCTTGGACAAGACCGGCACCATCACCTACGGCCGACCAACCCTCGAGCATGTCCAGACCCTCGTCGGCTCCGGCCTCGACCCCGACGAGCTGCTGGCCCTCGTCGCTGCCGCCGAGGTCGGCAGCGAGCACCCGGTCGGCGAGGCCGTCGTCACCGCTGCACGCAACCGCGGCCTGACCCTGCCGCCGGTCACAGACTTCGCCGCCCACCCCGGACACGGCATCACTGGCACGGTGGACGAACACGCGGTCGCAGTCGGGAACCAGACCCACATGGCGACTCTCGGCATCGACACCGTCCGTCTCGCCGGGGACGCTGCCCGGGCCGCCGCGGCCGGCGGTACCCCGATGTACATCGCGGTCGACGGCGCCCTCACCGGCCTGGTCACCGTCGCTGACACGGTCAGGCCGGACGCAGCCGAGGCGGTCGCCCAGCTGAGGGCCCTCGGTCTGCAGATCTGGATGGTGACCGGCGACAACGCCGCCACCGCCGCGAGCGTGGCGGCCGAGGTCGGCATCGACCACGTCATCGCCGAGGTCCTCCCGGCCGGAAAAGTAGACCGCATCGCCGCTCTCCAGGCCGACGGACTCGTCGTCGCGATGGTCGGCGACGGCATCAACGACGCCCCCGCCCTGGCCAAGGCCGACCTCGGCATCGCCATCGGCACCGGCACCGACGTCGCCATCGCCGCCTCCGACATCACCCTCGTCGGCGGCAGCCTGCACGGCATCGTCAACGCCATCGCCCTGTCGCGCCGCACCGTGAGCACCATCAAGCAAGGGCTCGCCTGGGCGTTCGCCTACAACGTGCTCCTCATCCCCGTCGCCGCCGGCGTCCTGTACTGGTGGCACGACCTGCTGCTTGACCCCGTCCTCGCCTCCGCCGCGATGGCGATGAGCTCGGTCAGCGTGGTCACCAATGCTCTGCGGCTGCGCCGTTTCCGGGCGCCGGCCACGGCCCACGACATCACCCACCGTCCGCTGCGCACCCGGGTCGCCGACTCCGCCCACCTGGTCGCGGTCGCCGTAGTCGCACTGGCCTTGGGCACGGTGTTCACCTGGGCCAGCCGCACCGACCAGGCCGAGCGCGGAATGAACGGCGTCCTGTCCTGGAGCGAGGGCATGGGCATGCCGATGCGCCCTGCGATGAGCGTCATGGAAGAAGCCGACATCGCCCCGGTCACCCCATCCGAAGCCGGCGTCAGCGTGCACCTCATCGCTCCCGCAGCGATTGACCCCGGGCAGCCCACCCGGATGACCGTGGAGGTCCGCGACGCCGATACCGGCGACCTCGTCGACGACCTCGTTCGCACCCACCAGGTGTGGATGCACCTGATCATCACCCGTGCCGACCTCGGCACGTTCGCCCACCTCCACCCGCAGCCGACCGGCACCCCCGGCGTGTTCACGGTCCAGGCGGAGTTCCCGACCCCCGGTGAGTACCTGGTTCACAGCGAGTTCCGACGCAACGGGCAGATGGGCGACGTCCTCGACACCCACACCGTCACCGTCGCCGGCCGTCAGCCGGCCGCAGCGCCCGTGCCCGCCCGCGATGTCCGTTCCTGGACGGACCACGGTGTCCGCATCCGGCTCACCGGCCACGCAACCGTGGGCGCCACCAGCGACCTCGTCCTGACCGTCACCCACATCGACGCCTCCGGCCAGAACACCGGCCCGGTCACCGACCTCCAGCCCTACCTCGGGGCGGCCGGCCACGTGGTCGTGATGGCTGCCGACGGCTCGACCTTCGCCCACCGGCACGCCGAGACGTTCGACAGCTCAGGCCGGCCCGTCCTGGCCCTTCCTGGCACCCGCTTCGGGCCCGACCTGGACCTGCATGTCCGGTTCGACCGGCCCGGCGCGCACCGCCTCTGGGCGCAGTTCGAGCTCGCCGACGGCACCATCGTCACCGCCCCCTTCGTGCTCCACCCTCAACTGCCCGCTCGCCCGCGGGCGGCGCAGACCGCCACCGCAACCACTCACTGATCCGACCCGTCGACCCACCGAGCGGACCGGTGGCCCGCATGATGGCCGGATCCGTGTCCGCCGGACTGACTGGCAGTCGCCGCGGCAGACGAAGAGCTGAGCGGCGACCTCCTTGTTCGACATGCCTTCTTCACCATCTGGGCGACCTGCCGTTCCTGGGGGTCAAGACGGACTCACGGGCAGCGCCGTCGTGGCGCCGGAGCTTCTCACCCGAGGCCCGCAGCTCGGTGGCCGCGCGTTCGGCCCACGGCTTGGTCTTGAGGTCGTTCGGCTCGTCGGTCAGCGTCTCGCTGCCGAGGATGCTGGGGAGGCACCGAACGTGCCGGGGAGGTGCCCACCCCCTTCCCTCGTGATCCGCTCAGCGGCGGCTCGGACCTGGTTCCCGAGATCGCCGACCCGCGAGAGGGCGATGCGTGCCGCCGGCCCCGAGAGGCCGATGCTGGCCACGGGCATTCCGTAGAGGTCGAAGATGGGTGCGGCCACGCATCGGACGTCGAGGTTGAGCTCCTCATCGTCGACGGCGTACCCGCGCTCGCGGACACTGCGCAGGTCGTCGAGGAGCTCCTCGACGCTGGTGACCGTCCTGGCGGTGAAGGCCTGCAGCGGCTCGCGCACGACCCGGCGCACCTCCGCGTCGGTGGCCAGGCAGTACAAGGCCTTCCCGGTCGCGGTCGCGTGGATGACGGGCTGCGCACCGATCTCCGTCTCGACGGTGACGATCCCGCCCTTCTGCCGCTCCTGGGCGACGTAGACACCTCCGGTGCGGGTACGGCGCGCCAGGTGGACCGCCTCGCCGGTCTCGTCGGAGAGCTGCCGCATCACGGGCCGGGCGACCGACACGAGGTCCATGCTGCGCAGCAGGCTCCCGACCAGCGACACCAGCTGCGCCGAGGCACGGAAGGCCTTGGTGGCGGGGTCCTGCTCGACGTACCCACGCTCCTCGAGCATGCGGAGGAGCCGATGCGCGTTGCCCTTGTCCAACCCCAGGGCACGCGCCACAGCGGTCGCACCGAGCCCGTCGGTCTCCTTGGCCAACAGCTCCAGGATGTCCAGACCCGAGGCGAGTGCGCCCGCTGCGCGCCCCCGCGTCACGACCTTCTTGTCGTTCGCGTGCTCGTGTGGTCCGGGAGTGTCCTGCGGGGTCACGGCGCCGCCTCCTCGCCGGCCATCGTCCGGTCCACCTCCGCACGTGCCGGGACCAGCGTGTCGAAGTCGGCACCCTCGGACGCCTGCAGCACGTGCTCGGCGTGCAGCCGCCGCCACCCCCGCGCTGGGCGTGGCGGCGGGGACCAGCGGGCCCGCCGGCGCTCCAGCTCCTCGGACGGGACCAGGAGCGTCAGCTCACCGGCCGCGGCGTCCAGCCGGATCAGGTCCCCGTCCTCGACCAGCGCCAGAGGCCCTCCCACAGCCGCTTCGGGTGCGACGTGGAGGACGACGGTCCCGTACGACGTCCCACTCATCCGGGCGTCCGACACCCGGACCATGTCACGGACTCCGGCCTGGGCCAGCTTGCGCGGGATGGGGAACGATCCGGCCTCGGGCATCCCCGAGCCAACCGGGCCGGCGTTGCGCAGCACCAGCACCGAATCGGCCGTGACCGGCAGCTCGGGGTCGTCGACGCGACGAGCTACGTCCTCCGCCGACTCGAAGACCACGGCCGGGCCCTCGTGCCGGGTCAGCTCGGGGGTGGCCGCGGACAGCTTGATCACCGCGCCGTCGGGGGCCAGGTTCCCGCGCAGCACCGCCAGGGCCCGCGGCGGCCCCAGGGGGGTCTCCAGGCTCCGGATCACCGTCTGCCACTTCGCCGCAGGAGCGACGTCGGCCAGACGGTCGCCCAGGGTGCCGCCCTCCACCACCGGCGCGTCGAGGTCCAGCAGGTCGCCCATGGTCCTCATCAGCACGGGCACGCCACCGGCCCGGTGCAGGTCCTCCAGGTAGCCCGAGCCGGAGGGCTTGCAGTCCACCAGCAGTGGCACCCGGGAGGCGATCGCGTCGAAGTGGTCGAGGGTGAAGTCCACGCCGGCGCGCCGGGCGACGGCGAGCAGGTGGATGACGGCGTTGGTGGACCCGCCGAGCGCGACGAGCACTGCTGCGGCGTTCGTGATCCCGGCGCGGGTGACGATCCGGGAAGGGCGACGCTCCCCCGCAGCCGCGGCTACCGCGACCCGACCGGCGACCGTGCCGGAGCGGAGCCGGTCTCCGCTCGCCGCAGGGGCAGTGGCGCTCCCCGCCGGGCTCAGCCCCATGGCCTCCGCCAGGCAGGCCATGGTCGACGCGGTCCCCATCACCATGCACGTCCCGCCGGTGGTGGCGAGCGCGGAGCGGACGTCCACGATCTCGCTCTCGTCGAGCTCCCCGGCGCGGTGCCGGGCCCACATGCCACGGCAGTCGGTGCAGGCGCCGAGTCGCTGGCCGCGCCACGAGCTGGTCAGCATCGGTCCGGTGACCAGCTGCACGGCCGGGACGTCCGCGGAGACCGCCGCCATCATCTGGGCGGGGACGGTCTTGTCGCACCCGCCCAGCAGCACGACGGCGTCCATCGGCTGGGCGGTGACCAGCTCCTCGGTCTCCATCGCCATGAGGTTGCGGAACAGCATGGACGTCGGCGACACCAGGATCTCGGGCAGCGACATCGTCGGGAACACGAAGGGCAGTCCCCCCGCCTCGAGGACCCCCCGCTTGACGGCCTCGACGAGCTGGGGCATCTCCCGGTGGCAGGTGGTGTAGTCGCTGCTCGTGTCGGCGATCCCCACGACCGGCCGGTCGAGGTCGGTGTCGTCCAGGCCGGCCGAGGCCAGGAAGGCCCGCCGGAGGAACCGGCTGAACCCCTCGTCGCCGTAGGAGGTGAGTCCGCGGTCGACCCCGCGGCTCTCGCCGCTCATGGGCGCTCCCCGAGCAGCATGCTCGTGTACTTCGTGACCGTGTAGCTGTCGATGCCCTCGGTGCCACCCTCCCTGCCGTAGCCGGAGACTTTGACGCCGCCGAACGGGGCCTCCGCGGTGGCGATGGTGAGGTGGTTGACCCCGACCATCCCCACCTCGAGCTCCTCGGAGGCGCGGAAGGCGGTGGTGAGGTCCTCGGTGAACACGAAGCCTCCGAGCCCGTACGGCGTGGCGTTGCCGAGCGCGATCGCCTCGTCGAAGCCGACGAAGGTGGTGATCGGCGCGATCGGACCGAACGGTTCCTCGTTCATCACCCGCATGTCGGGCTCAACGTCGGTGAGCACGGTCGGCGTGAAGAAGTAGCCCACCTGGAACTCCTCGGGGGCCGACCCGCCGAAGCGGACGGTGGCACCGCGACCGACGGCGTCCTCGACGAGCTCCTGGACGGCGGCGCGTCGTCCCGCGGTGCTCAACGGCCCGACGTCGACGCCGTCGGCCCGGCCGTCGCCGACCCGGAGCTTGCGGGTCGCCTCGACGAAGACCTCCGTGAACTCCTCGCTGACCGACTCGTGGACGATGAAGCGACTGGCGGCGATGCAGACCTGACCGGCGTTGCGGAACTTCCCCAGCGCCGCCACAGTCGCCGCCCTGCGGACGTCGGCGTCGGGGAAGACGAGCACGGGCGCGTGGCCGCCGAGCTCCATCGAAACCGTCTTCATGCCCGTGGCGGCGAGCTTGGCCAGCTCGACGCCGACCGGAACCGAGCCGGTGAGGCTGACCTTACGGATGACCGGTGACTCGATCAGGTGCCGGGAGACCGCCGGCGGCTCGCCCGTGACGATGTTCAGCACACCGGCAGGGAGTCCGACCTGTTCGGCGACCTCGGCGAACAGCAAGGTGCTGAACGGCGCCTCGATGGGCGCCATCACCACCACCGAGCAGCCGGCGGCCACGGCCGGCGCGATCTTGCGCGCGGACAGCAGCGAGGGGAAGTTCCAGGGCGCGAAGGCGGCGACGGGACCGACCGGCTCCCGGCGGACGAGGATCCGGGTGTCCGTCCTGTGCCCGTCGACGGTCCGCCCGTAGATGCGACGAGCCTCGTCGGCGTACCAGTCGAACTGGTCGGCCGACGCGAGCACCTCGCCCCTCGCCTGCGCTACGGGTTTGCCCTGCTCGAGGGTCATGACGAGGGCGAACCGGTCCGCCTGCTCGCGGATGGCGAAGGCCATCCGCCTGAGCACGTCCGACCGCTCCCACGCGGAGGCCCTGCGCCACCGGGCGAATCCGTCGGCAGCGGCCGCCAGCGCTCGATCGAGGTCGGCTGCGGTGGCGAGCGGAACCGATGCGAGCGTCGCCTCGGTGGCGGGGTTGTCCACGCTGCGCGTCCGGCCGTCCGACGCCGCGCACCATTCGCCGTCGATGAACATCGCGGTGCGGGGCAGCAGCTCGCTGCGGTCCTGGTCCCCGACCTGGCTTGTCGTCATGTCACAGTCCGATCTCGTGGCGGCGTGCTTGGGTGTCCTCGACCCAGTTACCGACGTTCCACCGTCCGTACGACGGCAGTCCCCCCGCCTCGTCCTCGCCGAAGTAGACCGGGACGTGAATCAACGCAAGGCCCCCCTGCGCTCGGGCCATGTCGAGGGCTTCGGTCAGCGAGTCGACGGTGTAGCCGCCGTGGTGGGCGCTGACTCCCTTGACGGCGCCGGCCCAGGCCACGTAGTCGACCGGTACGCCGTCCCACGTCGCGTGGTCGGCGCCGTACTGCGCGATCTGCAGGCTCGAGATCGCGGCCATCCGGCGGTTGTCCAGCACCACCACACAGCCTTGGGCTCCGTGCGCGACACCGTCGATGAGGACCTGTGGGTTCATCGTGAACGACCCGTCCCCGGTGACGGCGACGCCGTACCAGTCGGCGTCGCTCATCCCGGTCGCCAGCACCGCACTGGACGCGAAGCCCATGTAGCTGGCACCGCCGTCGGTGAAGGACTCCTCCGGAGTCTCCTGCTCCGACATCTGGAAGCCCACCGCCTGGACATCGCCGGCGTCGAAGAAGGTGACCGCTCCGACCCGGCGGGCCCAGCGCGCGACCGTGCGCACCGCCGCCGGCTGGGTGAGGACCTCGCGCCCCCAGACCGGGTCGAAGACAGCGGGCCGGGCCAGGCGTGCCTCCTTCACGGCCTCCCACTCACGGCGCCGTGCCCTGCACTCGCGGAGCCAGGGTGACCCGGCAACCGGGGTCTTCTCTCGCGCCTCGAGCTCCTGCTGGACCGCCTCGACGAGCTGCCGCAGCGTGGCCCGGGCATCCCCCACCAGGGCCGTCGTGTCGTTGTAGTGCGTGGCCGCGTCGAGGTCGGCGTTGACGTTCACGACGTGGCGCACCTGGGGATAGCCGGTGCGCGAGCAGTCCGCCTGGCACACCGCCCTCGTGCCGACCGCGAGGAGGAGGTCGGCATGGTCCATGGCGTAGTTGCCGCTGAGCGACCCCTTGGATCCGCCGACCATCATCTGGCGGGGGTGGCTCGACGGCACGTAGCCGAGGCTCACCGGCGACATCACGAAGACCCCGTCCACCAGGTCGGCGAGCGCCTCGAGCTCCGCCCGGCAGCCCAACGCGCCGCCGCCGACCTTGATCACGACCCGCTCCGCGTCGAGCAGCCGGCGGGCCACGGCGCCATGGTCCCCCGCAGCCGCACCGAGCCGGGGAGGAGCGCCGCTCGGGAGCTCCCGGAGGTTGAGCCCGCGGATGACCTGCGGCTGGGTGTTGAGCGGGAGCAGCAGGAAGAACGGCGACGCCCGGTACGGGTGGTCCACGGCATTCAGGCACCGACGCAGCGCCGTCGGGAGCGCCGCGGGGGTGTGCAGCGAGTAGGCGGGCCCCATGACCGAGGCGAGCCGGAGGAACAGGCCCTGCTCGGGACGGGGGATCTGCTGCATGTTGGGGCCCTCGTCCTCGGTGGTCTCGTCCCCGTAGATGTGGTAGACCCCGACCCCGTTGCTGCTGGCTGTCAACGAGCCCGAGAGGGCCTGGAGGGCGCCCGGCCCGATGGAGGTGACCACCGCGGCCTTCTCGCCGGTCACCCAGCGCAACGCGGTGGCGGCGTGGGCCGCCTCCACCTCGTGGCGGACCGAGTGGGTCCGCACCGCCCCGGCCTCCTCGTAGACCCGCAGCACCTCGCCGAGCTCGGTGGACCCGTGCCCCAGCACGACGACGTACCGCCGCACGCCCTGGCGGAGCAGTCCCAGGACCAGCGCCTCGGACAGGGTGACGTCCACCCGGGCCGGCAGCTCACCGTTCTCCAGGGCGGCGTCCAGGCCGCCGGGAGACGCGACGAGACGCGCCCGCGCCGCTCGGTCCGAGCCCTGCTGCTTCGTCACCATCACCGATCCTTCGCGTCGAGTCGTGCGCTTCTCGACCTCGAACCTAGCCACAGTGTTGTCAAATGTGCAACGTTGTTGTCCCACAGCCCGCCTCGCGTGCACCATTCACCCAGTTGCCCAGCGTCCCCCGTTCACACCGAGGTCACGCGCTACTTGCGCGATGGGCTTCCCGGCCTCCTCGACGATCCGAACCACATGCGCCGCGGTCGTGCCCGGGATACCGTCGAAGCCGTGGACACCGTCGACGTGCACGGCCTGCGGCTCGCGTACCGCCGTGCCGGTCACGGTCAATCAGTGATGTTCGTGCATGGTGGCGCTGAGGACAGCCGCACCTGGACACCTCAGATCGAGGCACTCTCCGACGAGTTCTCAGTGATCGCCTGGGACGAGCCCGGCGCCGGCGGTTCCGACGACGTACCCGCAGAGTTTGGCCTGTCCGGCTACGCCGACTGCCTCGCCGGGATGATCCGTGCCCTCGAGATCTCGCCGGCGCCTGTCGTCGGACTGTCATGGGGCACCACCGTCATCCTCGAGCTGTATCGGCGACACCCTGAAGTCGTCCGCGGGATGGTGCTGGCGGACGGATACGCCGGCTGGCGCGGGTCTCTGGGTGGTGAGGAGGCCGAGGCGCGCTTCGCCGGCGTGCGGGCCGCGCTCGCTGAGCCGGACGAAGGGGACGACCCGACCCTGCCCGGGCTCTTCGCGGGTGCCCCGCCCACACAGTCCGTGCCGCTGCTGAGGGCGATGGCGGCGGACGTGAGGCGCCGGAGCATATTGGCCTCCCTGACTGCGATGGCGGAAGCCGACCTCACCTCCGTCCTGCCGACGATCGCAGTGCCGACGCAGCTCATATGGGGCGCTCTGGACGTTCGGTCTCCCTTGGCGGTGGCCCACGAGTTCGAGCGCAGGATTCCAGGAGCGGTCCTGACAGTGATCCCTCACTGCGGACATGCCAGCAACCTCGAGGCGCCGCGGGCGTTCAACGACATCGTCCGCGACTTCCTCACCAACCATGGCTGACGGCCAGCTACCGGACATGGCTGCCCTCTGCGTCAAGAAGCACCGGGTGCGGGGTTTCGGATCGGTGGTGGCGGGTCCGGGAAGTGGCTTGTCCGAAGAGCTGGTGTGGGGCTGTGAGCCGGCCGCGCTGGAGTCAGAGTCGTTGCCCCGCTGCCCTCCCTGGGCCCGTCCTCGAGCCGGCTACCGCATCGGCCACGGCTGGCCTTGGCCTTTCCGCCGTACCCGCGTCCGTCCCCCGCGAAGGCGGCCACGTCACACCGCGTACCGTCGTGGCACCTGGTGAGGTGTCCCGAGCGGATCGCGGGTTTACTGGACCCCTCTCCAGATTCCTCCCTTGTGAAAGCGATGGCCCATGACGCAGACCACGATGCCCCTGACCATGGCCCCGGAGGCCGGCCAGGAAACCTGGGACGCCGTGGTAGTGGGGGCGGGCCCGGGCGGCCTGACCTGCGGGGCGTACCTCGCGGCCAACGGCACGAGGGTGCTGGTGCTGGAGGCCAACCAGGTGGTTGGCGGCAGCACCCAGGTCTTCCGCCGCGCCGGCAACAAGTTCGAGTTCGACGTCGGCACCCACTACGTCGGCGAGTGCGGCCCCGGGGGCCGGATGCAGACCGCGCTCTCCGGGCTGGCCCTGACCGAGCGCATCAAGTGGCTGCGCCAGCGCCCTGAGGGCCACTGCCAGATCATGATCCCGGGCACGACGTTCCAGACGCCGACCGGCTGGGACACCTACCTCGACCGCTTGGTCGCGGCGTTCCCCGAGGAGGAGGCGGGGCTTCGTCGCTGCGTCAGGATCATGCGCACCATCGCTGCCGGCGAACGGCCGCTCCTGCGCCCGTTCGCACTGCTGCGCTGGGGGGTGCGGCCTGTCACGACACTGATGGCCGCGTGCGGCCTCAGCGCTGACGCCCAGGCGGTGATCCTTGCGGAGAACGGGGACTACACGTGGCCCCCGCACCGGACGCCTACCGCCATGCACGCGGGCTTCCTCCACCACTACCTCCAGGCCGGTGCCTACTACCCCCGCGGCGGCGGCCAGGTGATCGGCGCTCACCTCACCGACGTCATCCAGACGCACGGCGGTCAGGTCCGCACCAAGGCCAGGGTCGAGCAGATCCTGATCGAGGACGGGCGGGCCGTCGGCGTCCGCCTCCGCGGTGGCGAGGAGATCCGGGCCGAGGTCGTCGTCTCGGCGGCCGACTTCAAGAAGACCTGGGCGGAGCTGGTCGGCGACGAGCACCTGACCCGGCGGCTGCGGCGGAGGCTGAAGGACCTGGAGATGACGCTGCCGATGTTCGCGGTGTACGTCGCGCTCGACGTCGACCTGCGCGAACGAGGCACTCCCCCGCTCGCCTGGGTGTGGCCGACCAACGACGTCGACGGCTACTACCGCGAGGTCGCCGCCGGTCGCTGTCCCGAGCGGATGCCGGTGGGCGTCAGCTGCCCCACGGCCAAGGACCCCGAGGGGACCCACTCGGCGCCCGCCGGCTACTCGACGCTCGAGCTCGTGAGCTGGGCGCCCAAGGAGCATGCGTTCTGGAACGTCGAGACCAGCCCCGCGGACGGTGCCGGCTACGGCCGCGACGAGAGTTACCGTCAGCTCAAGGAGGAGCTCACCCAGCGCGTGCTCGACACCGCCGAGCTGCTGATCCCGGACATCCGTAAGCGGATGGTCTTCTGTGAAGCGTCCACCCCGATCACCCAGGAGCGCTTCACTCTCAGTACCGGGGGCTCCTGCTACGGCATCGCCCCGCTGCTGAAGAACCTCGGCCCGTTCCGGCCGCGGGTGACCACTCACATCCCGGGCCTGTTCCTCGCCGGGGGCAGCACGGAGTACATGTTCGGCATCAACGCCACGATCTACGGCGGCATGGGCACCGCAGGCGCCGTACTCGGCCGCGATCTCTTCCAAGAGGTGCGCGACGGCGCCGTGTTCGTGGACGAGGCACGCCTGACGCCGATCACCGACGACTTCGACCCGCTCCTCGCCTCGAAGCCCGGCTCCGTCATCCGCCGACCGGTGCGCCGCCGCCCCCGGGCCACCGCCTGAAGTAGAGGCCCACCGATTGCCGCCCAGGTGCTGAGCGCCAGCGTCAGGACGGAGGTGATCGAGCCGGTCCTCACCTGAGCCCTCGCTACGCGCCAGCACCGATAGGAGACGTCCATGAACGAGGACACGCCGGAAGAGCAGATCACCACCCCGGCGGGCGTCGTGGCCGGTGATCCGGCGATGGCCGCACGCGTACGTGCCAGCTTCGAAAGCCAGGGTCTGATGCGACTCCTTGCAGCGCGGCTCACCCTGGTCGAACCCGGTCGGGTGCACGTCGCCCTGGAGCGCCGCCCCGAGGTCTCCCAGCAGCACGGCTACGTCCACGCCGGCGCGACCAGCGCCATCGCCGACAGCGCCGGCGGTTACGCCGCCCTCACGCTGATGCCACCGACCTCGGAAGTACTCACCGTCGGGTACACGCTGAACCTGCTCGCCCCCGCCACCGGCGACTACCTCGAAGCAGTCGGCACGGTCCTCAAGTCCGGCCGCACCCTGACCGTGTGCCGGCTCGACGTGTTCTCCGTCAACGGCGACGAACGCAAGCTCGTCGCCGCGGGCCAGCAGACCCTCATCAGCGTCCCCAGCAGCCGCGCGTGACATCACTGTACCTGGGTCGACAGGGCCGCCCTCGGTCACGGCGAAGATCAGGCCGGGACGGAGATTCTCTGCAGCCAGGTCTGCCAGGCCGGCTTCTCGCGCCGCACGTAGTCCGCGGCGGCGGCGGAGAACAGGTACGCCCGTACGCCTGCCGTCGCCTTGCCGTCGCCCTCGTCCCACGTGAAGACGCTGAGCATTCCGGGCACCGGTGCGGTGAGCCGGACCAGCGTCTGCCGCTCACCGACGCGCTCGACCGTGCCGGTGGCGCCGCGCACCTCGACCGTCGCGCCCTCGTCGCCCAGCCCGAGCGCGTCGTGCAGTGTTGACCAGAGCGCGTCCGCGTCGCCGGGGTGGGAAGCGGCGGCCTCCATGTGTGCGGCCTCCTGGCCGGGGAAGTACGACAGGTAGACGCGCAGGTTGTCGAAGAACGGCATCCAGCCGGGGCCCATGGTGTCCCAGAACTCCGACTCCCAGGCGTCGCCGGTCCCGAAGCCGCTGCTGGTGACGCGCACGACGCAGGTGCCGCCGGACTGTGCCTCGACGAGGAACTCCGACGTCAGCGGGCTCAGCGCATCGGGGTCCTTACCCATGAGGGCGGCCCAGTCCTCCTCGTAAACGAGGCGGCGCGGTGGCTCCCATGCGGTGACCTGGCCGTCCGAGCCCATCTCCGGGCCCATGGTGAAGCGCAGGGAGCCGCCCTCGCGCTCCTCCATCTCGGTCGGCGCGAACCAGGCACTCATGCCCTTGGCGGTGGCGATGGCCTGCCAGACCTGCTCCGGGGTGCCCGGGACCTCGACGCTGAACTCCAGGCGGTACGGGACGTTCGGAGTCCTGCTCATGCGCTCTCCTCAGGAAGTGGGTGGGCGGCGACGAGGAGCCGGTGCGGGCGCCCGTCGTCGTGGTGGTAGCGAGCGGCCAGATCGAGCACCGCGGCGGTGAGGTCGTCGGCGAAGGCAGCCCGGTCGGAGGCCGACCGGAAGCCGATCTGCGTGTCGATGGTCAGCGTCGGCAGGCGCTTGCCGGACGCGGAGGCCCGGCGCGCCAGGGCGCCGACCTCGCGCACCAGCCGGCCGGCTAGTGCGACGAGGTAGCCCGCCGACAGGTGGTCGGCGTTGGCGTCCGGGTCCGCCGCGGACGCGCTGAGGGCCGCCGGCGACACGACGTAGGACGCCGCCGACGCCTGCAGTACCCGCTCGGTGATGCCCCCGTGCCGGCGTTCTCCGGACAGCTCCACCAGGCCGTGCGCCTCGAGCGCCTTGAGGTGGTAGTTGACCTTCTGGCGCGCGATGCCGACTCGGGCGGCGAGCCCGGCGGCGGAGGCCGGTCGGGCCAGCTCGCCGAGCAGCCGGGCCCGGACCGGATCCAGCGCGGCGGCGGCTGCCTCCGCGCTCTCGATGACCTCGACGTCCTGCACATCGCCACCCTGCCCTTGACAAGAATTCTTGTCAAGGGTGGCTCTCGGTATGGGTGACGAGGCGGTGCGCGGCAGGACGCACCTTCTCGACCGCGGGAACACGGCAGATGAATGGGTGCGTCCGGCGGGTTACGCTGCTCGGCGTGTGGTCCCTCTGGTCAGAGAACTCGGTCCTGTCGGTCTGCTCTCAGGATTCGGTCCTCTCGATTGGCAGCGCTGCCTCTGTCGCGTCGTTCGCGAGCGTCGGCTCCTTCGCGTCGGCTGGGTCGATCGGGTCGGCGATGTCGGCCGCGGCGCTGCTGTCATTCCAAAGCACTGGCTCGGCCCTGTCCCACCAGAGCAACGGCTCCGTGCTCTCCAGCCAGGCCAACCGCGGATTCCTCACCCGGCGGGCCAGTGGCGGCGTACCAGCTGGGGCGGTCGCCGCAGGCGTGCTTGCGACGTTGGTGGCCATCGCTCTGCACCGTGCCGTCCGCTGAGACGCTGCGCTCCGCACCCACGGCGCGCGGCCTACCCCCGGCTCACCCAGTCGGCTCAGGCCTTCGTCAAGGGGCTCTTCCGGGTGAGATCGTCGGCCTACTCGACGATCATCTCCAGACCGAACGGCACCAGGCCCGCGGCCATGATGACGGCCGCGCTGAGGTTGACGATCTCGGCGCCGTCAGGGAATCCGATGAGGAGCACCCCCACGAGCAGCAGCACGGCCACCCACGTGGAGGTTGCTCCGGTGGCAAGCGCCGCGATGGCCAGCACAGCGAACCCGATGGGGATCAGGACAATGCCCCACAGCAGCCACAGCCAACCCTTCTTCGCGAAGATCGCTGAGAGGGCAGGCCTCGCGGCCGCAAACTCCTCATCGCTGAGGCCGTCGAGAGCGCTCATCGTCAGACACAGGGCGCCCTTGTCGGCAGCAAGCGCCACGGTGCCAAGCACGGCCAGCACAGTGCCGACCAGGCCCGCCCACCCGGCGCCCTCACGCGACACGAGTCCCCCGAGGTGCATCGCAACGACGATCATCAGTGCAGTGTTGATGGTGACAAGGCCGTGGCCGGCGTGCAGAAGGCGCCTGCCTCGCGATCGATCGATCAGCTGCTCCGGGCCCAGCACCTTCGGCCGAAGCAGGTCAGGATGCGTCGCGAACGCGAACACGAACACCAGCGGCATCACGACGAAGGCGATCCCGGTGCCCACCCTGACTGCTTCGGCGGCGCTCACGCTGATCTCCTGTCCAAGGGAACGATCAACTGCATTGCGACCATACGCCCGGTGAACATCCACCGGTCAGATGTGGGCCGCCTGTCGGCCGGGTTCACCGATGAACGCATCAACTCGCCCCCAGAGCAGCCTCGACCGCCGCGACGGCCCGACGCACCGATGCGTCGTACTCCGGCAGACGTTGCGCGAAGTATCTCGACGCCGGCATCGCGATCGAGACCGCGGCGACCGGCTCTCCGTCGAGCATCAATGCCCGGCCGATGGCGACCAAGCCCTCCTCGGATCGTCCCAGGTTGACCGCGACACCGGAACGTCGCACGATGTGGCGGCGCAGCGCCGGGTCCAGGCGGCGGTTGAGCCCCGGCCCAGCGGTGCGAAGAAGCTGGTCGGCGGTGAGGGCGAATGGCGCGTCCGCACAGGTGGCTATCGCATCGTCTACGAGACCAACGACAACATCCTTCTCGTCCTGGTCGTGGCACTCGGACATCGACGCGACTCAGCAGGGCGCGCGGCTCATGCCAGACCGAGCGCCGAAGTGATCACGGCTCCAGGCGAGGGTTCGGCGCGCCTCGGCGTACCCGCCGAAAGGACGAGAGACCGATCATGCCATCGGCCAGGGAACTCCGGCCTCTGGGACGAGGTGCCCGCCACCGGGCTCAGCGATCGTAGAGCTACCGATCCTCACCACGACAACGGAGCCCATGATGAGAACGCCCCCACCCACCACCACACTCGACGACCAGCCGATCCCGGTGAGAGCCAAGCTCGCCGCAGCGTGGACGAGCTTCATGTTCCTGTACGTCTACGTGGACATTCTCAACTTCTTCACGCCCGGCGTCATCGAAGACATCCTCGACGGCAGGGTCTTCGAGTTCGACCTCTCCCAGGCCTTCTCGACCGCGGCGCTGACCCTCGTGGCCATCCCGATCCTCATGGTCGTGCTGTCGATGACGTTGCCCGCCCGGGCGAACCGCATCATGAACCTGATCGTGGCTGCGCTCTACGTCCCCGTCTCGGCATTCAACGCGGTGGGCGAGTCCTGGCTGTACTTCTACGGCCTGGGCGTCGCACTGGAGTTGATCGTTCTCGCCCTCATCCTGCGGTACGCCTGGACCTGGCCCCGCACCGCGCCGTCGGCAACGGCGGCGACCAGCCCGGACCGTGAAACCGTTCGCGCCCAGCAGCAACCGTGAACCCCACAGCAGTCCCCGTCCTGTTCGGCGCCATCTGCCTAGCCTCGACGTTTCGTCTGGCCTCAAGGAGTCGCTGAGTTCGCCGCTTGGGTGGGGCGCTGAGCCGGTGCAGGGGTTGTCACCGGCGCTGTGGTCGCCGGTTCTCCGAGGCGGACTTGTTCGGTCACGGCATCACACAGCGACGCGACGATAGAGCGACTCCAGGACGAAGTCCGGGAGGGGATCCTACGGCGAGAAGACCGGGCTCATGTCGCAGTAGACGCGGGCGCTGGTGACGAGCCCGCCGGTGCGGGTGTATGCCGAGGCAGCCGGGATCACGATGGTCGTGCCGTCCAGGCGACCGTAGGTGACGGCGGACTCGAACATGGTCTCGTCGCCGGACTCCCAGACCCGCACCAGCCGGTGGCTCATCGCGGCGATCGCCGCGAAGAGCTCGTTGAGCCCGGCCTCGATCGCGCCGGGACCGATGGCGGGTTCGCCGTTGCCGAAAGTCAGCCGCCCCTCGGGGGCGAAGCCCCGGGCGAATCCGGCTGCGTCCAAGGCATCGGCGCTGCGGTACAGCGGCTCGAGCCAGTCGGGCCAGCGCGCCACGGCATCTCCTTGAACTGCGCCGGCCGTCACGACCGGCCATCCGGGGCTTCTCCAGCCGCCTTGCACTGGTGGCGGAGGGCCACCTGCCCGGCGAGGTGGACGACGGGCTGTCCTTGGGCGACGGCCTCGGGGCGGATGCCGGGGGCGGGGTACTGGCCCACGGAGTCGTTCAGGACTCGAGACATGGAGTCTCCTCGCTTGATCGGGGGTGCGAAGGGTGTTCCGTGGGTGTGAGCGGCGTGCCAAGGTCACTTGGCGGCTGCGGTCTCGACCCGGGCAGCCACGACCGGGTCACGTTCCTCGGCCCCACCGGGGCCCTCGAATCGGCGGCCCCATCCGGTGGCGATGGCGAACACCATGACCAGGGTGAGCGCGAGTGGGTAGAAGACGGTCGGGAACAGCGCCACTGCGCTCAGCGAGGGTACCCCCTCGTAGCCGGAGGTCAGCAGGCTTCCGATGAACAGGAAGGCGCTCAGGAACGGGACGACGCAGGCCGCTCCCATGGCGAAGCTGTCCATCACGTTGCACCTGCGGTAGGGGTGCAGGTTGGTGTCGGCGCCGATCTGGTCGGCCACGGGACCGAAGGTCATCATCGAGGCCGAGTTCACTCCGCCGAACATCACGGTGGTCAGAGAGATACCCAGCGCGATCGAGGCCTCCGAGCCCCCGGGGGTGTGGGCCCACCGGGCGCGCTGCAGTGCGCCGATGGTGCGCGTCAAGACACCGGCCTCGGTGAGGACGCCCATGATCCCGAACACCGCGATCACCAGCGCCACCGTGCCGATGATGTTGTGCACACCAGCGGAGACGAACCCGGTCAGGGCCCCGTCCTGGACCGAGACGATGTCGGTCGGGACGAGGATCCCGGTTGCCAGGCCGACCAGGGTCCCGGCGAGCAGTCCGACCGAGATGGCCTTGAAGATGTCTCGGGTGACGAAGGAGGTCAGCATCATCAGACCCACCGGGACGAGCATCACCAGCGTCTTCGGCGAGGTGTCCGGGATGCTCAGCGAGGCGCCGGCAGTGGTGCTGGTGGAAAACACGCCGATGGCGATGAACAGGATTGAGCTGAATCCGGCTGCGGTCAGGGAGTACTTCGCCCGGGACCGGACGACTCCCGCGATGTCGGCCTGGCCGACCTTCTTGCGGAAGCTCTGGGTCGAGGCCGAGATGATCGTGGTGTCCGAGATCGGGGCGAGGTTGTCGCCGAAGATGGCGCCGGAGAGAATGGCACCGGCCATCAGGGCGGGATCGGCACCGAGCGCCACACCTGCGGGGTAGAAGATCGGGAACGCGGTGAACATCGTCCCGATCGAGGATCCTGTCGACATGGCGACCACGCAGACGGTCAGGAAGGTGAAGAACGGGACCAGCCCGGCGCCGAGCCCGAGGGCGTCACCGAGCCAGACGAACCCGCTGGACAGGTCGGCGACCTTCACCAGCTCGGAGAAGATCCCGATCACGAACAGGATCACCACGATCGAGACCGCGGTCGGGCTGGCGATCCCGCGCATCACCGCCTCCCAGTACGAGGCGTAGCGGCGGGCGAAGACCGCGCCGATCAGCAACGACACGAAGCCGAAGGCGGCGAGTCCGACCATGTCGAAGGCCTTGTAGTGGACGAACAGTGCCACGCAGCAGGCCAAGAAGCAGGCCACCGGCACGAAGGCCAACAGCCAGCTGCCCCTCATCTCAAGGAGCTCAGACCCCTTCGACTGACTCACATCTTGTGCAGTGCTCATGCATACGATCCTTCGAACGAGGTGTGTCGGGCATCACCCGCGGGTGTTTGGTGAGTATGCACATCTGCGGCACTTCGCGCAAGCAGACCGCACAGAATTGCAGTCATCGAGGTATCCGCTGGCCAACTCGATCCTCGAGGCGCTCGCGGAACGCTGGACTTGCGTGCAGTGTCACTGCATACTTGCCGCCATGATCGGACCGCGACTGCGCGAACTTCGCACGGCAGAGGGCCTCAGCCTGAGGGCTTTGGCCGAGCAGACCGGACTCTCACCGACCCTGCTGAGCCAGGTCGAGCGGGGAGTGGTCGAGCCGAGCCTGAAGACGCTTCGCAGCCTGAGCGCCCACTTCGGCACCTCGGTCGCCACCTTGTTCGAGGAGACCAGCCCGGCTCCGGTGCACGTGAGTCGCCCGGGCTCCCGCTCTCGGATCTCCTCTCCGCCCGGACAGATCCAGTACGAGCGGCTGACCCCGGGCAACGGCCAGCTGGAGGTGCTTCACGGCACCCTCGAGCCGGGGGAATCCTCCAGCGAGGCGTGCTGGGCCCACGACGCGATCGAGTGTGCCTACGTCCTCACCGGCATCCTGACCGTCGAGGTCGGCGAGGACACCCACGAGGTGCCGGCGGACGCCGCGGTGTCCTTCGACTCCAACCGGCCGCACCGCTACCTCAACCGCGGCGACCAGACAGTCCGCTTCATCCTCTCGGTCACGCCACCGACTCCGTAAGGGAACCCACATGGACCGCAACGACGTCGATTGGACCGGCTACATCCCGGCCATCACCACCCCGTTCAACGCCTCCGGCGAGCTCGACCTGGCCGCGCTCGAGCGACAGCTGACCTGGCTCGTCGAGCAGCGGATGCACGGCGTGATCCTGGCCGGCACCTCCGGTGAGTGGTTCGCCATGTCGACCGCCGAGCGTGCCACCCTGTTCGCCGAGGCCGCCAAGATCATCGGGGGCCAGATCACGGTGCTCGCAGGCTGCAACGCCTTCACCGCCGACGAGGCGATCGAGCATGCGCGGGCCGCCGAGAACGCCGGTCTCGACGGGATCCTGCTCACCCCCCCGCCGTACGTCGTGCCCACCGACCGTGAGGTGGTGGCGTTCTACACCGAGGTGTGCGCGGCGACCGGGATGCCGGTGTGCGTCTACAACTGGCCCCGGGGCTGCATCGTCGACCTGGACATCCCGGTCCTGGGAGAGCTCGCCTCGATCGGCAACGTCGTCGCGATCAAGAACTCCACCGGTGACTTCGGCAGGTTCCTCCAGGGACTCTACGAGTTGGGTGACCAGGTCAGGTACTTCGGAATCCCCACGAGCCGACTCGGCGCGGACCTCGTCGACCTCGGGCACGGCGACGGCCTGATGGGGGCCGGGGCCGTGCTCGGTGCCGACCACCCGGAGTTCTGGCGTGCCCTCGAGCGGGGCGACCGGGAGACCGCGCTGCGACTCGGTGAGCGTGATCGGATCCTCATGTCCCGGTGGTTCACCCCCGACTACGGGGCGCGGTTCGGGAACGCCCAGGCGATCTTGAAGACCGCGTTGCGGCTGCGCGGAGTCCCCGCCGGCCACGTGCGCCGCCCGCTGCTGGAGCTCGAGCCCCCCGAGGTCGCCCGGGTCGAGGCGACCATGCGTGAGCTGGGTATCGAAACCGTGCCCCTGCGATGAGGTCGAGCTACGACGTCGTGGTCATCGGTGGGGGGCTGCTCGGTTGCAGCCTCGCCTGGGAGTTGGCCTCGGACAACATCGACGTGCTGCTCCTCGAGCGGGACCAGATCAACCAGCACGCGTCGGGGAGGAACGCCGGAAGTCTGCACTTCCAGCTCGAGTACCGCATGATCCAACCCGGCCTGGAGGCTGCCCGTCGGGCCGCGGAGGCCATCCCGCTCCACCTCCGTGCGGCCGAGCTGTGGCAGCTGATGTCGCGCGAGATCGGTCCCGACCTCGGGCTCTCCCAGAAGGGCGGGCTGATGCTCGCCGACGACGCCGACAGCGCACGCCTCCTGGAAGCCAAGGGGGATGTGGAGCGCGACTGGGGTCTGGACGTCCGGCTCCTGGACGGCGCGGAGGCGCATGCCCTGGCCCCGTACCTCTCCGACTCCGTCGTCGCCGCAGCCTTCTGCCCGATCGAAGGGAAAGCCAACGCCCGAACCGCCGCGGCCGCCATCGGCCGTGCCGCCGCTGCCGCCGGCGCCGAGGTGCGCACGAACTCCTCAGTGACCGCGGTGGAGCGGCAGGGTTCGCGGTGGAGCCTGCAAGTCAGCCTGCCCGGGGCCACCGCTCCCGCCAGGCACGTCAGCTGCGATTCGGTGATCCTCGCGGCAGGTGTGTGGTGCAACGAGCTGGCGGCGATGTTCGGTGCCAGCCTGCCCGTCGAACCCATTGCGCTCTCCATGACCGTGACCGCGCGGACCACGTCGTTCATCCCCTACCTGATCCAGCACGCCGGTGCGCGACTGTCTCTGAAACAGACCGAGGAAGGCAACGTGCTCATCGGTGGGGGTTGGCCGGCACGGCTACCCCACACAGTTGCCGGGGCTCCCGACCTGAGCCAGGCCCCTGAGATCCTGGTCGAGTCCTTGGTGGGCAACGCCGATGCCGCGGCTCGAGTGGTTCCGCGCGTCGGCTCCTTGTCGATCCTGCGCACCTGGGCCGGCACCACCACGGTCGCCCCGGACCAGCTGCCGGTGGTCGGCCCGATCCCCGGGGTGCCAGGCGTGTACGTCGCCACCGGTGGATCGGCGTTCACCCTCGGCCCCGCCTTCGCAGAACTGCTCAGCGAAATGGTCCAGGGTCGATCCCCGTCCCTGGACCTCACCCCCTACGCCGTCGACCGCTTCGCGTCCGCCGTGCCCGCGCCCTCGCGATGACCTGCAAGGAGAACCAGTGATGCCCCACAGCTCCCGGTTGCCGTGCCCTCGAGGTTCGCAGCTGACCATAGTCGTGGACGGGTCGCCAGTGATCGCCTACGGCGGGGAGACCGTCGCCACGGCGCTGCTGGTCCACGGAGTCGCAGCCTTCCATCGGGCTCCCGACAGCTCGCCGCGCCTCCCGTTCTGCAACATGGGGACCTGCCTGGAGTGCCAGGTGAGCGTGGAAGATCAACCACTCCAGCGCGCCTGCCTGATCCCGGTCCGGGCCGGCATGCGCGTCAACACGGTGGAGGACTAGGACGGCCATGGTCGATCTCGCCATCGTCGGGGCCGGGCCCGCCGGCATGTCCGCCGCTCTGACCGCCAGCCGACGGGGCCTCTCGGTCCTCGTCGTCGATGAGCAACAACGCCCCGGTGGGCAGATCTTCAGACAGCCCCCCGCCGCTTGGGCGGCCCCGGTCCGGACGCCGGTCGGGTACCGGTGGGGACGACCCATGATCGAGGAGTGCGAGGAATCGGCCGCGATTTCGTGGCGGCTTGGCCACACGGCCCTCGGTGTCACAGCGGCGCCGGACCGCGCGGGATCGATGACCTTGCTGATGCGGGGACCCGACGGCGTCGACGGCGTACCGGTCAAGCGACTGCTCATCGCCACCGGCGCCATGGACCTCCCCGTCGCCTTTCCTGGCTGGACCCTCCCCGGCGTCTACACCGCCGGCGGGATCCAGACCATGGTCAAGGCGCAGGGCCTGCTCCCAGCCCGCACCATGGTCCTTGCGGGCGCTCACCCACTGCTGATCCTGGTAGCCGAATTGCTGCTGGAGAAGCAGGCGCACATCGCCGAGGTGGTGCTGGCACAGCGGTCCCTGCGCCCCTCGAGCCTGCTGAGTCACCTCGGTGCGGTCCCAGGGCACCTCGGCGTACTCATGCACGGAGGGTCCGCGTTCGGTCGACTGCTCAGGTCCCGAACGCCGATCAGGCGCGGCGCGATCGTGACCGCGGCCCGGGGAGACGGCAGGGTCGAGGAGGTCGACGTCGCTGACGTCGGACCCGACTGGCAGCCACTCGGGCCCACCCGGGCGATCTCCGCCGACGGACTCGTGATCGGCTACGGCTTCCAGCCCTCGACAGAGCTGGCTCGTCAGGTCGGCTGCCGCCTGCAGTGGAATTCTCCCAAGGGTGGTTGGGTGGTCAGCCACGACGACCACTTCGCCACCAGCGTGCCCGGGGTCTACGTCGCCGGCGAACCGGCCGGCGTCGGCGGGGCCGAACAGTCTCGGGCAGAAGGTCACCTGGCCGCGTTGAACATCGTCGCCGATCTCGGCGCGGGCTCGCCACCGTCCCGGGGTGACCTCGCCCGGGCTCGTGCGGACCATCGCCGAGCAAGCCGCTTCGCAGCGATGGTCCAAGAGGCGTTCGAGCCGAACCGCCAGGCCCTGCTCGCACTCGCGAAGCCCAGCACTCCGGTGTGCCGTTGCGAGGGAATCGAACGCCACACTGTCGAGCAGGTGATCGAAGCAACCCCCTTCCTCACCCGGGCCAACGCGTTGAAGCTTGAGTGCCGGACCGGGATGGGGCCGTGCCAGGGACGCTACTGCGAACTCACCGCCTCCGGACTCCTGGCCGCGGCCCGTGAGTCCACGATGGAGGACGTCGGACACTTCACCGGCCAGTTCCCGGTCCGTCCGGTCTCGGTCAGCGACATCGCCACCGCACGCATCCGGTGACCCCTGCCCGGGCATTCGTGCTGCCCTCCGGAGGTGGTCAGGTGCTGATGGCGGGGGCGGCCTACCGCTGCCTCGGGATCGCGAGCCAGGACTCCCAGCTGATGTCGACACCCACATAGCGCGGTCGCTGCAGCGGCCACTTGGCAGCGATCCAGGCGGGGACGAACTCGTCCAGGGCATGTTCGACGTCCGAACCGACGTACTCGTCCCGGACCCACCACGAGATGTCCGCGTCGGCTCCTGGCTTGTCGGTCGGGTCGATGTAGACGCAGCCGATGAGCTCGCTCTCGGCTGCATCGAAGAGCGCGTAGTTGAACGACTCGTGGCGTTCGATCTCGTCAGCGTGGTGCTGGAGGTCCTCACGGTCCTGTTCCGCGGTCATGTCCGCCGGGGGCCATCCCCAGGCCTCCCCGTAGATGGACCACAGGCGTTCGCGAGAACCCATCACCGCCGGCATGTCCTTATCGGTGTCGTCAGGACTGATCGGCCTGAGGTGGTGGCCCGTCGGGAGCTCCTCGCGCAGTGGGTGCTCCCAGTCTTGGGGCAGCCAGGGGTTGTCAGACATGTCAAATCTCGTTTCTCGGGAGTCATGGGGGTCGGACGGGACAGCAGCTTCAGGGACAGGTGACGTGGGGTTCCACGGTGACATGATCCCCTCCGGGTTGGGCTCTGAACAGCCAGGCGTGCACGTCGTAGTGGACCGATGAGCGACGCAGGGCCGTCAGGGACAGGGCCACGCCGATCCCGACCAGCTCACCGGTGCCACCGAAGGCCTCCCCTGCGGTGTCGGCAGGTCACCGCCGAGCTCCACCTAGCACCTCGGGTGGGCTGGGACCGGGCCGGGACCCGACGTGGGCGACCGACCCGGTCTCCTCAGCAGCCCAGGCGCGCCCGGTGTCCGGTGAGCCAGGACGCGTAGGCCGTGAACCCCCACTCGTCTGCCTGTCGGGCTGCCCGGTCGGCCACTGCCGATGCCTCGACCATCCTGCCGGCACCTGCCAGGGCCAGGGCGAGGTAGCCGTCGACCGGACCCATGACGCTCGAGATCCCGCTCACGGCGATCCGCCCGGTCAGTGGCTCCAGGTGCGTCGCCATCCGCTCGGCGAGGCGTACGTCGCCGGCGACCGCCGCGGCCTCCGCGAAGGTGCACCACGTGGACACGCTGCTCCAGTTGTGCACCCGGTGCTCCCCCACGTGGGTGAGCTCGGCACGCAACCTCTCGAGCTCACCGGTCCGTGCCAGCACGAGGGCCAGGTTGTCGTCGGCCATGTCGGTGCCCGATTCGGCGATGGCCTCGGTCAACGGCTCGATCAGCTCCCCGATCCGCTCGTCCCACATGTGGGAGACCAGATGGATGCCGGCGATGTGCAGGCCCTCGATGGCGGGGTTGAGTCGCGGGCGCAGCTCATACAGCTCGGCCGCCAGCCGGCTCGTTGCGTCGACATCGTCGCGCAGCGAGGCCAGGCTCAGGTCCAGCCAGTGCAGTGCCATCTGGGCGTAGGTGTTGCGGCGCCGGACCGCGAGCCGCCCCGTCGCGCGGGCCGCCTCCTCGTACGCCGGGAGGTCGCCCAGCTCGAGCAGGTTGCCGGTCAGCACGACCAGTGCCACCGTCTCGGCGTCTGGGTCGCCGGCTTCGCGGATGGCGCGGAGACTCTCCTGGGCGAGGTCGAGCCGGACATGGGCCTGGTCCGGGGTCCACAGCGCCTTCCAGGCGGTGAGCGCAGCCCAACCCATCAGTGCTGGATCCCCGAGACGCCGGGCCATGGCGACACCCTCGTCGACGAGTGCGCCGACCTCGGCGCGCGCCGACGGTTCGTAGTAGAGCATCAGCGCCAGCGCAACCATGACACGGCAGCGCTGCGCCGAGTCGCCTGTGGGGAGCTCGGACATCGCCCAGCGCAGGTCCTCGACGGTGTCCTCGGGCACCTCGTCCCACTGCTGAGGAAGCCAGACCGCGCTGTCGGTGGCGGCGGCAGCGGCAGCCGACAGCCGGACCAGGTCCTCCTCTCGCCGCGCGAGCGCGATCGCCTCTGCCGCACAGGGCAGCACCTGGTCCCACTCGGAGTTGGGACGGCAGTCGCGAGCACGGGTCAGCAGCAGGTCGATCCGCTCCGCCGCCGTGCCCTGGGGATCGCGGCGGTGGGCCGCGATGGCCGCGCCGACGAGCTGTTCGGCCTCCACCCACGAGAAGGTACGACGGGCCTGCTCGGCTGCGGCGGCCGCTGCTCGCCAGGCACGACTCGCATGGGTGGGCCCCGCGGCGAGCCAGTGCCTGGCCAGCTCGGCAGTGCGCTCCTCCGGGCCGACCAGACCGGCGACTGCCTCGTCGTCAGCGAGCGTGTGGGCCACCTGGACGTGGAGCCGGGCCAACCGCGACGGGCTGGTCGTCGTGGCCACGGCATCGCGGGTGAGTGCATGCGTGAACGCCACGACCCCGGCCTCGGGGTCCTGCACCAGCCCGGCCTCTCGTGCCGGCGTCAGCGCATCATCGACGTCCTCCACCGGGACATCCGCCACGGCGGCCAGCAGGTCCAGGGAGAACCGCCGCCCGAGCACGGCCGCGAGGAGAAGGAGGGAGCGCGTCTGCTCAGGAAGGTCCTGAAGACGGCGCAGGATGACGTCTCGCACCGTCTCCGGGAGCGCGCCACTGCCGTCGGGCTCCTGGGCACCGAGCCGCGCGAGCTCGATCAGGAAGTAGGGGTTCCCGCCGGACCGGACGTGCCACTGCATGGTCACCTCCGCTGGCAGGGCCTGACCCGCGACGGCCTCCACCAAATTCCTCGCCTCCTGCAGCGTCAGTCCGGAAAGGTCGAGCCGGGTGACGTGGGCGCGCGCCAGATCCTCCCCGACCTCCGCCAGGGCGCCCGTGGGTTCGGGCGACGACCGTCGGGTGACCATCACCGCCAGGTGGTGGCCATCGCGCGCGGTCGCAACGAGGTGACGCAGCACCTTCAGGGTGGCCGTGTCCGCCCAGTGCACGTCGTCGAGGACCAGGAGGAGCGGGCGGTCGAGCGACCTGGACGTGACCTCGTGCGCCAGGGTCTCCCAGGCACGGAACGCTTGGCGCTCCGCGCCCTCATCGCTGCCGGAGGGTCTGCCGGCCAGCACCTGCTCCACGTCGGCGTCCAGCGCCACTCCGTCGAGGGCGGCGAGCTCGCGCAGCGCCTGACCCCACGGCCAGAGGGTCGGGGCGCCGTCGTCCTGGGAGCAGCGGCCCCTGGCCACCCAGAAGCCCCGCTCACCCGCGATGGACGCGACGCGCTCGACCAGCCGAGACTTGCCGATGCCCGGCTCGCCCACCAGGAGGGCGGTGGCCGGCGTCCCTGACTCGGCGCGGTCGAGGACCTCCAGGAGGGCGGACTGCTCGCGTTCGCGCCCGACGGTCGTCCACCCCGTGGTCCTGCTGGGCGGGGCGCTCACCTCGTCGACGCGCCCCCGGTCACCGGAGCCGGCCTCGACGGGCGGGCGCAACCACTCCTGCAGGGCGCGGTCCTGCACCAGCACGGCCTGCTCGAGGTCCCGCAGCTCCTGCCCGGGATCCAGCCCGAGCTCGTCGGCAAGCACCGACCGGATGTGGCGCAGCGCCTCCAGGGCCTCGGCCTGGCGTCCCGAACGCGTCAGCGCGAGCGCGTGCAGCGCCCAGACGCGCTCCTGGAGCGGATACCTCGCCGTCGCCTGCTCGGTGGCCGCCACCACGACCGCGTGGTCACCGAGCGCGAGGAGCCCGAGCACCCTGGCCTCCTCGGCGTTCAGCCGCAGCTGGGCCAACGAGCCACGCTCGAGTGCGACCTCGGGTTCATCGGGCAGGTCGGCGTACGCCTCACCGGTCCACAGCCCCAGCAGTCCCTCGAGCGCGTCGACCTGCCGCGAGATCTCCTCGCGGGTCGGCCAGCCCGCCGCCGGACCGGTGGTGAGCTGGCTGCTCAGCGGGGCGAGGAGCCGGTGCCGGGTGCGCACCTCGTCCCCGAAGTGGTGGGCGTCGACCTGCTCACGGCCCAGCGCCAGTCGATACCCGTGATCGTTGGTGAGCAGCACCTGCGGCTTCTCACGAGGGCCCAGCCCTGGCTCCAGCACACGCCTCACACCGGAGATGTAGGAGTGCAGGCTCGCGTAGGCACCGCGCGGTGCGTCCTCGCCCCAGACCAGGCGCACGAGCGAGTCGGGCGCGACGTCACTCCCGAGCCGGAGCGCCAGTGCGGCGAGCACCGAGCGGGGTTTGCGGGCACCGACGTCCGCGACGGCTCCGGGATCGTCCCCCAGCGCCACCTGGCTCGAACCGAGCACGCGCACCCACACGCGCCCAAGGTAGTGGCGGGCGGGCGTGGCTCGCACCCAAGTCGCGCTGGAGTCGGGCCCAAGAGCCGCAGTCGATCGTCGTCGCACCACCAGTTCTCCAGGGAGACACACCATGACCCAGCACTCCGGATCCCACAACCGGCCGCAGCGCCCCCAGCTGACCCTGCCCCGACAGGCACACACCGCTGAAGGCCCGCACGACCAGACCGGGATGTACGTCATGCACCACGCCCTGCGTCGCGACTTCGCCACGTTCCTGTCCGCGACCGAGAACACCCCGATCTCCGAGCACGAGGTGTGGACGGCACTGCACGCCCGTTGGCTGGCGATGGCCGACGTGCTCCATCACCACCACTGCGCCGAGGACGAGGAGCTGTGGCCGGTGCTGCGGCGGCACGCGGAGCGGGCCGGATCGCACGACGACCTGACCACTCTCGCGGACATGGAGGCGGAGCACGAACGGCTCGACTCCGCCCTCGCGGCCGGCCGCGGGGCGTTCGCAGCGATGGCCGAGCACCCCTGTGCCGATCACCGGAACGCGCTCGAGATCCGGCTCAGCGCCGCCACCGAAGCCCTCCTCGAGCACCTCGCCCACGAGGAGACCCACGCGCTCCCGATGCTGCAGCGGACGCTGAGCGAGCAGGAGAACCGAGACTTCGAGAAGGCCGTCGAGAAGAGCTACCCGCTGCGGATGCTCCCGTTCCTGCTCCCCTGGGCCATGGAGGGGGTTCCCGACCAGGCCCGGGACCGGTTGCTGGAGACCGCCCCGACCGGTTACGGCCTGCTCCTGCGCCTGCTCCGACGACGTCACGAGCGCGGCGAGCGCCGCGCCTTCCGCTACGCCTGACACCCGCCAACCTGCACCGACAGCTAGGAGAGACACCATGACGACCATCCACGACCACGTCGAAGCTGTACGCACACCGGAAGAGACATCGCCTCACGGCCTGGGGTGGGCCGTCGCGGGCCTGTGCGCCGGCGTAGCGAGTCTTGTCACCATCGTTGCCAGCAGCCTCGCCGACGGCGTCTACGACGAGAGCGTCGCGGGTGATGCCCCCGGCATCGTCGAGAAGATGGGCGACCAGATCCCCCAGATCCTCGTGATGCACACGGCTGCGGTGATCTCGGCCGTCCTGCTCCTGGTCTTCGCCCCCGGCCTGCGACGCTACGTCGCGGCACGCGTCCCGGCGGGCAGTCTGCTTCCCGACATCGCCGGCGGCGGGCTCATGCTGGTGGCCGCCGCCCAGCTCATGGGCTCCGCACTGACCACCGAGTTCGTCTTCGGGCTGGCCGATCCCGACAAGATGGTTCCCGAGAGCGCGGTCTTCTTCGGCCACTGGATCGGCACCGTGCCCTGGCTCTGGGTCGGCGCGGGAGTCGCCGCGCTGGCACTGGGACGTGCGGGCCGACGGTACGGCGTCGTACCGGCCTGGTTGGCCTGGACGAGCCTCGTGCTGGGCACCCTGACCACGCTCCTCGGCGTCAGCCCCCTTCAGTACCTGGGCGGCATGTTCGGTCCACTGTGGCTCACCCTGGCTGCCCTCGGGCTCTTGCGACAGACGCGGACCCGGTCATGACGGTCACCCAGGACGACGTGGTGACGGACGCGCCTGCGGAGGACACTGCTGTGGCCCGGCTCAGTGCCCGGTTCGGCATCGCGTTCGCTGCGGGCCAGCTCGGCGTGATGATCGCGATGGCCGTGCTCGTCCTGCCCCACGTCGGATCCCCGGGCGACCCTGCGCTCGAACGCGGGCGCGCGATCCTCGACACCGACACGGCGTACCGGCTGAGCAACTACGCCTTCATGCTCTCCGGGACGTTGCTGTTCGGGTTCCTCGGCGTCGTCCAGGTCCGTCTCCGACGTGTCGACGTCAGCGGCGTACTCTCGACGGTCGCCGTGGCGGCGGGCACCGTCCTCGCCCTGGTGTGGCCCTTCGCCGCCGTCCTGCACGACGTCGCGCTCGACGCCGCGGCCGGCGGCACCGACGTACGACTCCTGGCCGGGTGGGACTCGATCGCGCCGTACTCGCTGGCCTTCTCGGTGCTCCCGCGCGTGTTCTTCATCGGCGCCCTGGTGCTCGGCCTGAGGATGGCGGGGACCTCACCATGGCTGCAGAAGGCGGGACTCGTACTGCTCCCGGTCAGCCTTCTCGGCAGCGCGACCCTGATCAGCGACGCCCTGTTCCCCGTCCTCGCACTGAGCACCCTCGGCTACGAGCTGTGGGTCGGCGCCCTTGCCTGGCGCTGGCTCGCGGTCCCGTCTCGAGTTGCCTTATCAGTTGGGTATATGCGAATCTTTTCACGTATGCATCGGTGACCGCGAGGGGAATGCCGTGCCCACTCTGTACTCGGCCAAGGCCGAGCTGTTCCGCACGTTGGCTCATCCGGTGCGCATCCGGGTGCTGGAGCTGCTGGCCGAGCGGGATCATGCGGTGCACGAGCTGCTCGCGCAGGTCGATGCTGAGCAGAGCAACCTCTCCCAGCAGCTGGCCGTGTTGCGCAGGGCGGGTCTGGTCCGGCAGACCCGCACGGGGGGCGAGGTCGTCTACTCGCTGCTGGTCCCGGCGGTGCGGGAGCTGCTGGTGGCCGGCCGCGCGGTGCTGCGGGACCGGATCCAGGAGGAGGTTGGGCTCGGCGAGGAGCTCACCAGGGCCGCATCCGAGTCGCCCGGGAAGGCGGACACGGCGTGAGTCTGTGGAGTCTGGCCGGACTGATTCGGCGCACGGGACGGGTCGCCGAGGCGGCGCCCGAGGCACCCGGTCCCGCGGCCGACCCCGGATTCGAGCCTCCGGCGGCACTCGCTGGGAGTGTGCAGGTGAGGCATGTGGACGCTGGGTCCTGCAACGGCTGTGAGATCGAGGTGGCTGCGGCCTTCGGACCGGTGTACGACGCGGAGCGCTACGGCGCCCGCCTGGTCGCCTCGCCGCGGCACGCCGACGCCGTGCTGGTCACCGGCGTGGTGACCCACAACATGGCCGAGCCGCTGCGCCGCACCGTGGAGGCCACGCCACGACCCCGGGTGGTCCTGGCCCTGGGTGACTGTGCGGCCGACTGCGGGGTCTTCCGCGGCGCCTACGGGGTGGCGGGTGCCGCCGCGGACGTGGTCGACGTGGACATGACCGTGCCCGGCTGCCCCCCTCGGCCCGAGCAGATCGTCGAGGCCCTCCGTGGGGTGACCAGGCGGTGACCTCGACCTGGATCTGGGCGCAGGTGGCGCTTTCGGGCGTCGCGGCCATCCTGGCCGTCTCCGTGCCGGCGCGGTGGCGTTCCGCGGTCGCAGGCTCCGCGGTCGCCCTGCAGGCCGCGGCGGGTGTGGTCACCGGCGTACTGGTGCTCGACGGAGGCTCCGGACTCGTCGAGCTCGCACCGGGGGGCCTCCCGCTGGCTCCGCTGGGCTCGCTCAGCCTGGACCCGGACGCGCTGGGCGCCCTGTTCCTCCTGGTGGTGAGCGCGGTGGCGCTGGTCGCGGCCGTCTTCGGGATCGGCTATGCCCACGGAGCGGCGGCCTCGCGCACAGGCTGGGTGGCGTTTGCGCTCTTCGTACTGGGGCTGCAGCTGGTCCCCCAGGCCGGCGACGTCGTGAGCCTCCTGCTGGCGTGGGAGGTGATGGCCCTGGGGTCCACCGCGCTGGTGCTGGCCGACCATCGCGAGCGACTGGAGGTGCGGGGCGCGGGACTCTGGTACGCCGCGATGACCCACCTCAGCTTCCTGCTTCTCGTCTCCGGCTTCGGCGTGCTGGCCGCCCATGCGGGCTCGGTCGAGCTCGGCGCCATCAGGGCAGACCCCCCGACCGGTGGTCTGGCTAGCGTGGCCTGGATGCTCCTGGTCGCTGGGTTCCTCACCAAGGCCGGCGCGGTCCCTTTCCACGTCTGGCTGCCGCGAGCCCACCCCGAGGCGCCCAGCCATGTCTCCGCCGTGATGAGCGCGGCCATGGTGAAGACCGGCGTGTACGGCGTGCTCCTGGTCAGCTGGCGTCTGCTGCCCGGGGGACCCCAGTGGTGGGCGATCACGCTGCTGGTGATCGGCCTGGCCTCTGCGCTGTACGGCATCCTGCAGGCCTCGGTCGCCAGCGACCTCAAGCGGCTGCTCGCCTACTCGACCACGGAGAACGTCGGGCTGATCGTGACCTCGATCGCCCTCGCTCAGCTCTTCACCGGGTCGGGGCGGCCGGAGATCGGGGCGATCGCGGCGCTCGCCGCCGCGCTGCTCGTGGTCAGCCACGCGGCCTTCAAGACCGTCCTCTTCCTCGGCGCCGGTGCGATTCTGCACGCCAGCGGGGAGCGCGACCTCGACCGGCTGGGTGGCCTCGGACCTCGGATGCCGGTCACCTCGGCCTCCTTCGGGGTCGGCGCGCTGGGTGCGGCCGCGTTGCCGCTGTCGGTCGGGTTCGTGGCGGAGTGGGTCCTGCTCCAGGCCCTCATCCATGGCGAGGCCAGCACCGACCGCGTGCTGGCCGTGCTGCTGCCGGCCGCGATGGGGGTCGTCGCGCTGACCGCCGGCCTGGCCCTGCTGACCTTCGTCAAGGCGTTCGGGATCGGCTTCCTGGCCCGGCCCCGAAGTCAGGGCGCGGCGGCAGCCCACGAGGTTTCCCTGTCGATGCGGGTGTCCCTGGTGGTGTCAGCCGCCGCGGTGCTGACCCTGGGCCTGGCCCCGGGCTCCCTGGCCGGGCTCATCGCCCCTGCACTGCCGGTGCGGGCCGCGCAGTCCACGACGCTGCAGGGGCTGGGGCTCCCCGGCGTCGACGCCACCCTCGACCCGGCCGCGCTCGGCCTCGTTGCGCTCGCGTGCGCGGCGCCGGTCCTGGTGGTGGCCCGGTTGCTGGGCCGGCGTGCCCCAAGGCGCGCGGTGGACCTCGGCTGGGGCTGCGGTGGAGCCAGGGTGAGTCCGCGCATGCAGTACACCGCCACGTCGTACGCCGAGCCGCTGGTGCGCGTCTTCGGGCACGCCCTGGAGCCCAAGCGCGACCTGGAGGTGCAGCACTACGAGGAGTCGCAGCATCTGATCCACGGCATCGCCTACACCCATGAAGTTTCCGACATCGTGGAGGACCGGTTGTACGCCCGCGTCCTGGACGGGCTCGCCTGGGTCGGCCAGCGGGCCCGAGGGCTGCAGAACGGCAGCATCCACCGCTACCTGGCCTACTCGTTCACAGCCCTGGTTGTCGTCCTCCTGGCGGCGTCATGGTGACCCGCGACGTGCTGACCTCGGCAGTGCTGGCGACGGTGCAGGTCGTGGTCGTCGTCACCCTCACCCCGCTGCTGGTGGGCGTGATGCGCGAGGTCCGGGCCAGAGCCGAGGGCCGCGCCGGCGGGCGGGTGCTGCAGCCCTGGCGGGACCTCCGCAAGCTGCTCGGCAAGGAGCCGCTGTCCGCGACCGGGACCGGCCGCGCCTCCCGCCTCGCGCCGATCGGCCTGATGGTCTCCAGCCTGGTGCTGGCCGCCCTGCTCCCCCTGGTCGCCACCGGCAACCTCAACATGGTGCCCGACGACCTGTTCGTCGTGGTGTCGGTGCTGCTGCTCGGCAGCGTCGCGCTTGCGCTGGTCGGCCTGGACGCCGGGACCGCCTTCGGTGGCATGGGGTCGAGCCGACACATGACCATCGCCGCCCTGCTCGAGCCCACCGTGCTGCTCGCTGTCTACGCCCTGTCCATCCCCGCCGGGACCAGCGCGTTGTCCGCCATCGTCGAGCTGCGCGTGGCGGAGCCGGCCACCGTGATCTCACCCGTCTCACTCCTGGCCCTTGCCGCGCTGGCGATCGTGATCATCGCCGAGACCGGCCGGCTGCCGGTCGACAACCCGAGCACCCACCTGGAGCTGACCATGGTGCACGAGGCCATGGTGCTGGAGAGCTCCGGACGCGACCTGGGCTGGCTCGAGCTGGGCTCGTGGCTGCGGCTGAGCGTCCTGCTCGGGCTGCTGGCCAACCTGACCGCGCCCTGGGGCATCGCCCTCTCGTTCTCCGCCGCGGAAATCGTTCTGGGGGTTGCCGCGCTCGTCCTCAAGGTGCTGGCGCTGGGCACGGTGATCGCCGTGATCGAGGTGTTCCTGGCCAAGGTTCGGCTGTTCCGGGTGCCCGAGCTGCTGGCGGGGTCGTTCGTGCTGGCGTTCCTCGCGGTGACCGCGTCCTATCTGGTGGTGGCGGCATGACCGGTGCAACCGCTCAGGGGGTGGCTCTCGGGGCCGGCGCCCTGCTGCTCACCGCCGTGCTGCTGGTCTGGCGGCCCTCGGCGCGCAGCGCGGCCCGCCTGTTGGCGCTGCAGGGCGCCGCCCTGGCCGTGCTCGTGCTGACCCTGGGTCTGGCCGAGGGCGACGCCGAGCTGGTGGCGGTTGCTGGGCTGGTGCTGGCGGTCAAGGCGCTGCTGGTGCCGTGGGCGATCGCGAGCACCAGCGCACGGCTGCCGGCCGGCACCACACCCGGGCGGTCGCCGGGAGCGGGCCTGCTCTGGGCCGCCGTGCTCACCACGGTTGCCTTCGTCGCGTCGCGGCCCATTGTCGCGGCATCCGGCGAGACGGGCGGAGCCGTGCCGGTGGGCCTGTCGCTGGTGCTGATCGGCTTCCTGGTCATGCTCGGCCGGCGCGACGCGCTGGCCCAGCTGGTCGGGTTCGTGGTCGTGGACAACGGGATCGCCACCGTCGCCTTCCTGACCACGGGCGGAGTGCCGCTCGTGGTGGAGCTCGGGGTGACCCTCGACGTGGTCCTGGTCGTGCTGATCCTGCGGATCCTGGTGCACCGCATCCAGGACACCTTCGGCGGCACCGACCTCGTGGACCTCCAGGAGCTGGCGGACTGATGGATCTGCTCGCTCGCCTCGCCCGGATCGCGCCCACCGCGACGGCCACGACCCTGCTCGCGGCCGGTGTCGGGCTCGTCGCCGTCACCACCGGTGGCGACCGCACGCTCTGGGCCGCCGGCGGGCTGCTCCGTGTCGACGCGCTGTCGGCGTACCTGCTCCTCGTGGTCGGCGCGGTGGCCCTCACCGCGACCTGGGGCGGGCTCGGACCACCTCGGGAACCGCACACCGAGGTCCGGTTCTCCGGACTGCTGGTGCTGTTCCTGGGTGCGATGACCCTGACCCTGCTGGCCGACAACCTGGGTGTGATGTGGGTCGGCATCGAGGGCACGACCATCGCGACGGCCTTCCTGGTCGGCCACCACGGCGGCCGGGCCGCGGTCGAGGCGGCCTGGAAGTACGTCGTGCTCGGCTCGGTCGGAATCGCCATCGCCTTCCTGGGGCTCGTGCTCCTGTACGCCGCCACGGCGGCCACTGGAGAACCCACCCTGTCGTGGAGGACGTTGATGGCGCACCCGGACCTCATCGACCCTGGGCTTGGGCGGCTGGCCCTTGCCCTGGCCGTCCTCGGCCTGGCGACCAAGGCTGGCCTGGCGCCCATGCACAGCTGGCTACCCGACGCACACAGCCAGGCACCGGCTCAGGTTTCTGCGCTGATGTCCGGCGTGCTGCTCTCGGTGGCCTTCTACGGCATCCTGCGGCTACAGGCGATCAGCGACCTGGCGCTGGGGCCGGAGCTGATGCGGGTGATGCTCGTGGGCGGCGGCCTGCTCTCGCTGACCGTAGCCGCGGCGCTGATGGTCGCGCAGCGCGACTACAAGCGGCTACTGGCCTACTCCAGCACCGAGCACATGGGCATCCTCGCGATCGGTGCCGGGATCGGCGGCCCGCTTGCGCTGGCAGCGGTGCTGCTCCACATGCTCGGCCACGGTCTGGCCAAGTCCACCCTGTTCGTGGTCGCCGGCCGGATCCTGGCCGACCGAGGAAGTACGCGGATCGACCACGTCCAGGGTCTGCTGGCCGACCGGCCGGCCCTGGCGTGGCCGTTCCTGGCCGGCATGGGCACCCTGCTGGGCTTCCCGCCCGGCGCGTTGTTCTTCACCGAGGTGGCGATACTGTTCGCTGGGTGGCAGCAGGGGCTGGGGTGGGTCTCGCTGACCACCGCCGGGCTCCTGGTCGTCATCTTCGCCGTCCTCGCCCGGCACACGCTGGTGATGACGCTGGGCGGTGGTACGAGGGCGGCCAAGGGACCTCGGGCTGTGGCCGAGGCCGGCAGGTGGGCCGCAACCCTGCCCCTGGCAGCGGCCCTGGTCGCCGCCTCCGCAGTGGGCTTCGCACCAGCCGTCCAACCCGTGCTCGAGAGCGCCCTGACCGCCCTGGCGGGTGTGCGGTGACCACCGATGTCGCCACCAGCCGGGTCCTCGTCGAGCGGGACGACCTGGTCGACACTCTCGCCGCCCGGCTCGGCGAGGGCTGGCGGCTCGCTCTGACGTCAGCCCGTGAGGTGGACGACCGGATCCGGATCACCCACCTGCTGCTGCGCCCGGTCAACCAACGGCTCGAGATCGAGGTCGACATCTCGACCCATGACGCCTGGGTGCCCACCCTGGCCGGGGTCTCCTGGGCAGGTGGCCGCTTCGACCGCGAGATCCGCGACCTGTTCGGCGTGGAGCCCCGCCACCATCCGCTCCCCCGGCGCATGGTCCGGCACGGACACTGGCCCGCCGGTTGGTACCCCATGCGCCGTGACGCCGGCGAGGTCCCCGACTTCCCCGAGGACGTCGGCTCCTACCCCTTCGTGCACGTTGAGGGACCCGGGGTCTATGAAATCCCCGTCGGGCCGGTGCATGCCGGACTGATCGAACCTGGCCACTTCCGGTTCTCCGTGGTCGGGGAGACCATCGTCCGGATGAAGGCCCGACTGTGGTTCGTGCACCGCGGCGTGGAGAAGCACTTCGAGGGCCGCTCCCCCGCCGACGGGATCGCCCTGGCCGAGCGGATCAGCGGCGACACCGCCGTGGGACATGCGCTCGCCTACGCCATGGCCGTCGAGCAGGCGGCCGGCGTACCCGTGGCCGCGCGCGCCCGCGCGACCCGGGCCCTGCTGCTGGAGCTGGAGCGGATCCACAACCACGTCGCCGACCTCGGCGCGATCGTCAACGACGTCGGCTTCGGGATCGTCCACGCCCACACCCAGCGTCTCCGCGAGAGCCTCCTGCGCCACCACGAGCAACTCACCGGCCACCGGCTGCTGCGCGGGGGCATCACCCTCGGCGGCGCGACGCTGCGGGCCTCGCCGGACCTCGACCTCCTCGACGCCGTCGCCGCCGAGGTCGCCGAGCTCGTCGACATCAGTCTCGACCACCCCACCGTCCGCGACCGCCTCACCGGCACCGCGGTCCTCGACGAGGACTCCGCCCGCCAGCTCGACGTGCTCGGCTACGTCGCCCGCGCCTCCGGCATCGACAGCGACGCCCGGCGCGACCACCCCTTCCTTGCCCCGCCGGCGTCCTGGGCTCCGGTGCTGCACGGCACCGGCGACGTACTGACCCGGTTCCGGGTGCGCGCGGAGGAGATAGCGGTCTCCGTGGCCATGGCACGAGAGCTCGCTGAACTCCTGGCCGCGGCGTCGCCCGATGCCGGCCCCGCCGAGCCGGCGTCCTGCTCCGGCGCGGGCGTGGTCGAGGCCTGGCGCGGCACCCTGGTGACCCGGGTGGACCTCGACGGGTCCGGGAGCCTGGGCCGGGTCAAGATCGTCGACCCGTCGTTCTTCAACTGGCCGGCCCTCCCGGTGGCGCTGTCGGACACGATCGTCCCCGACTTTCCCCTGGCCAACAAGAGCTTCAACCAGTCCTACGCAGGCAACGACCTCTGACCACGCACGTGGAGTCCTTGTCCGCGGCCGGCTCTGCTTCTCGTCAGCGACCTGCATGTGGGTCTGGAGCACGATTGCCCACAGGTCGGCCGTCCTCTTGGCGCCTCCCCACCTCCCGTCGCTGACCTCTGGGTCATCGGCAAAGCGGTCGCCTTGTTCGACCTTCCCCCGAGGTTCGCTGCCTTTCGGGGCAACGTTTGCGGACACTGTGCGGACATCACCATCTTCGAGTCTGGCGGGAGGCAGCCCTGGCGTGGATCAAGACCCGGGTCACCGACGACGGAGACACACGGTTCGTGGCCTGCTACCGCAGCCCCGAGGGACGGCCACGCTCCGCCGGCACCTACCCCTCGCGCCGCGCCGCCGAACGCGCCGCCCACCGAGAAGAGTCCAAAGTCCGCGAGGGTGCCTGGCAGCCCCACCTTCGGACCCAGGCCGATGGGCAAGATCCTGACCAGCGAGGTCCAAGGCTGGGTCACCACCGCCAGCGAACAAGGCCTCTCGGCCGCATCGGTGCGCAATTACCACACCATGCTGGGTTCGGTCTTCGAACGAGCCCTGCGCGACCGGGTCGTCACGTTCAACCCCTGCGCCCACAGCGAGCTCCCGAAGGTGGTCAAGAAGAGGGCCCGGACCCTGACCCCCGAGGAGTACTCCGCCATCCTCGCCTCCCTCCCGGCCCAGCATCGGCTGATGATCGAGACCGACATCAACACCGGCCAGCGCTGGGGTGAGCTGATCGCGCTGAAGCCCCGCCACCTCGACCTCATCAAGCGCACGCTGAGCGTCGAAGAGACAGTCGTGGAGGTCTCGATCAAGAACTCCCCCACCGGAGCCCGGATGCTCACCATGCCCTACCCCAAGGACAACGAACCCCGCACCATGGGCCTCCCCGCCGACCTCGTCGCCCAGCTCGCCGACTGGATCGCCGACCGCCGCCTTGGGCCTGGTGACCTGCTGTTCGCTACCCGCGACGGCACCCCCATCTCGCGCACACCTTCCGCACCCGCGTCTGGCGGCCCGCCGTGGCCGCGTCCGGGATCGACTTCGACGTCCGCGTGCACGACCTCCGCCACGCCCACGCCTCCTTGCTGCTGGCCGGCGGGTCCGACCTGAAGTCCGTGATGGACCGCATGGGCCACGCCCAGATCACCACCACCCAGAAGTACCTGCACACCCTCCCCGACGCGGACCACAAGAACCTCGCGGCCCTCGACCGGATCCCCAAGCCTGCCCCTGGGCAGCCGGACCCGGACAGCTGACGCCCTGATCGACGAACCCGACCGCGAGTCGCGCCGCCTTCAAGCACGCGCGCCTACGATGGACACGCCGGCTCGAAGTGCCGCGTCGTTCTGACCATTGATGGACACGTGCTGAGAACGGATCGACCTACGACGCCGCCCACCCGAGTAGTCCGATGCGTGTCCCATGCCCGAGAGGGCACAATGATGGTCGAGCATACAAGCGCAGACGGCGGAGGATGTTGACATCATGGCGTGGATGGCCCTGCTCGGCTTCCTGGCCTTCGTGGCGTTGCTTGCCGCACTCAACTCTCGACGGACTCGAGGCCGTTCTTGCTGTGCGCCAGCGGATCCGGCGGCCGACCTGCGCATGCGCGAAGCCCTGAACGACCAGTCCTCGTCGGCTGACGGATCCTCGTGGCAGTGATCTGCTTCCGCGCGGTTCCAGCCAGCGGCGGAGTCCCAGACTATTGCCCGCGTGATCCGGCGAGCGCTCACCGATGATGTGGCACGAGAGGTTCTCCGGACCTCCTGCCTAGACTCGAGCCAATGTCAAGCGAACGGTCCCTCAAGCTCGCTGCCGCGTTGCTCCGAAATGTGTTCGGCGTGGCCGCGCTGCTTGGCCTGTTTGCCATGCATGGCCTCTCTGCTCATGGAACGGCGCATCATGCACCCCCTTCGGAAGCGGACCCTCAGGTCGCCACCGATCACCATGCCGCGACGCCGACCATGGACCATGGGTTCACAGCCGCGGCCTCGAGCAGGCTTGACGCTCCCGAGCACGACCCCCGCCTACTGCGTCTGAGTGCGCTGTGCCTGGCCGTCCTACTCGTTGGTGTCGTCCTTTCGGTCGCACTCGGACGCGGATCGGCGATCGAGGGCGACCGCAGCCTGGCTGCACCAGCAGGAGCGAGATCGAGCCGCGCACGCCGGCCTCGAGACCCGCCCTGCCTGTTCGCCTTGTCGATCCAGCGTTGCTGAGGCGCGAGCGCGCCGGGTGTCGCCGTCCGTGACACACGGGGCGATTGGTCCTGCCCCCACAACAACGAGATTCGACGAGGAACCCCATGAAGCAACTGAAGACGGTGGCCGCTGCAGCTGCGGCCGCGACCTTGATGTTCGGTCTCAGCGCGTGCGGCGACGACGGTTCGACCGGTGGTGCACGCGCCGAGCAGACGGCTCCGAATGGTGACGTCTTCAACGACGCCGACATCGACTTCGCGACCGGGATGATCCCCCACCACGCTCAGGCGTTGGTGATGGTCGACCTGACCCGCGGCCGCGACCTCTCCCCTGAGGTTCAGAAGCTGGCCGACGACATCCAGGCCGCGCAGGGACCGGAGATCGAGCAGATGGTCGACTGGCTGACCGACTGGGACGAGCCCGTCCCCGAGACGCTGCGGGATCACGCCAACGCTGAGGACCACGGCATGAGCGGTCATGACATGGGCGAGGACGGTACGGAGATGCCGGGGATGATGACCGACGAGGAGATGGACGAGCTCGAGGCCGCCCAGGGTCAGGAGTTCGAGACCATGTGGCTCAAGATGATGATCGAGCACCATCAAGGCGCGATCGAGATGGCGAAGGACGTGCAGGCCGACGGAGTGTTCGAACCCGCTCAGAAGCTCGCCGAGTCGATTGAGACCTCACAGCAGGCCGAGATCGACCACATGAACCAGCTGCTCGACTCTTGACGGTCAGCGGTGGCCAGCCGTCCCAATGGGCACGGCTGGCCACTGCGCCTCACCGGGATCAAAGGGCCTGACCGCACATGGCACTTCGACTGCGCTTCGCCGGGCTCGCCCTCCTGACTGTGACGCTGGCCGCCTGCGGTCCGTCGGGCGACGACCTACG
>NZ_DAOMFK010000002.1:28027-60001 GCF_035429765.1 Nocardioides sp. | reverse complement strand
TGGCCGGCCGTGCGGAGCCGCTCGATGCGGGCGGTGCGGCGCCCCTCGGTGTAGTTGCCGCCCTCGGGGAAGATCAGCAGCGCGTCGTCCGGGCCCATCGGCCGGGACAGATCGGAGATGGCCTCGGTCGCGCAGACGATCGCCAACCGGCGCCGGAAGGGCACCGCGGCGCTGCTGGAGGAGCTGGCCGCCGGGACGGCCGGCTGGCCCGCGCGTGTGGTCGAGCTCTACTCGCTGCTCGGCTGGACCCAGCACCTCGACCACCAGCACCCCGACCGCGCGCGGACCGCCGACCTGCGCGAGGGCGACCGGCTCGACCGGCTGGGCAGGGGCTTCGACGACGAGGCCCGGACGGTCGACGTACGCCGCACGGTCTCGCACCGCACCCGCGGCCGAGCCTCGGTGCCGGGCGTCGCCCTGTACCTCTGGCGGCTGGGCAGCCACCCCGTCACCGAGACGCCGGCGAGCTGCATCGAGCGCGAGGGCGCCCAGTGCTACACCTTCAGCGTGCTGGGCAACGACAGCCCGCTGTTCACCGCGCCCACGCCCGAGCCCGGCGCGACCCACGTCGCCGAGGAGATAAACGTGCCGACGCCGATCCGGCGGCGGGCCTTCGAGCACCGTCTCGCGGAGCACCCGCTGCGGGCGGACGCGTCGCCGACCTACTACGGCCGGGGACGGAGCGTCTCGGTGACCGTCCAGGACTGGCCCCGCCGCGGCCAGCGTGGAGTGGTCCCGGCGGAGTCGGTCATCCCGGCCGACCTGTCGGACTGGCACGCCTACCGGGCGCCACGCGACCACGTGCTCCTCGACCCCGAGCGCGGCCGCCTGGTGTTCCCCTCCGGCCAGCTGCCGCGCCGGGTGTCGGTCAGCTACCGCTACGGGTTCAGTGCGGACATGGGCGGCGGCGAGTACCGCCGTACTCTCGCCGAGCCGGCCGGGGTCGTGGTGTACCGCGTGCGGCAGCGCGACCGTGCCGCGGGCGAGCACCGCACCGTGGAGCAGGCCTGGCGACAGTGGCGCGCCGACCGCGCGCGGCCGACCGCCGAGGGCGCCGAACCGCCGCGGGCCGTCGTCATCGAGGTCGCCGACAGCGGGGTGTACGAGGAGCGCCTCGTGCTCGACCTCGAGCCGGGGGAGTACGTGCAGCTGCGCGCGGCCTCCGGGTGCCGGCCCGTGCTGCGGCTCCTCGACTACCGTGTCGACCAGCCCGACCCGTTCCGGATCACCGGGGGAGCGGGCTCGCGGTTCGTGCTGGACGGGTTCCTGGTCACCGGCCGCGGGCTGCTCGTCGCCGCCCGCGGACCGGGCCGCGACGACGGGGACGACGGCGACGAGGCAGATCACCAGGTTGAGGACGTGCCGGTGCCCGACGACGAACCGGAGGCCGTCACCGCCTCCCACGGCGAGCTGTGCGACGTGACCGTGCGGCACTGCACGCTCGTGCCCGGCTGGGAGCTCGACTGCGACTGCTCGCCCGGCCGCCCCGAGGAGCCCAGCATCACCCTCGACCGGGTGGCCACGCGGCTGGTCGTCGAGCACAGCATCCTCGGCTCGGTCGTGGTCGAGGCCGACGGGCGCCGCACCGACCCGGCCGTCGTCCTCCTCAGCGACAGCATCGTCGACGCGACCGGTCCCGACCGGCTGGCGCTGAGCAGCGAGGACGGCCGGATGGCCTTCGCCCACGCGACGATCGCGCGCTGCACGGTCGTCGGTGAGGTGCTGGTGCATGCCGTCGACCTGGTCGAGAACAGCATCCTCACCAGCGCGCTGCGCGTGGCCCGCCGTCAGGTCGGGTGCGTGCGGTTCAGCTACCTGGCCCCCGGCTCCCGCACGCCGCGCCGGTACCACTGCCAGCCCGACGCCGCCATCGCCGCCGCGCACGACGATGTAGCCGCCGCACTGGCGGAGGAGCGGGTGCGGCCGGCGTTCACCAGCCTGCGCTACGGGCGTCCGGCCTACGGCCAGCTGGCCGACCCGGTCGAGGAGGAGATCTGGCGCGGTGCCGACGACGGCGGCGAGCTCGGCGCGTTCCACGACCTCTACCAGCCGCAGCGGACCGCGAACCTGCGCGACCGCCTGGACGAGTACACACCGGCCGGCTTCGAGACCGGCATCTTCTTCCTCACCTAGGAGTGGTCATGAAGGGCGACTTCACCCGCGAGACGTTCGACAGCCGACGGCACTACACGCGTGTCCTGATGCAGCAGGGCCGCGTGCAGCTCGACGCCGACTGGAACGAGCAGGCCGCGATCTCCGGGCACCACGTCCGGACCTTGGCCGCCGACCTGATCGGCCCGCACGGCGGCCCGGCCGCGCGGTGCGGCTTCGCGATCCTCACCGACCCCTCCGTGCTCAAGGGCCTGACCGACGACCTCGGCCGGCCGCTGCCGCAGGAGCGCCTCGAGGAGCTCAAGGCCAAGCTCGGCCGCGGGGACTTCCTCATCGGGCAGGGGCGCTACTACGTCGACGGCCTGCTCGCCGAGTGCGACACGTGGACGACGTACAGCGAGCAGCTGGGGTACCCGTTCGACGACGCCACCACCCTGGAGGAGCTGGGCGGCGTCGCCGGTGTGCAGATCTACCTCGACGTCTGGGAGCGGCACGTCGCCGCCGCCGAGCGGCCCGAGCTGCTCGACGTCGCGCTCGGCGGCCTCGACACCACCACCCGGGCCGAGCTGGTCTGGCAGGTGAAGGTACGCCGCGGGGACGGCCCGCTCACCTGCGACGACTACACCGCCCTCGCCCGCGAGCGGCTTCCGGTGCTCCGAGCGGCCGCCCGCCGGCCCGCGGACGACCTCGACGCATGCGTGATCGACCCCGAGGCGCGGTACCGGGGAGCCGAGAACCAGCTCTACCGCGTCGAGATCCAGCGCGGCGGCACCGCCCGCGCGGCCGGCCAGGCCAACGGCGGCGCCACCTTCTCCTGGTCGCGCGAGAACGGCTCGGTGCTCTTCCCGGTCCTCCGGCACTCCGCCGACGGCGACACGACCGTGCTCGAGCTGGCCGGCCTCGGGCGCGACCGGCGCACCGGCCTCGAGGTCGGCGACTGGGTCCAGCTCGCCGACGACGCCAGCTCCCTGCGCGGCTCCGGCACCCCGCTGCTCCGGGTCGGGAGCATCGACCGTGACGACCTCACCGTCGTCCTCACGGGTGTCGCCGATGACACCGGCACCCGCCCCGAGCTCCACCCGGTCCTCCGCCGCTGGGACCACGCCGCCGACGACCCCACCACCAGTGACGCCGGGGCCCTCCTCGTCCGCGAGGCTGCCGCCCCCGACGACGCCTGGATCGAGCTCGAGGACGGCGTCATGGTCCAGTTCCCGGCCGCCACCGTCGGCGCCCCCCACGAGTACCGCAATGGCGACTACTGGCTCGTCCCCGCCCGCACCGCCACCGGCGACGTCCTCTGGCCCCAGGAGACCGCCGACGGCGAGCAGGTGCCGCGCCCCCGCACTCCCGACGGGACCGAGCACTGCTACGCCCCGCTCGCCATCGGCACCCTCAGCGACAACGGGGGCTGGACCTTCGTCAGCGACTGCCGGAACCGGTTCGCGGTGATGCCCGCCGCCTTCTGACCCCGGGGACGGCGTAGCCCTGCGCGTCAGGAGCGCGCCGTGCCTCGGGGCGCGGCACCACGTCGTGGTCTGCCGTTCGCCCGGTGCCTGGCCCTCATCACCGTCACCGCCCGTTGGAGCAGGTAACGGTTACAGCGTCCTGGGAGGGGCGCAATAGGTGCCCGGCGACCGTACAGTCCAGATCGCGGAATTGGACGCACACAACCCTGGAGGAATCGCGATGCCCAGCCAGACCGACATCAAGCCCGAGAGCGGCCTGCGCGGCTTCCTGGACAAGGGCGGTTTCTGGAGGCTGCTGGCCGTGGTCGCCATCTACCTGGCCCTCTACCTGGGCGCCGGCAAGGTCGCCAGCTTCTTCGACCCGGGCTACGGCGACGACGACCTGCTCAGCAGCGTGGGTGCGGTCTTCTTCCAGCTGACTGTCGGGCTCATCGTCGGCGCGGTCATCCTGGTCACCCTCACCACCGCGATGGGCTGGAACGCGGAGATCTTCGGCCGCCAGCCCATCTACCGCTCGTGGTGGATGTGGATCGCGCCCGTCCTGGTAGCGACTCCGATCCTTCTGCGCGTCCTGGACATCGACTGGGGCGGCCCCGCGCTGTCGGTCGTGCTGCTGGTCCTGGCGAGCGGACTGATGATCGGCTTCGTCGAGGAGCTGCTCTATCGCGGCATCGCGGTCAAGATGCTGCGCGCCGTCGGACACGGGGAATGGACCGTAGCGGCGCTCTCGTCACTGCTGTTCGGGTTGTCCCACAGCATCAACGTGTTCTCGGGCCAGGGGCTCAAGACCGTGCTGCCCACGGTCGGCTACACCGTGGCATTCGGGGTGATGATGTACCTGTCGATGCGCGCTATCGGCTTCATTGCCGGCGCCATGATCCTGCATGGGCTCACCGACCCCACGGGCTTCCTGGCCACCGGCGGGATCGACAAGCTGCCGAGCGCCGGAGAGGACGCGAGCAGCCTCGCCACTCTGGTCGGATTCGCCACCATCCTGCTGGTCCTGACCGCCTACGTCCTGCTGATCTTCATCCGCGGCAACGTGCGCGACCACCAGGAACACCAGGAGGCAGTCGCCGTGACGGCCGCTTGACGCCTGGTCGTGCGAACTCGGCACGCCGACCGAAGTCAGCAGTCTCGAACTCAGACGAAACACCCTACGGATGGGGCATGCGTGCGAATGATCGGCGTGCGTGGAGATGCTGGCGCCTGCTCCCGGCGCCGGGTGGCGCCCGCCGTCGCCGTGGTCGTGTCCCTCATCCTCGGGGCAGCGTCGGCCTCGTGTGGCCTGCCCAGCGCATCATCGGGCGAACCCGACGCGATGCGGGAGACCCCGTCGGGGACGGTGGAGTCGCCGACTCCGCAGTCCGAGAACCCGGCCACCCGTCGTAGTTTCACGGTCGCCTTGACGGGAGACGTGCTGGTGCACACGGGCGTGTGGGAGACCGCTGAGCGAGACGCCGCCGCCCACGGGAGGTCACTGCCCTACTTCACGCCGATGTTCGCCGGGGTGCGGCCCCGGATCTCCTCCGCCGATCTGGCGATCTGCCACCTCGAGACTCCCTTGGCACCCGCGGGCGGCCCGTATCTCAACTACCCGCTCTTCTCGGCCCCGCCGACGGTCCTCGACGGGCTCAAGGACACCGGCTTCGACCTCTGCACCACGGCGTCGAACCACTCCGTGGACATGGGGTTCTCGGGCCTCGCCCGGACGATCCGGGACCTCGACCGGCGGGGACTCGGCCACACCGGCACCTACGCCGCAAGGAGGGGCGCCGGGAAGCCGCTGGAGTTCGAGGTGAACGGCGTGCGAGTGGGCCTCATCTCGATGACGTTCGGGACCAACGGGATGCCGGTGACCGAGCCGTGGTCGGTCAACCTGATCGACGTTCCGGATGCGCTGCGGCGGGCCGCGGCGCTGCGGCGCAGGGGCGTCGACGTGGTGATGGTGGCGGTGCACGCGGGGACCGAGTACTCCTCGGTCCCGAACCAGCAGCAGGTCGAGGTGTTCCGTGCCCTGGCCCGGTCGCCCGACATCACCTTCGTGTACGGGCACCATGCCCATGTCGTTCAGACCATCGAGAGGGTCCACCACACGTGGGTGGTCTACGGGCTGGGCAACTTCGTGGCCCAGCAGTTGACGAGCATCCCCGACACCTATCGGGCCATGATCGCCGAGATCACCTTCGTGGAGCGGAAGGACGGTTCGTTCGTCGCCCGGCACCCACGCTTCGCACCGACCGTCATCACCAGCCCCACGATCCACGGGGCGACCCGGGTTTTCGAGGCGGCACAGGTGCTGGCCTCCCCACGGGGTCCCGGGTGGTTGCGAAACCTGGCCCGCCGGTCGATGGCCGCCGTCGGCTTCGTGGTCCGAGCCCCCGGCGTCCGCCGGTCGGGAGTGCCGACTTCCTCGAGAGTCGTCGCCTGGGCCACATGATCGCGGGCTACCTGGCCGACCGCGGGTTCGGCGCCACAGTCCACCCGATCCCGGCGGGTCGCGCGCAGGTCGTGGACCATCTGGCCAACGGGACATCGACATCGCGCCAGCGGCGCGGCGGGGACCGCACCCAGACGGTGAAGGCGCTGCGGGAGTCTGTCCCGCCTGGCCGGCCAGGGCTACCGGTCCGAGAGCCTCCCTGGTTGCTGACCCCGGACGACGCACCCTGGCGCAGGGTCGCCGCCTGACGGGAAGGCGGTCGCGAGCGCCCGTGCGATCCCGCGGGCGCGTGCTCGATAGCCCGGCGTCGTGAAGTGGATGCCGTCCTCGATGAACCACTCTGGCCGGACCTCACTCCGCCAGTCGTAGACGCGCAGGTTCGGGTACCGCCGGCAGGCCGCGACCAGGGACTCGCTGAACGCCTTCATGCCCCTGTCGGCGTAGGGACCGTCCTGCAGCTGCGAGCGGACGGTGAGCCACAGGACCGGGTGGCCGGCGATGGGCTTCATCAGGAGATCGATACGCTCAGCGAACGAGTGGACACCTCCCACCGCCTGGTTGGCCGCCTCGTTGGTGCCCATGGCGATCGTCCAGCAGCCGTCGTACCCCTGATTCATGCGTGACGTCACGGCCGCACGCGCGTTGGGCTGGTCGTGGTAGGTCTCCACGATCGACCGAGCACCGGACACGTCGGTGGTGACGTCCCGCACCCCTAGCGCGTTGAGTCGGGCAGGAAGCCTGTCACTTCGGGACGGCAGGTACGCCGCGTTCACCAGGCCGATGCTGGTCGAGTCACCCACGTGCACGACCTCGGAGCACGAGGTCTCCGACGGCGCGTTGCGCGAGTGATGTGGTGCCCGTCGCTCGGGCACGCGCCGATGCTCCGTGCGCGACGGAGCCGGCGATGCCTCCGGCGGCGGCAGCGGGGGCATGGAGCCGGCGACCGGGACGGCCGCAGCGCTCGGGCGGTCGGGCCCTATCAGGGCCGAGGCGGACAGCACCAGCGTCCCGGCAGCCAGGAAGGCTCCGGTCGCTGCGGCCCTCGCGGGCACCCCTGCCGCTCTCAGGGAGCCCCTGACGGGTCGATAGGCCCCCCGGAACCCCAGTCGACGAATCGGGTCCTCGACGACCCTCCAGGAGATCTCCGCGGCACCCAGGATCAGCGCGGCCTGGACGAACGCGGTCCTGAGCGAGAACCCCCCGACGGCGGCAGCTGACGTGAACACGACCACCGGGAGATGCCAGAGGTAGATGCCGTAGGATCGCGCGCCGATCCAGCGCAGTGGGGCCAGCCCGAGCAGCCATCCCAGTCGAGACCCGGGAAATGCGACGGCCGCCGCCACCAGCGCCGTCGACACCGACAGCAGCAGCAGGCCGCCGCGGTAGATACCCGGGGAGTAGTCGTCGGTGACCAGAACGAGGGCGACGATGGTGGCCAGCCCCACGAGACCTGCGGCTTCCACGAGCCACCGGGCCGGGCTCGAGGATCGCAGCCACGAGCTGAGCTGCGGCCACGCGAGAGCAAGGACCACGCCCACGAGGAGTCCGCCCGCGCGCGTGTCGGTTCCCTCGTAGGCTCGGGTGTTGTCGAAGCCGGGCACCGCGAGGGTGGCCAGCAGTGCGAACGAGACGAGGGCACCGAGCGCGACCCAGGGCAGCAGCCGGCGGGCATCCCATGACTGCCGCGTGAGCACCAGAACCAGGACGAGCGGCCAGATCAGGTAGAACTGCTCCTCCACGGACAGCGACCACAGATGGTCAAGCGGGCTGGGGCCGGCGAACCTCTCGAAGTACGAGACCCCGTCTGCGATCGTCGTCCAGTTGGCCACGTAGGCCAGCGCCGCCAGGCTCTCGCGCATCCGAGAGTCGAGGCTGGACGGGTCGGTCACAGCCGTGATCCCGGCGACGACCACCAGCACCACGACCAGGGCGGGCAGCAGTCGTCGGGCCCGCCGCACCCAGAAGGTGGAGAGCTGGAACGACCCGGTCCGCTGGTGGTTTCCGAGCAGGATGCTGGTGATCAGAAAGCCGCTGAGGGTGAAGAAGACCCCCACTCCAAGCAGTCCCCCCGACATGCCCGGGACTCCGAGGTGATAGCCGACGACCGCCACCACCGCGACGGCACGGATCCCGTCCCATCCGGGGATGTACTGAGCCGCCGGGTCAATGGGTCTGGGCACGGAACCACTCCGGGAGTGACGGATACGTCATGGCCTACGCGCGGTCCGGGTCCACGATCAGGGCCACGGCTGCCTTGATCGCCTCGACCTCGTCGATCGGCAGCGTGGGCGGACCGAGGATCTCCGACCACGCCGGGACGACGATCTCGTCGTAGACGTGGCCGTGTCCGGGCGGCGTGGAGTTCGCGCCGAGCTGGTCCAGGGTCCCTTGCAGGCCGCTGATCAGGGGGATCGCGTTGACCATGGGGTGCACGTCGTCGCCCCGCTGGTCGAGCCATTCGCTCTTGTCGATCTGCCAGGCCACGATCGGGTCCGAGGCATGGGTCAGGTAGACGATCCGGTTGTCGGTCTCCCAACGAAGCGAAGGGTCGGTCAGGTCGGCCTCGACCGTGGCGGTCCGGGCGAGCGCGCCGTCGTGGTAGCGCGGCTTCCAGATGGGGGAGCTCGGGTCCCGCCGTTCCTGCACCCGCATCCAGGTGGGTTCGAAGTTGGGCGGGCCGATCATCAAGGCTCCGTCGGTGGTCGTCGACATGTCCTCAACGCTCGTGAACGCGCTGCCGGTGGAGAACGAACCGAGGCTCTCGCCGTACACGTACAGCTCGGGCCGGTCGGCCGGATCCATCGAGTCCAGCTCCACCCGGATCGCGGTGAGAAGTTCCTCTGCGTTCTCCTGCGCCCTTGTCACATCAACGAGATAGGACATCCAGCTCGGCAGGTAGGAGTACTGGGTGGTCGCGGTCGCGACGTCTCCGTGCGCGACGTACTCCAGAGCTGCCGCCGACTTCGGGTCGACCCATCCGCTTCCGGTGCCCCCCGCCACCGCCAGGACGCGGCGGTCGAACCCGCCCAGGCGCCGCAGCTCCTCGACGGCGATGGCGGCGCGATCGGCGGCGCTCGAACCGCTCTCCAGGCTGACGAAGACACGCACCGGCTCTTCCGCATCGGGGTCGCCGGTCACGTCCGCGATCTGGGCCGCCGTCTGGCCCGACCAGACGAAGGCGCGGCCCTCCCGACCCAGTCCCTCCCAGGCCAGCGCCGAGTTCGGGCCACCGCTGCGGTAGTCAGACTCTGGATTGACCACCCCCGGCTTGTCCCCGTCGGACTTGCCCTTGAAGATGGTGTCGGCGACGTTCAGGCCCTCGCCGACCAGGAGTCCCGAGGCGACGCTCCACGTGAGCCACACGGTGAGCACCACGGCCACGACCGCCGCCAGGCGGCCGGGGAGAAGCCGTCTGAACAGCCGTGACAGGGTCCGCCCGAGCCAGTAGACCGCGCGCGCCAGGCCCAGGACCAGCAAGGCGACCACCACACCGAGCGCGGGGCTGAACAGCCACAGCAACGGAACGTCGGTCTCCATGCCCAGCAGCTCGCGCTGCTCGATCTGCCACTGTCGGCCCAGCCAGCCCCCCACCAGCAGCGCGACGGGCGTAGCCACGAACAGCACCATCCACGCGACGCGTCGCGCCTTCCCGGGCAGCGGAGGCAGCTCCAGAGTGCGGTAGACCCAGGAGATCAGGGCGCCGATCCCGTAGAGCAGGGCGAAGCACAACCCGGCCAGGACCGACTCGATCGCCCACCCGCGAGGGACGAGTGACGGGGTCACCGACAGCACCATCGCGACGACACCCAGCCAGGCACCCAAGAGGCTGGCATGACGGAAGCGGAGGGGGCCGACGCTGAAGGTCGTGGGCTCCGCCGCCGGCGCCTGCACGGACATGGGACTCCTACGGCGAACCTAGTCTGATGGGGTCGCGACAAGGCTAGGTAGACGATGCCGACGCAGCAACGCCCAACGCGGGTGGGGAGGCCGAGTAACGGTTACGGGCGGTGGCCCGGGGCCAGAGACTGACGCAGGAGAGGCAGCGGTGGCGAACCCGCGCCACGGTATACGATCGGGCACTGTGTGTGGTGGCCCGACGACACCACATCGAGCATCCGGGAACGAGGGCGGCGGTTCACGTGGTCGACGAGGTGGCGCTGCTCGACGACGACCCGAGTCGGTCCGGGGGCCCCAGCCAGATCGAGATCATCGCCGAGCTCACCAAGCTCCTCGAGAGCGAGGCCTTTTCCGGAACCCGGCGATCACGAGAGTTTCTCGCCTACGTGGTGACCGAGACCCTCGCCGGCCGATCCCATCGGCTGTCCGAGCGGACCGTGGGCAGGTACGCCTTGGGGCGGCACGACCGGTTCGACGGCCGGACGGACAGCTCGGTCCGCGTCCAGGCCACGCGGGTGCGCCGCGGGCTCGACACGTACTACGCGACGGAGGGGAAGCACGACCCCGTGCGGATCGACCTGCCGCCGGGCAGCTACGTGCCGGCGTTCGCCCGGCACGTGTCAGACGTGGCACCTGTGTGGACACAGGATGACCCGTTGGTTGCCGTCCTTCGGTTCGAGGCCTCCGGTGATCCCCGAGCTCCGCGCATCGCGGCCTCGATCAGCGAGGCCCTCGTGCGCCGGCTCAGTGCGTTCCCGGGGCTTCGGGTGGTCGGACCGGCGAGCGCCACGTCGGATGACCCGCGCCTGATCGCTCACCGTCTGGGGGCCAGGTTCGTCCTGGAGGGCAGGGTGGGTGTCCAGGATGGTCAGGTGCGCCTCGCCGCGCGTCTCTCCGATGGTGCGTCACGCGACGTGGTCTGGGCGATCTCGGACACCTGTGACGCCGCGTCGTTCAGCGGTTTCCAGATCGAGGACCAATGGACAAGCGCGATAGCGGGGGAGCTCGGCGACTACACCGGTGTCGTGTTCCGCCGCGAGAGGGCAAGCGTCCTCCCCGGGTCTAGCCCGCTCGGCTACGCGGCGAAGCTCGCGTTCTACGGCTACGTCGAGGAGGGGACCAAGGAGTCGATCGCCGCCGCGGGTGTGGCGCTCGACCGCGCGCTCGAGGTCGAGCAGTCGCCCCTGCTGCTGGCGATGCGAGCGTCGATCCACAACGCCCATGCGAGTGCGGAGGGCCTTGCCGACCACGAGCAGGATCTGCGGGCCGCCGTGCGCCTAGCCCGTGAGGCACTGGTGCTGGACCCGCGCAGTGCCCACGCGCACCTGGTCCTGGGCACCACCGCCTGGCTGCGTCAACAGTGGGACCTGGCCAGGCATCATGCCGCCGAGGGAGTTCGGCTCTCTCCCACTCACCCCATCGTGCTGCTCACCGCAGGCACCATTGCCGCGGTCTCGGGAGACTGGGACGACGGCCTGTCCTGGATGCGGGAAGGCTTCAGGCTCAACCCCCACCACCCCGGGTACGCCCATGCGGTGCCGGCGTTGGCGTGCCTGATCGCGGGAGACGACGCCGAGGCCCTCGCGGAGGCGAGTCTGGTCCACGCGCCGGGTCAGGTCTGGGGGCCGCTCTACCGCGCGATGGCGCTCGCTGGCCTCGGGTACGACGAGCAAGCACGCGAGGAGATGGCGGAGGTGCTGGAGATCGATCCGAACTTCCTCGACGACCCCGCGTCGTTCTTTGCGACCGGGTCCAACTGCACCGACGAGCAGCTCAGGGCCCTCCAGCGACACCTTGAACTCTGGACTGACCCGTCCGGGTGAGTCGAGTCCGGTCACCGGCGCCAGGCGTCCCTGAGGTTGACCAGGAGCACCACGGCCGCGAGGCCACCCAGCGCGTAGGCGGTGACCTCCTGCCAGTCCTCGACGGCGAGCACCAGGAGCCAGCCCAGCGTGACGATGACCACCGCTCTCACCAGGAAGGCGAGCAGGTAGCCGCGGGCCAGAGCCTCGAGGGACAGCATCATGGCAAGAGTGACCACCAGGACCGTGGTGCGGGTGGTGCCGGTGGGCCACACCAACCGGGACAGCATCCACAGGATCAGCGGGGTGCTCAGGATCGCCCAGACTCCCAGGAAGCCCTCCCGTGTGCGGCCACCCCGCTCGATAGGGGTGTGCCGGTGGCGCAGGTGCGCGTGGACGTGGGGGATCGCGGGCCCACTCCCCAGCTGCCGCTCGAGCCTGCTGCGCTCGGTGCGCAGCTCCGCCGCGCGACGTCGGGCTGCGAGGAGATCGGTCTCGCGTGCCTGGAGGTCGCGGACCCCAGGTGAGTCGGGGTCGAGCCCGGCGGCCTCGATGCGCAGCTGTTCACGCTCCGAGTCGACGCGGGACTCGATTCCCTCGAGCTCGTCATCGATGCTGTTGAGTCGGTGCTCGAGGGTAGCCAGCGCCGCGGCCGGGCCCGGCGGGACCTTGGCCAGACCGGCCCACCCCACCGGGTCGGCCCACGAGGCCCTGATGGTGCCGTCACGCTCGTAACGTGGGCCGGCGGGCCCGCGCTCGCCACCGAAGCGGTCTCGGGTGTCGTGACCCCACAGCCCGCGGTACTCGACCACCCATGGCGTGTCGTCGCCGATCGGCACGGAGGTCCACCCGACCTCCTCACCCGGCCCGATACCGAGGCCGTCGCCTCGCGCATAGTCCACGAAGGGGATTCCCATCCCCCGCGCGGCCTCGGCCCACGGGGTCACCAGCCGTGCGACCCGTCGGACGAAGGCGAGGAACCCGAGGAAGGACGGCGGCTGGACGGTGATCAGGTAGTCACCCGCGAGGTAGGCCCCGGAGTGGGATCCGGCGCCGACGAACACGATGGGATGCCGACCATCGACCAGGCCCAGGTCGGGGTCGTCCCACCGGCGCCGTAGGTCGTCCCCCGTCTCGTCGTGGGCGGAGAAGACCACCCAGCGGGGGACGGGGAACCCGTCCTCGTCCGTGTCGCCGGTGGCGTCGAGGTAGACGGTGACCTGTTCCCAGTCCGCCTCGTGCTCGTTCACGCCGCCGAAGCCGGACCGCCAGTTGTTGAACGCGTAGAAGAACCAGTACTGACAGACCAGGTAGCCCCCGTCGTGGACGACGCGCCCGTAGTAGGTGGGACGCTCCGGCTGCAGATGATCGGCCTGGACCCGGCGCGAGAGGGTGGCGCTGCCACCGGGAACCGCTCCGCGCAGGAGCAGCGAGAGTCGGCTCAACGCGTCGACGGTTCGGCTGAGGACCCCCACCGCGGCGAGCCGGCTGCCGCCGCGAAGGCGTTCCCCGCGGTCGCGGCGAGGGATCCGGTCCCGCCAGGTCGTGGGCCGGCCGACGTCGACCACCGAGAGCGCCTGGCCCGGGGCGCCGGTCTCTGCGCCGAGCAGGGCCAACCGGTCGAGGTCGAGCGAGCCGGCCGGAGCCTCGACCTCGACGCCGTCCGGGGACGTCCGCCACAGCGCAGCGCGGGCGACGTAGCCGGTGACGCTGACCGGAACGAACACCTCTCCGCGGGTGAGCCTGAGGACCGGTTCGAACCGGCGCAACAGGGCGCGGTCGTCAGCGGCGGCCGTCACGCCGGTGCCATCTGTGGCCAGATCGTCGACCAGTCGTTCCACGATCAGCCGCCGATCGTGCGGGGCTCGAGCCGCTCGCCCCGGGAGGACTCGACCACGACTTCGAAGCCGTCAGGGATGGAACCCTCCAGATCGGCGACCAGCAGATCGACAGGAGGCAGGTCTTGCGGCGTCTGGACGTACACGTAGAAACTGGTGGCCACACCCTCGACCTTCGTGATCGAGGCGCCGGGCGTGTCGTCGATCCACTCGGATGCGGCTGACTGCACCCTGCCCGTCCACACCGACAGCGCATAGGAGGCGAGGGTGTTCCCCACCAGCGGGAGCGACACCACCAGCAGCAGCGCGCCCACGGTGATAGAGGCGCGGCGGCTGGGTCGCCCTGAGTGCTGGATCGCCTCCTCGGCGTACCCCAGCATCGCGAAGACCAGCGTGCCGGACAGGACCAGGGCGAGCAGGTTGGACAGGAAGAGGAGAAGGGCCCCTAGTGCCAGAAGGAAGCTCCCCTGTCCTGCGCACAGACCCACGACAGCGAGGGGAGGGACCAGCGAGATGGAGATCGCGACCCCGGGCAGCACCGCGGCGACGTCTCGGCGGGCCAGTGCCACAGCACCGGCGAGCCCCGTGGCGACTGCGGCCACGAGGTCGAGTGCCCCGGGGGCGGTTCGCCCGGCGATCTGTGAGTTGCCCACCAGGTCATAGCTGTCGGGGAGCACCAGCGCGAACGCCACGCCGATCACCACCACCAGCGTGCCACCGAGGAGAGCGAACCGGATCCCCCCGGTCGGTTGCTGCTTCACGATCGAGAGGGCGATGCCCATGATCGGCGTCGACAAGGGGGCGATGATCATGGCCCCGATCACGGTGGCGGTGGAGTCGGCCAGCACGCCCGCGGAGGCGATCACCGCGGAGAGCGCCAGCATCGTCCAGAACGCCGACCGTTTCGAGCGGGTGTCGCCACTGGTCAGGTCGAGCTCGCCGGTCAGCTCCTCCAGGGTTCTCCGCTGGACCTCGGGCAGCAGGGTGTCGCGCAGCCCCGTGCGCCTGGTGGAGTCACTCGCCATCGGGCACCGCCATCCGCGTCATCTCACCGCGGGACAGCGCGGCGGCCGTGAGGTCGTCGAGGTCCATCGCAGCGGTGGACTCGCCCCACCGGTCGAGCTGAGCTCGCACGGAGTCCCGAGCGTTGGCGAAACGAGACGCGACCATGCGACGGGTCGCCCATTCCCTCTCGCGGGCCCGCAGTGCCTGCTCGATTCGCATGCACTGGTCGTCGGTCGCGGTCAGGCCGTAGGCCGCCTGGACCGCCTGGCACAGCTCGATCCGGTAGTCGTGTCCCTGCCGGACGAAGTCACCTGGCTTGCTGTTCATGCCGTTCTTCAGGTCGATCAGCGCGATGAGGAACGTGATCACCGGCCGGAACGCCGTTTCCCTGGGCACCCCTGCCGGCCGCGTGGCCGCCGGGCCCATCCACCACGGCGCTCGGACGGCCATCGCGTAGTCGAACTTCGTGATGGGGTCGTCGTGGTGGACGATCTGCACGTGCCGCACGCTGTCCGGTAACTGGGCGATCTGTCCCGCCTCGGCGACCTGGCCCAGCAGGCCCTCGGGGTCGACCGCGTCGGGGTCAGCGAACCAGCGCGACCACAGCTTCGAACGGAAGGGGGTGCCGAGGTAGAGCCCTGCCTCCACCCCGAGCTCGTCGAACCGGGCCGTGCCGTCCGCCGCTACGTCGAGTGCTACCTCGGCGCCGAGACTCTCACCGAAGTGGAGCACCCGGGGGCGTTGGGCTGCGGGCATGCCCGCGACCCGGTCCCGGATGGCTTCGAGGATGAGACGCTGCTGGATGACCCCGCTCCGGGCCAGATTGGTCGCCAGCGCGCTGGGGACCAGGGCGTACTGCGGCACCACGATGGCGCAGTCCCCGCGGGTCAGGTACTCGACCGCCTCGGCGAAGGAGCAGTTCACCCACCCGAACCCGGTCGGAGCCGCGACCACGATCGCGGACCGGTCGAACGCACCGAGGCGCTCCAGCTCGGCCAGCGCGATCTCAGCCCGATCCTCGGGTGTCTCAGCGCTGCCGAACCCGGCAACGGCCCGCACGGGTGCGATCGTCGGTCCGCCCATGACGGCCTCGATCTCCTCGGGACTCAGGGCCATGAGCACGAACCGCCGGCCCTCCTTGCCGATCGCGTCGAAGGCCACCATGCTCCTGGGTCCAGCAGTCACGTGCGGGCTCGTCGGGGGGTCCGGATAGGCGGGCTCCACCACGTCATCGGCACGCATGACGTAGCGGCGGACCCGATTCAGTGCCACGGCCGCCCCCCCGCTCAGCAGAGCAGCCGACGTGGCATGACCCACGAGTGGCGTCACCGGGTCGTTCGAGCGCCCCCGGACCCTTGACACGAGCTTGGGGACGCCCTCCGCGATGGCGAACTGCACCGCAGCCAGCGCCAGGAGCCCGCCTCCGGCCGCGGCCCCCATGGCCACGGACCGGGTCAGCTCCCTGGGAGCATGCTCAGCGGTGAACGGTCTCCGCTCGGCCGCGCGGCCCTGGGTGTGGACCCGAGCCCGTCGGTTGCGCAGCGCGACCCGGATCGCCGAACCACCGGCACCCAGCCCTGCGGCCACGGCCAGCTTGAACGGCAGACCCCGTCGCCCGATCCTGTCTTCGATCACCCTGTCCGAGCCGATCACCAGTGCGCTGGCGATCGCACCACCGGTGAGGATCCACGCCCCCGACTGGGTCAGGGCGAGCGGCAGCGGCACGTCATGGGTGTCCGGGACCGCCGCAATGGCGGCCACCCCGGCCACGCCCACGAGTGCGGACGCGGCCAGGGTCAGGTTCTCGGGGTCACCCGACCGACGCGACTTCACGATCAGCTCAGCGACCGACTCCACCGCGGACAGACCCAAGGAGGCGAAGCCCAGCCAGTACGCAGCAGAAGCGCCGGTGACGATCGCCTGGTCGGTCGTGGACCGCGGCAACAGACCCCGCGCGAAGGAAGGCCCGACACTGGCAGCAGCCGCTGCCACCCCAGTCCGCAGGGCGAGATACCGCCGCTCCCGGACGAACGTCCAGGCAGGCTTGACATCAGCCACGCCGCCTCCGGGCCGAGTGCGGCCGTGCTGCGGGTCTCATCGGGGTCCCTTCGTCGCAGGGGGTCAGGAGTGGCGGGCAGGTCGCCACGGGTGCCCGCATTCTGGTCGTGAGGGGGTCGGGGGGGCCAGCGCCCGTAACCGTTACAGACCGCTCCGCGGCCGGGAGACCTCCCTCGGGTCGGCGGGGATCCCTAGGGTGGACTCGACTTGCTCACCTGTCGCGGTGAGCACGCAATCGGGGTGGCGCAGTCCGAGCGCACCCATCAGAGAAGGGCACAGCGAGCATGCAGGTGGAGATCAGTTCAGGGCCGGCCTTCGCGTTCGGTGAGATCACGCTGCCTGCAGGTGGTGCAGTCCGCGTGGAGGCTGGGGCGATGGCCATGACTCGGGGCGACGTGCAGATGGCCACGTCCACGCAGGGTGGCTTCATGAAGGGTCTCAGGCGCTCGTTCGGCGGGGAGAGCTTCTTCGTCAACGACTTCAGCTCGGCGACCGGCGGTGTGGTCGCCGTGGCTGCGGCCTTGCCGGGTGACATGAGCCTGGTGACCCTGAACGGCTCGGGTGCGCTGCTCGTTCAGTCCGGGTCCTGGATCGCCTCGGAGACCACGGTCGAGGTGGATGCCAAGTGGGGTGGAGGCAAGACGTTCTTCAGCGGGGAGGGCCTGGTACTGCTGCGCTGCACCGGCAGCGGTGATCTGCTGATGTCCGCCTACGGTGCCATCCGCTCCTACACGCTGGCGCCTGGGGAGAAGGCGACGCTGGACACCGGACACGTCGTCGCGTTCGACGACACCGTGCAGTACGCCGTCCGCAAGGCTGGCAGCTGGAAGTCCACGCTCCTGGGCGGAGAGGGCCTGGTCACCGACTTCACGGGACCCGGGAGGCTGTGGCTGCAGACCCGCAGCAGCAGCGACCTGATCGGCTGGATCCAGAGCAAGCTGCCGCCGCCGGCCTCCCGCAGCTGAGGGCGGCGCCCAGCCGATGGCGGAATCGCTCAGGCGGTCGCTGGGGTCGCCAAGGCGTCTGCTGACGCCTGGCTGACCCTGCGGGCGATCACGATCGCCGCCACCAGCCCGGTCAGCATGAGAAGGTTGTTCGTCAGTCCACCGACCAGGGTCAGCGCGTTCTGATCTGCGCCCGACCCGCCCATGCCGACGGAGCCGAAGTCCCACACGGCATGGATGACCATGCCGGCAACCAGGGTCCCGGTGGACATGCGGACGACGTACAGCGCCGACCCGAGCAGGAACGCCATCACCATCTGCTGACCGGTGGCGGCGACCGACTGTCCGAAGAGCACGTTCATGGCGTGCAGCAGGGCGAAGATCGTCGAGCTGGCTGCCCAGGCCCCCACCTCGGTGAAGCGGCCACGGAAGCCGACCAGCGCGACGCCACGGGTGACCAGCTCCTCGCCGAAGCCCACCAGCGCGACGCCGAGTGCCAGGGACACGACCCAGGAGGCAGACACGGCCGAGTAGTCGATCGAGACGACGTTGAGCAGGGCGATGACCAGCATGACGACGGGCACCACGAGGGTCCATCGCGGGGCCACGCGGCGCTCCTCACGCATGGCCGGGTGCCACCAACCGAGCCAGGTGGTCAGTCCGATCAGGACGAGCACCGCCAGTCCCACGGCGGCAACGATCCCCTTGATGATGCTGCCGGTGGTGTCGCCCACGGTGTCGTAGTCCGTTCCCAGGACCCACCAGGTGCCCGCCATGATGGCCGCGTAGACGACGACGGCGATGACGCCGATGAGGGGCTTTGGTGCGATGCGCATACCTACTCCATGGGGCGTGGCCGGGAAACGTAGTTCGGTGTCTGGTCGACTGTCCCCCAGACTAGGTATCGAACCGGCGCTCAGCCCTCGGACGTAACGGTTACGCGTCGCGTCACTCGCGATCGCGGCAGGCGGTTCAGCCGGCGTACGCCCTCATCTGCCCCACCCGGGTGAATCGACGCCCTCCGGCCGCTGGTTAGCGGTCCGGCTCCTCGAGCGTCACTCCCGCGATCGATCGGACGGCCGCTCGCACGGTGGGGAACTGGTCCTCCGGCGCAAGCACGTCCGCATGCCCGGTCCTGCTGAGCTGCTCCACGAACGCGGCACGTGAGCGGGCCAGGACGAAGCGCACACCGCGCCCGCGCAGCTCGTCGGCGACGTCGGCGAAGGCTTGCGCGCCCGCGGTGTCCAGGTCGGTGACCGACTCGGCGTCGAACACCAGCGCCGTCACCGGGTAGGGCGCACCACGCACCGCATCACGCAGGCGGCCGCGGAAGTAGCGCGAGTTGGCGAAGAACAGTCGTTCATCCAACCGGTAGATCACGATCCCCGGCACCACCACCGCGTCGGGATGACGGACGACATCCACGAAGCGGCCGGCGGTCGGACTCCAGCCCAACACCGCGTCGCGTGGCTGCGCGCTGCGGCGAACGACGTCCAGGACGGACAGCAGCACGGCCAGGACGAGTGCAGGCAGCAGACCGATCGTGAGCATGCCAAGCACCGTGATGACCGCGACCAGCAGCTCGCCGCGAGAGCCGCGGGCGAACCCCCGCCAGGCGCCGAGGTCCATCAGCCCGAGGGCGGCGTAGATGATCACCGCGCCCAAGGTGGCCTTGGGGAGCAGGGCGAGGGCACCGGTCAGGAGGAGCAGCACCACGGTCACTCCCACGGCCTGAACCAGCCCGACCACCTGGGTGCGTCCGCCGAGTCGGATGTTCACCGCCGTGCGCGAGCCGCTCGACCCGAGCGGGAAGGACTGGGAGACCCCGGCGGCCACGTTGATGCCCGCGAGTGCGGTGAGCTCCTGGTTGGTATCGACGGAGGGGGAGTCCGGCTGGGCCAAGCTGCGGGCAGTGAGGATCGCGTCGGAGAACCCGACCAGTGCGATTCCTACCGCCGAGGGGAGCAGGATGGCGATGTCGGCCACCGACACCGAGGGCCAAGCGAGCTTCGGCAGGCCTGGCGGGATCTCCCCGACCAGCACCACCCCGCGGTCACCGAGGTCCCACAGCGCCGAGGCCCCGATCGCGGCAACAGTGACGAGCAGCAGCATCGGGAACTTGGGCAAGAACCGGCCCCCGACGATGAGCGCGGCAAGGCTCAGCACGCCGATCAGCAGGGTCGTGGCGTGCGTCCCACCGACCACACTGGCGGCGAACGACACGTACTCCATCAGCGCGGTGTCCCCCTCGACGGCCACCCCGGTGAGGTCGTCGAGCTGTCCCGACACCAGAGTCAGCGCGAGTCCGGTGAGGAACCCGAGCAGCACGGCTGCGGAGAAGTAGTCCGAGATCCAGCCCAGCCGCAGCAGTCGGGCGAGGAGGAACACCGCCGCGACGAGCAGCGCCAGCATCGCCGCCAGCACCGGGTAGTCCGCCGGGTCTGAGGAGACCGTCGCCAGCGCCGGTGCGACCAGCAGTGCCGAGGTCGCCGTCGGGCCGGTCATCAACGACCTGGAGGACCCGAGTGCGGAGTAGGCGACCAGGGGCAGCAACAGCCCGTACAGCCCCGCCACCACCGGGAGGCCCGCCGTCTGTGCGTACGCCATTGCCTGGGGCACGGCCAGCGCGGCCAGCGCGACCCCCGCGACCAGGTCGACACGAAAGAGCGTCCACGAGTAGCCGCGCACGGACGCGACCAGGGGGATGAAGCGCCACCGTGTCGCCTCGCGCGGTCTCTCCTGGAAGGGCTCCGGTGACTCGCCGTACTCCTTCGCTGCCCGGGACGGGTCGTCGTTGGGCGGGCTCACGTGCCTGGCCTCTCGTCAGGTTCCGGTGGTGCCGGCGGTACGCCGCTGTGGGACGCCGTCGACGTCCTGCACCGCTCCAGGATCAGCACGCACGCCCCTGACCTCGGGGGGACCAGGCCCTGGGTGATCTCGGCGTCGTAGGTCAGTCCCTGCGCCGTGATCCGCGGGTTGCTGAGCGTGAGGATGGCGTTTCCGGCCGGCTGCGCGTCGGGGTCCAGGAGGGACAAGGTGCCCGTGACCGAGCGCGCGCCTGGGGCCTGGTCCGGGACGAGGTGGTCCCACACATCGAGGAAGGCGCCGGTCGGAAGGTACCCGAGACCCGCTGCGGGTGACGGCGAGACCCAGATGGTCGAGGGGGACAGGTCCACAAGCGTCAGCGACCGCCCGTCGAACGTCAGGCTCCGCGCCACGTGGACGTACGCCTCGACCGGCTCAACCACGTGTCCTCAGCCTCCTCGAGATGACACATCTCCAGCCACAGGTCCAGTGGAACCCTCGGCGTCGCGGTGCGGCATCCTCCCCGGAGGACGAATCGGCACGAGCATCGTCGCGACGCCCTGGAGAGATCAGCCCTCGGGAGGCCCGGTGTCGGTGACGCCGAGGTGCACGCGCCATCCCGCCCAGGCCAGCGCGCCGACCGGGATCGGCAGCCAGAACGACACCAGCCGGTAGAGCAGCGTGCCGACGAGGGCGACGTCCCCACTGACCCCGATCAGCACCAGGAGCGCGGCAAGGCCGGCGTCGACGAAGCCGAGCCCTCCGGGGGTGATCGGGATCAGCGCGAGGGCCTGGGCGACGACGTACGCCATGAGCACCTCGGCTGGCCGGGCGTGGGCGCCGAACGCGGTCAGGGCCGCGACCAGGGCCGCGAAGTCGAACATCCGGTTGGCGGACGCTGCGAACACCGCGTGCCACCAGCGCCCCTCGAAGGCCGCCGCCACCCGGTCGCGCTGGGCGACCAACGTCGCGGCGGCGGAGTCTGCGGTCACCGACTCCTTGACCACGTGGAGGGCGTAGCCGCAGCCCCGCCCGATGACCACCACGAACCTGGTCCAGGCCAGCGCGCTGAGTCCCACCCCGACGATGACCACGGCCAGGATCAGGGAGACCAGTAGTCCGAGCTGCAGCTGCCTGGCCGGCGGCGGACCGATGAGCAGGGTCGGGATCGTGAGCACGGGGAGCAGGAGCAGCACACCGGTGGTGAGCAGACCCATCGCCGTCAACGCCGAGGCGACCGCGGCAGGGGGCTGGCCCTTCTGGATCAGCAGCTTCCCCTGCACGACGCCACCCGCTGCCGGCCCACCGGGCACGACCTTGCTCGCCGCGTTCCCCGCGAGCTGGGCGGTGGCCAGGGTGCCCCACCCGGCGATGGGTGCGTCCGTCCCCTCTTGCTCCGGGTGCGTGAGCGCGAGACGAGCCAGCCACCACAGGGCCGCCATGCTGCAGGTCTCCAGCGCGATCAGCACCAGGAACCACCAGAGCTGGACGTCGGCCAGGCGCGGCCAGGAGCCCAGCAGCGCGAGCAGGCTGGGTGCGACCACGTACAGCCCTACGCCGGTGACGAGCAGCCCGACCGCCCGTCCGCCCCAGCTCCGGGCCACTGCCCTCCGGGAACTCTTCATGCGACCTCGCTGTGCGGCGCCACTGCGCGACACGCTACCGCGAGCGGGACCGGCTACCGTGAGCGACATGACGATCCCACCCGAGCCGGTCCGGCTCGAGGTGCTGCGCCGGCCGGGGCAGCAGCCGCGATGAGCATCGCGCACACCCCCGAGCCGCCCTACACCGCGGTCATCTTCACCTCGGTCCGGACGGCGGCGGACGGCGGGTACGCGACGATGGCGCGGCGCATGGAGGAGCTGGCGGCCGAGCAGCCGGGCTACCTCGGCCACGAGTCGGCTCGCGAGGAGGTGGGCATCACCGTCTCCTACTGGACCGACGACGCGGCCGCGCGGGCCTGGAAGGCGGTCGCCGAGCACGTCATCGCCCAGGATCGCGGCCGGACGCTGTGGTACGCCGACTACCAGGTGCGGGTCGCCCGGGTCGAGCGCTCCTACGGCCCCGACGGTCCCCGCTGAGACACCTCACAGGTGGTCCGGGACGACGAGCGCGTCGGGGTCCTGTCGCGGAGGGACGTGGGCGAGAGCGGTGCGCACCAGTGCGGCCCGAGCGGCCACGGTGGCCCTCCGTCGGAGCCTTCCGCCCGTCTCGCCGGTGACCTGCTCGACGGCCTCGAGGATCTGCGCGTCGGTGAACTCGGGGCGGGTGCCGGGCTCGACCTGGACGTCCGGCAGAGCCACAAGTACCGGCAGCAGCTGCGCTCCTAGGCCGTCAAGGAGGAGGAAGCGCTGGTAGCGGTCCGTGGCCGCCCACGCGGCATCGATGTCCGCGGCGCCCTTGCGCAGCTCCCGGCGCCGGCTCCGCATCACCTGCTTGGCGGCGCCGGTAAGCGCGGCCGTCAGCTCCTGCTCGGTGAAGCGCATGGGTCCAGAGACTACTGAGTTCCCCACTCGACCCGGGCGATCGTGAAGTGGTGCCGGTTGGCCGTCGGCTCCTCCAGGAAGCCGATGCTGACGCGCGTGGGGTGCGCTAGCGTGAGGGGTGGCGAGGGCCCGAGCGGCCCGCCAGCGGCGGCGGAGGCGCACATCGATGCAGTCGACTGCGGAGTTCATGGAGTGGGTGGAGGGTCGCACCCCGGGCGAGGTGGAGTTCCACCAGGCCGTCGCCGAGGTGATGTCCTCGGTCTGGCCGGTGCTCCAGCGCAACCCTGAGTACGCCGAGGCCAAGATCCCGCAACGGATGGTGGAGCCCGAACGGGTGATCTCCTTCCGGGTGCCGTGGGTCGACGACACCGGGGAGATCCAGGTCAACCGGGGCTACCGGGTCGAGATGAACAGCGCGATCGGGCCGTACAAGGGCGGCCTGCGCTTCCGGTCCGACGTCAACCTGGGCATCTTGAAGTTCCTCGCGTTCGAGCAGTCGCTGAAGAACGCGCTCACCACGCTCCCGATGGGGGCCGGCAAAGGGGGTTCCGACTTCGACCCCAAGGGCCGCAGCGACGCCGAGGTGATGCGGTTCTGCCAGTCGTTCATGAGTGAGCTGTTCCGCCACATCGGGGACCACACCGACATCCCCGCAGGTGACATCGGCGTCGGTGCCCGTGAGATCGGCTTCCTCTTCGGGCAGTACAAGCGGGTGGCCAACGAGTTCACCGGCATCCTGACCGGCAAGGGCTCCACGTGGGGGGGAAGCCTGATCCGCCCCGAGGCCACCGGCTACGGGGTGGTCTACTTCGCCGACCAGATGCTCAAGACCCGCGACGAGAGCATCTTCCGCAAGAGCTGCCTCCTCTCGGGCTCCGGGAACGTCGCGCAGTACGCGGCCGAGAACGTCATCCGGCTCGGCGGGAAGGTGCTGACCATGTCGGACTCGTCGGGGTTCGTCCACGACCCCGACGGCATCGACGAGGAGAAGCTGGCCTGGATCATCGACCTCAAGGAGCGGCGGCGCGGCCGGATCGGGGAGTACGCCGAGCACGTCGGGTGCGAGTTCCGCGCGGGGGAGCGCCCGTGGGCCGTCGAGGGGGCCGAGGTGGCACTGCCGTGCGCCACCCAGAACGAGCTGAGCGGCCAGGACGCCAAGCTGCTGCTCGCCAACGGGGTGTACGTGGTGGCCGAGGGCGCCAACATGCCGAGCGATCCCGATGCCGTACGCCGGTTCGTCGACGCGCGCATCCTCTTCGGTCCCGGCAAGGCCGCGAACGCCGGTGGCGTGGCCGTCAGCGGCCTGGAGATGGCGCAGAACGCCTCCTTCGCCACGTGGAGCCGCGACAAGGTCGACTCGCGTCTCCTGGGGATCATGGTCGACATCCACCACAGCTGCATCCGGGCGGCCGCCGAGTACGACCGGCCCGGCAACTACGTGGTGGGGGCGAACATCGCCGGCTTCGAGAAGGTCGCGTCGGCGATGCTCGCGCAGGGCGTCGTGTGAAGGAGGGAAGATGAGCCGCAAGAAGATCGGCTACTTCGAGGGCACCGACTCGTCGTTGCTGACCGCCCTGATCTGCGACGGCCACGACACCCTTCCGGTGTCCAACGGCCGCGACAACCACGGCCGCAACGTCCGGCTGATCAACGACAAGAACCGGGTGGACCTCCTCATCGCCTACGTCCACAAGATCGTCGCCCCGGAGGGCGAGGCCCGCGAGAAGAACGACGTGCCCTTCCAGGAGCTGTTCCACATCTGCCGCATCTACGAGATCCCGCTGCTGCTGGAGACCCCGACGGCCCTGCAACCGAAGGCTGCGGCGCTGCTCGAGAGCCCTCCCGACATCGTCCGGATGGTCGACCCGTCGGACGCCCTGGACCTCGCTCGGCGCATCCTCGCCGACGGCTGAACGCCGGCGATCAGTCGCAGCTCAGTGCTCCCAGGTATGGACAACTGAGTTGTCTAATGGTTAGAGTTGGACAACACTGTTGACCAATTCGAAGGGACCTGCCGATGACCCTCCACGTTCACCTCCAGACGGCCCGGACGGTCGGGACGGCCGCGGCGACCATGCGCACGCTGGCGAGTCCCTCGTCCGAGCCCACCATGCCGTTCGCGGTCTGGCGCACCGAGCTTCCGGCGGGCTCTCGCGGCCCTGAGCACACCATCGACGTCGACCAGTTCGTCGTCGTGGTGGAGGGGGTGATCGACGTGACGGTCGAGCGCTCGACGTACGTGGTCCGGTCAGGGGACGGCCTGAAGCTTCCGGCGGGTGCCTCACGCACCGTCAGCGCATCCGGCCCGGCAGCCGCGGCCACCCTCACCGTCGGACAGCCCGGTGCCCGCGCCAGCGTCGGTGACGCGGATCCGGTGCTCGTTCCCTGGACCGCCTGAGCGGGCGCAGGTGCAGGCTGTGGAACCGGTTCCCTTCGTTCGGCTCCTCTCCATGGCCGTCACCGTGGCCCTCGAGGAGCTGCACACCGAGCTCGGCCGCAACGGCCACTCCAGCCTCCGGCCGGTGCACGGCTACGCGCTGAACGCCGTGCTGAACGGTCACCACACCGCAAGCGCCCTCGCGCCCCTGCTCGCGATGACCAAGCAGGGTGCGGCTCGCGTCGTGCAGCACCTGGTGGACGAGGGTTACCTCTCCCACGGGACGGACGCCGACGCGCGGCGCAAGGCCCTCGTCCTCACCGAGCGCGGCCACGAGGTCGTGAGGCTCTCGGTGCAGGTGCAGGAGCGGATCGAGGGGGAGTGGGCCGAGCTCGCCGGACGACGAGAGATGGCTGCGGTGCGCCGGGTCCTGGAGTCGGCGGTGCGGCACCGGGCCGGCACCAGCGAGCCGCCGCTGCGCCGCGGCTGGTAGGCCGATTGGCTCCTCGACGGGGCGCCGGCCACGGCTACAGCAGGTCCAGCTCCCGACCCCGGCGGACCGCGGCGGAGCGGCTGTTGACGTCGAGCTTGGTGAAGATCCGTTTGGTGTGCGTGCGCAGGGTGTTGAGCGACACGAAGAGCCGACGGGCGATCTCGGGGCCGGTCAGCTCGCTCTCGAGCAGGCGGAGCACCTCGAGCTCGCGCTCGCTCAACGGGTCGGGGAGCGCTGAGGGGATGACCGTCGTCGTGAGGAGCCTCCGAGCATGCCGCCGCAGCCCGTCCGTGCCTCCGCGGTCCTGGTCGGCGGCGGCGCGCAGCAGGGCCTGCATCGCAGCGCCCTCGTCGAGGAACAGCCGCGTGTAGCCGTCCGGCTCCGGGGCCCGGGCCAGCGCCCGGTCGAGCTCGGCGACCGCCTCGCCCCGGTCGCCGCGCAGGTCGTACGTGAGGGCGCGCAGCACGCCGACCTCCAGGAGGCTGCCGCCACGTCCGCTCTCCGGACCGGGCTCGAGCCGGTCCAGCAGGGCCAGTGCCTCGTCGTGGGTCTGCGGGTCGTGGCGGGCGAGCAGGAGCCGGACGAACGTCAGCTGCGCGTACTCGTCGAGGAATGTCGCCGGGTCTGTCACCGTGACCCGGTGCCCGCGCGCCCACTCCTCGGCGGCGGCGAGGTCGCCGGCCATCAGGTGCAGGCGCGCGCGCCGCGCGTGGATGGGACGGACGTCCGGGTAGAAGCCGGGACGGTAGAGCGCCTCGGCGCGGTCGAGCAGCTGGCCGGCGCCGGCGTGGTCCCCCTCGGCCGCGAGGAGCTGCGCCATCGCGACGAACCAGCGGTGCCGGTTCTCCGTGATGGAGGCTCGCTCGCCGAGCACTCGGGCGGTCTCGAGGTGCTCCCGTGCTCCCGCGAGGTCGTTGCGCTCGCGGTCCAGCTCGGCCAGGCCGACGTGCAGGTCGGCGGCGGCCCGGGGGTAAGGCGCGCCGTGTCCCGTCGCGGTCGCCAGGGCCTTCTCGTAGAGCCGGCGGGCCTGGTGGGGTCGGCCGGCGGTGACCCACATGTCGCCAAGGACCACGGTGGAGTCCAGCTCGTCGACCAGGTTCCCCGCCGCGTGCAGGTTGCGCAAGGCGTCGGAGAACGTCTCCAGGGCCTGCTCGACGTCGCCCGTTGCCCAGGACGCCAGGCCCAGGAACCCGCCCGCGGCGCCGCGCACGAAGTGGTCCTCAGCACCGGCCTGCTCGAGCGCACGCTGCGCGTGCCGGACAGTGTCCGCGACGTTGCCGCGGGCCTGGGCGAGCGCCGCGCGGTAGACCTCGACCGTCGCGGCAGCGGCGCGCTGGTCCTCCGTGTCCGGCCACGCCGCCGCGAGTGTCGGGTCCGCGTCACCCGCGGCCAGTGCGGCCTCGGCGTCGTCCAGACAGCGCTCCATCCCGACGAGGTCGCCGGTCATCATGCGGGACCAGGCGGACAGGGTGCTCAGCACCGGGCTACGGCGCACCACGGACTCCGGCAGCGCGGCGACCCACTCCAGGAGCAGGCGATCCTGCCGCGAGCGGCGCACCTCCGCCAGCCCGGTCTCCATCAGGTAGGCGGCGCGCTCCGGGTCCGCCGCCGCCAGTGCGTGCCGGACCGCGTCCGGTACCAAGCCGTGCTCGGAGTACCAGGCGCTTGCGGCCCGGTGCAGCACCGGCACCTCCTCGGGCCGTTCGGCGCCCAGTCGGGCGCGCAGGACGTCGCCGAAGAGGTGGTGGTAGCGGTGCCAGGTGCGTCCTGGGTCCAGCGGCACCAGGAAGACGTTGTGCCGCTCGAGCTCCTCGAGCACGTCCGTCCCGTGGGTCCCGCCGGTGAGCGCGTCGCACAGGGAGCCGGTCAGGCGGTCGAGGACCGCGGTCCGCAGCAGGAAGTCCCGGACCTCCGGACGCTGCCGGGCCAGGACCTCGTCCATCAGGTAGTCGAGGACGAAGCGGTGGCTGCCGGTGAAGTCCTGGATGAAGTCGTCGACCTCGCCTCGGTCGGGCAGGCCACGCAGCGACAGCGCCACCAGCTGGAGACCGGCCACCCAACCCTCGGTCCGCTCCTCCAGCGCCTGCACGTCGGCGTCGGTGACCTCCAGGTGCCTCACCCCGCGGAGCAGTTCGCGCGCCTCCTCGGCCGAGAACCGCAGGTCGGCGGCCCGGAGCTCGGTCAGCTGTCCACGGCTTCGCAGCCGGGCCAGGGGGAGAGGGGGGTCCGACCGGGTCGCGACCACCAGGTGCAAGTGGTCAGGCAGGTGGTCGAGCAGGAAGGTCAGCGCCTCGTGCACGTCAGCAGCGTCGATGACGTGGTAGTCGTCGAGCACCAGCAGCCAGTGCGCGTCAGGCTGCTCCTGACCCGCACGGACGACCTCGTTGACGACCGCGGTGAGCGTGGCGGGCGCCGGACTGTCGACCAGGACCTCGACCAGGTCTGGGTCGAGGTCGAGGTCGGTCCCGGCGAGGGCGGCCCAGAGGTGCACCAGGAACCGGGGCAGGGCGTTGTCGTCGTCGTCGAGGGACAGCCACGCGACTCGCTCGCGGTGCCGCGGCAGGTCCCCGACCCAGTCGCTGAGCAGCGTCGTCTTGCCGAACCCCGCCGCTGCCGAGACCAGGGTGAGCCGGTGGCCGGGCACCAGCGTGCCGCCCAGAGCGTGGACGAGCCGCGGACGGGCGACCAGATCCGGTCGCCGCGCCGGCGGGAACAGCTTCGTGGCGAGGACCGGTGTCGGCACCTACGGATCATAGAGGCCGCGTGGGCAGAGCGAACCGACATGAGACTGCGGTATCGTCATGAGATGGATTCGTCGTACCTGCTCACGGGCCGCACCCGCCAGAAGCAGCGGACCCGGGATGCCCTGGTGGCGGCGACCCGCGAGCTGGTCAGTGCCGGGACGACGCCCACCGTGGAGCAGGCGGCCCTGGCCGCCGGCGTGTCGCGACCCACGGCGTACCGGTACTTCCCCAACCAGCGGGCGCTGCTGGTGGCGGTGCGTCCCGAGCTGGACGCCCCGTCGATCCTGGCCGACCCGCGAGTGGTCGATCCACGCGAGCGGCTTCAGCAGGTGGTCGACACGATCACGTCCTGGGTGCTCGAGTGGGAGGCCGAGCTGCGCACCGCGCTGCGACTCTCCCTCGACCCGGCCGCTCCGGAGGATCCGCTGCGGATGCGCGCGGGTCGTGCGATGGGCTGGATCTCCGACGCCCTGTCGCCGCTGGCGGACCGGATGGCGCCGGACGAGCTGGCGCGGCTCGCGATGGCGATCCGGTCGGCCATCGGCATCGAGTCGTTCGTCTGGCTCGTCGACGTCGCCGGGCAGACCCGGGAGGAAGCCCGGGAGATCACCCGCTGGTCGGGGATGGCGTTGTACGACGCGGCGGTGAGTCGCGGCGCGCCGCCACACGAGGTCTTGCGTTCCTGATACTTCTGTCTCATCATGAGACATCGATCTGCGCACGGGCAGATCCAGACGAGGGGGACGAGATGGACTTCCGAAGCTTCCTGACCGCCCGGGCCGGCGCCCTTCTGGTAGCGGCCGCCCTGGGTGTGCCGTCGCTGGCCGCGTGTGGGGGATCGGCCGACGGGAGTTCGTCCGAGTCCTCCACCCCCGCGGCGGCTGACACGCCCGCCACGGGCGAGGCCACCCCCACCGAGAGCGCGGCTGCCGGAGACGGGGAGACCACGGCGTCGCTGACCTGGCCCCAGGGCGTCGGCGAGTTCCCGCTGAACGTCTGCGCCAGCGTCGGGGAGCACACCATCCAGGGCGGCGGGACCAGCGAGGACGGCACGTGGAACCTCGTCCTCGACGCGAACCTGCTCGCAGCGGGGGACACCGGCACGTTGACGGTCTCCCAGACGTCGGACATGAGCGTCGTCTACGACGCCGACGTCACGGACCTGACCGTGCAGTCGGACGGCTCCTTCACCGGCTCAGGCATGGACGCCGCCGAGGCGCCGTTCACGATCACCGGCACCTGCGACGTGACCTGGTAGTCATGGGCGGCCCCTCGCGCCGACGGGTGCTGCTGGCGTCGGGCCTGGCAGTCGCGCTCGTCTCGTGCAGCAGCACCCCCGGCCCGGGGCCCGCGCCTGCTCCGGCACCTGATGCCTCAGCGGGGTCCTCTGTGGCGGCCCTCCGCGCGCTGCCGTTCACCGAGGCAACCGTCGACGGCTTCGCCTCGGTGCTGGAGCGGTCCGGCGTCGAGGTCGTCGAGGACTTCGACTCCACGGCCACCGCCCCGGTGCGGGTCACCCGTTGGCAGGCCGAGAACATGGCCGCCGAGGTGGCCAACGGGGGTGGCCCCACCGGGCGGACGCTCGACTCCCTGGTCCCGGTGCCCCAAGGGGCTCCGCCCCTGCCGTTCCTGGTCGTTGCCTGGATGCAGCAGGGTGCCACGCCGGGTGCGCGGTTCGCGCATGCCCTGTACGAGGGGCAGGACCTGGCCAACGCGTTCGAGGTCCGGTTCCCCGACGGCGTGCTGGCGCTGTTCCTGGCCGACGCCACCGCGGGGGGCGGCGCGCCGGCGGTCACCGCGTCACCGGCACTCGTGACCGGTGGGGGCACCGTGCGCGCGGTGCCGGCCGCCGCGCACGCCGACCTCACCGATGCGCCGTGCTCGACGGTGTCGCACTTCGTCCAGGACGCCCTCGCGGCCGTGGCAACGGCCCTGACCATCAAGACCACGGGAGGCGGCTTCGCGGGCTTCCTGGCCGCCATCTGGAACACCGCCGTCCAGCTGGCCAGCCGGTTCGTCAGCGGGCTGATCGAGACGCTGACCAGGCCGGTAGTGGCGCAGCTGGTCGCGGTCCTGAACGCTGTGGCCGCGGTGCAGCAGGTCGCCAGCGTGCTCATCGCCTGGCGGGCGCCGCTCACCCCGACACCTGAGACGACCCGCTTCGGAGTCGTGCCGGAGGAGGTCACCGGTGAGGTGGTGATGCAGCTGCAGCCGCACGTGCTGCCGGCGCCGGACGCGGTCAGGGACTGCGCCTCGAGCGTGGGTGTCGACATCTCAGCGACCGCCGCCGGATCGGGCGTCACCTGGACGACCGAGCCCACCCCCCGCGTCGACCTGGCGACCACGACGTCGGCGGACAAGGCGCTGGACGCCACGGAGTCCGCGACTCTGCGCTACCGGACGGGCCAGGAACCCCAGGACGCGCTGGAGGAACCGCCGCGCACCGGCACGTTCGCGGTGAGTGCCACGATGCGACGCAACGACGTCGAACGGCTGCGGCAGCTCATCTCCCAGCTCCTCCTGGCCCAGGTGCCCACGTCGTTGCGGTCCCTGGTGGAGTCGATCGCCGGGCCGATCCTCAACGCCGCCACCGCCAGGCTCGCCGAGCTCACCGACGTGCACTCGCGCAGCCAGGTCCCCGTCACCTTCCACGGAGCGGCGGACCAGTGCCGCAAGGGCCGGATCGCCGCCGGCACCTACGTCGCTCCGGTCGAGAAGGACCTTCGTGCCGCGGGCGGCGTGACCGGGCACACCTCGGGCACGGTGACCCTCGTCGTGGACGCCGCCGGCCGGGTGACGGGGACGATCGACGTGGTCAGCGACGCCCGGGGCGGCGGCTACTCCGGCCACGCGACGGAGCGGTCGCGCATCTCGGGCCCGACCGCCGCCCCTGTGGTCACCCTGGTCGAGCGGATCGTCGACGGAGCCGACCTGACCACGCCGAACAGCACGACCACTCCGGCCATGCGGGGACTGTGCCCTCCCGCGATCAGGTGGAACCTGGCCAGCCTCGCTCCCGGGGTCCAGGTCGTGGGTGGGTGGGACGTGGTGGCCACCCGGACCCGGTGAGACGGCCGAGCAGCGGCAGGGCCAATGGTGGCTAGAACAGACTTGTATCGAACACTGGTCCGTTCTATCCTCATGGGGGAGGAGGCGACCCGCATGAAGAATCAGGATGGTCCGGCAGACACCCGGATGATGGGAATCGTCCACGCAGCGCTGAAACGGGACCTGCTCCGCGTCCGTCGAGTACTGAGTGGAGCGCCGGCTCCGCAGGGTCGCCAGCGGGTGGCGCTGGGGCAGCACGTGACCTGGATGCTGGGATTCCTGCATGCCCACCACAGCGGTGAGGACGCTGGGCTGTGGCCGCTGGTGCGACAGCGCAACCCCGCTGCCTCGGCGCTGTTGGACTCGATGGAGGCCGACCATGCGCGGATCGCCCCGGCGGCGGAGGTGGCCGCGGAAGCGGCACGTGAGTACACCGCGGCGACAAGCGACTCCGCTCGG
>NZ_DAOMFK010000002.1:24050-27927 GCF_035429765.1 Nocardioides sp. | reverse complement strand
GGTGGCCGCGGAAGCGGCACGTGAGTACACCGCGGCGACAAGCGACTCCGCTCGGCGCCAGGCGCGGGCGCGGTGGACGCCCGACACGTCGTCGATCGGGGCGCCGGCCTCGTGACGGCAGCACCCCAGGAGGAGAGACGACGCCCCTACCGGTCTGCTCGCCGCCAGCAGCAGGCGGCGCAGACCCGTGCGCTCGTCCTGGCGGCGGCCACGGTGCTGTTCGCCGAACGCGGCTGGTCGTCGACCGGGATGCGCGACATCGCCACGGAAGCAGGCGTCGCAGTCGAGACCGTGTATGCGAGCTTCGGCTCCAAGCCCGAGCTGCTGCTCGCCGCCATCGACGTGGGCGTCGTCGGCGACGCCGAGCCCGTGCCGCTGTCGCACCGTCCCGAGTTCGCCGCGATCGGCGTCGGTAGCCTCACGGACCGGATCGGTGCGGCTGCGCAGCTGGTCTCGGGAATCAACCAGCGCACCTGGGGCCTGCGTCGAGCACTCACCGAAGCAGCCGGGAGCGAGCCGCAGCTCGCCGCCAAGCTCCACGACTTGGAGAACAGTCGGCGAGCGGACATCCGCCAAGGGGTGGAGATGGTGCTCGGCCGACCGGTCGACGACGACGTGCTCGACGGGCTGTGGGTGGTCATGGGCGCCGACGTCTACCACCTCCTGACCCAGATCGGCGAGCGATCGGTAGCCGCCTACGAAAGTTGGCTGGCGGTGACCGTCGAGCGCTTGCTGATCGTGAGCGGGACTGAGGGCACCGCCACCGCCGCGACAAGGAGGGAACCATGAGCCGTGTGCAGAAGAGCTCGCGTGTCGAGGTGGAGGTCGACGCGAGCGTTGAGCAGGTGTGGGACGTGATCTCCGACGTCACCCGGATCGGGGAGTGGAGCCACGAGTGCCACTCTGCACGATGGCTGGGCAACGCTCAGGGACCGCTCCCAGGCGCCCGCTTCCGAGGGCGGAACCGGTCCGGCTGGGCACGCTGGAGCCGCATCAGCGAGATCGTCACCGTGGACCCGCCCTGCGAGATCGTCTGGAGGACGGTGCCGACCCGGCTCTTTCCCGACAGCACGCAGTGGCGCATCCGACTGGAACCTCGCGAGGGCCGCACGCTGATCACGCAGTCGTTCACCGTCGTGCGGGCGCCGTGGCTGCTGGACCTGCTCTACGCCCGTCTGATTCCCGCCCATCAAGACCGCGACGCACGTCTGGCCGAGGACCTTGCCCGAGTCGGCGCAGCAGCACGGCCGCGTGAGCGGACATGAGCCGACCCCTCGGTCGGACGATCCCGGTAGCACTCCTCCACGGCCCGGAACCGATCAGCGATTCCGTGGGCGTCACGGGGTCTCCGCCTCGCTGATCGGCGGTCGTGGGCCGCGTCAGGCGTTGACGCGGATCATCTTCCGGTTGACGAACTCCTCGATGCCGAAGCGGCCCAGCTCGCGGCCCATGCCGGAGCGCTTGACGCCGCCGAAGGGCAGCTCCACGCCGTCGGCGTCGACACAGTTGACGAACACCATGCCGGCCTCGATCTGGGAGGCGACGCGCTCCGCCTGCTCCGGGTCGTTGGTGAACACGTAGGAGCCCAGCCCGAACGGCGTGTCGTTGGCGAGCTCGATCGCTTCGTCCTCGTCGGCGGCTTTGAACACCATGGCCACCGGGCCGAACAGCTCCTGGTAGAAGGTGGCACTGTCTCGGCTCACGTCGGTCAGTACGCCGGAGGGCACGTGCGCGCCCTCGCGCTCGGCGCCGGACGTGATCAGCCTGGCGCCGGAGCTGGTGGCCTCCTCGATCTGGGCGGTGAGCCGGTCCGCGGCCAGGGTCGAGCTCAGCGGGGCACGACCGTGGGCGAGGATGCCGTCAGTGAACTTGCTGAGGAACTCGTCGTACAGCTCCTCCACCACGATGAAGCGCTTCCCGGCGTTGCAGGCCTGGCCGGTGTTGCCCAGGCGAGCGGCCAGCGCCGCCTCGACCGTGGCGTCCAGGTTGTCGGTGCCGAGCACGAGGAACGGGTCGGAGCCGCCGAGCTCGAGGACCACCTTCTTGAGGTTGCGCCCCGCCACCTCGGCGACGGCGGCGCCGGCACGCTCGGAGCCGGTGACCGACACGCCCTGGACCCGCGGGTCGGCGATGACGTCGGCGGCCTGCTCGTTGGTGGCGTAGATGTTGACGTAGGCGCCTTGGGGGAAGCCGGCGTCGTCGAAGATCCGCTGGATCGCCTCTGCCGACGAGGGGCACTGCGGTGCGTGCTTGAGCAGGATGGTGTTGCCCAGGCACAGGTTGGGGGCGGCGAACCGGGCGACCTGGTAGGCGGGGAAGTTCCAGGGCATGATGCCGAGCAGCACGCCCACCGGCTCGCGGGTGATGCGGGCGGTGCCCTCACCGGCGAGCAGCGTGATCTCCTCGTCGGCCAGGAACTCCTCGGCGTGGTCGGCGTAGTACTCGTAGATCGCGGCGCTGAACTCCACCTCGCCCACGGCCTCGTCGCGCGGCTTGCCCATCTCGGTGACGATCAGGTCGGCGAGCTCGTCGACGCGCTCGTTGTGCAGCTCCGCCACCCGGCGCACCAGGGCGGCCCGCTCGGCGACCGTGGTGGTACGGCCCCAGCTCTTGTAGGCGGCCTGGGCCTTGGTGATCGCCCCCTGGATCTCCTCGTCGGTGGCAGTCGGGTAGGTCTTGATGGTCTCCCCCGTAGCGGGGTTGACGACCGCGTAGGCAGTCACGTTCGCTCCTCCTGGTCATGGTGTGATGCGTAGTCAATCGAGTCTTGCCCGGCGGGGCAAGGATCCCTCATCCCCGCACGACGTCGCGCGTCGGCCTATGGCTCGAGGCAACCGGCCTCGCGCCGGGGGCGATCGGGTGAACCGCACCGCCGGGGAGGGCGATCACGCCGGTGGTCCCAGGGCGTCAGTGGTTCGGTCGTGGGGGAACGACGACGCGGACCTGGAACCGAGCCAGGTCACGATCCATGGTCACGACGTCGGCGTTGTGCTCGAGTGCAAGAGCTGCCAGGTGCGCGTCGTTCGTCAGGTTGCCCGCAGTGCCTGCCTGTCGCAGCAGATCCGCCAGCAGGGCCGCGTGGCGGGGGGTCGGGTCGACCGTGACCGCCGCCGGCTGGCTCAGCCAGGCCAGCACCAGGTCCGAGGCCTCCGCTGCCGTGAGCGGGTGGGCGAACACGCGAGGATTGGTCGAGATGCGCACGAAGGCCAGCAGGCTGGTCCACGGCAGACCGACGGCCTCGGTCCCGGTCAGGGCCTGCTGCAGCCAGGTGCGGCACGCGTCGTGAGGTGGTGTGTCCTCGTTGACGGCGTAGAGCAGGACGTTGGCATCGACGATCTTCACCGGCCGAGTCCCAGCTCGTGGGCGATCTCCTGGTCCTCCAGGTCCGCGGCCAGCCTTCCGGAGTAGGTCAGGTCGACGGAGGGCTCTCCCATCGCGTAGGTCGGAAAGCTGAAGTCGGGGCCGGGTGCGCGAGGCGCCAGGCCGGCCCGGATGGCGGAGTTCACGGCCTCCTTGAAGGACAGGCCTCTCTCCCGCATGAGCACGTCGAGCATCCCGGCAACATCCGGGTCGAGGGTGACCGTGGTGCGAGGCATGATGACATCATAGCATCAGAGCATATGATGTCTTGATGCAGCGACGGTCGCCAGCGTTGATTGCGCCGGTCTCCAAAGCCTCGTTCGCACCCTTGCGCGTCGCCGTCGGGTAGCCTACAATCGAACACATGCACGCTTCGAAGGTCCGACAGGGGGTCGACGTGGTGGACTCTGCGGAGATCACGGGCTGGGCGGCGGGCCTGGCGGCGGTCGATGCCGAGGTCGATGATCGGGAGCGGGTCGCGCAGCTGAGGGCGTTGGAGGACCTGAAGGCGGCCGCG
>NZ_DAOMFK010000002.1:14113-23950 GCF_035429765.1 Nocardioides sp. | reverse complement strand
TGATCGGGAGCGGGTCGCGCAGCTGAGGGCGTTGGAGGACCTGAAGGCGGCCGCGTGTGCGGCGCAGGCGCGGATCGCGGTGGCGTTCGCGGCCTCCCAGGAGCGGGAGCAGGCAGCCGCCGGTGTGCCTGCCACGCGCCGCGGGGCCGGCGTCGCCGCGCAGGTGGCTTTGGCCCGGAAGGAGTCGCCGCACCGCGGTGGTCGGCTGTTGGGGCTGGCCAAGGCGCTGGTCCACGAGATGCCGCAGACCCTGCAGGCCCTGGAGTGCGGTGGGTGCAACGAGTGGCGCGCGACGTTGATCGCGCGGGAGACCGCGTGCCTGTCGCGTGCGGACCGGACCGCGATCGACGCCGAGCTGTGGGCCGAGCCAGCGGGGGTGGTCTCGTTAGGGGATCGGGCGCTGGTCGCCCGGGTGAGGGCGATGGCCTACCGGGCCGACCCGCACGCGGTGGTGGCCCGTGCGGCGCGTGCGGAGTCCGAGCGGTGCGTGACGTTGCGTCCGGCGCCGGACACGATGACCTACCTGACCGCGCTGCTCCCGGTCACCCAGGGCGTGGCCGCCTACGCCGCCCTGCGTCGTGCCGCCGACGCCGCGCGGGCGGCGGGGGATCCGCGCACCGCCGGGCAGGTGATGGCCGACACGGTGGTCGAGCGGGTCACCGGCCAGAAGAAGGCCGATGATGTCGGGGTCCGGGTCAACCTGCTGATCACCGACACGACGCTGCTCGGCGGAGATGAGGAGCCTGCGGTCATCCCTGGCTACGGTCCGGTCCCGGCCGGGGTGGCCCGCCGGTTCGTCGGCCACCGTGGGGCGCTGGCCACCCTGCGCAAGCTCTACACCCACCCGGCCCACGGTCGCCTGGTCGCGATCGAGGCGCACACCCGCCGGTTCCCGACGGGGCTGGCAGAGCTGATCGACCTGCGCGACCAGGTGTGCCGGACACCGTGGTGCGACGCACCCATCCGCCACCACGACCATGTCGTGCCCGACCACGCCGGTGGCCCCACCAGCCTCGCCAACGGCCAAGGACTCTGCGAGGCCTGCAACTACACCAAACAGGCACCAGGCTGGCGTGCCCGCCCCGGACCAGCAGGCTCCGTCCTCACCATCACACCCACCGGCGACCGGTACCCCTCACCCGAACCCGCTCCACCCCGCCGACCACCCGACCCCGTCGCGCACCGACACCCCCTCGCCCTCGACATCCACTGGGGTTCCCCCATCCAGTACGCCGCCTGACCCCACCCCGACCGACTCCTCACGAGCGGGCCGGCAGCACGCACAGCTCGTTTCCCGACGGGTCGGCGAAGACCCGCCAGGGCAGGTCGCCCCAGTCGGGGTGCAGCTCGCGGCCGCCACGCTCGGCGATGCCGGAGGCCACGTCGTCGGCATCGTCCGCGGGCTCGAGCCGGACGTCGAGGTGCAGCCGGTTCTTCGCGATCCCCTTCGGCTCCCGTTCGGGGCAGAGCTCCAGGAGAGGACCTCGCAGTGAGAGATGACGCAGGGTGCGAGGTGCGACGCCGGGCGCGTCCGTCCACCCGGTCAGCCAGGACCAGAACTCCGCGTCGCGGTCCGGGTCGGCGGAGTGGAGCGGGAGCGCCGCGATCGGGCCGGTGTCGACGTACGCCGCGCGGTCCTCCATCACGCAGCAGGGATTTCCCTCCGGGTCGGCGAGCACCACCCAGGGAACGTCCCCCTGACCGATGTCGAGATGGCGTGCGCCGAGCGCGAGCAGCCGCTCGACCTCCGCCCCCTGGCTGGTGCCACCCAGAAGGTCGAGGTGGAACCGCAGCGGCTCCGACGGAAGCTCGGGTACCCGCTGGAAGCACAGGTCGAGCACCGGTCCGCCCTCGACCGTGAGCCGGGTCTCGAAGATGTCGGGCTCGTCGGTGAGCCGCTCGCCACCCACGACCATCTCCCAGAAGCGGCCCAGCCGCTGCGGCTCGACCGCGTCGAACACGAGGTTCTCCAGGTACATGGACCCACCGTAGGTCCGGTGCGTGGCCCCGTCACACGGTGAGCACCACCCGCCCCCTCGCGACACCGCTTGCGAGGTAGTCGATCGCCTCGGCGGCCTGCTCGAGCGGGAACACCCGCTCGTCGACCACCGGCCGGACACGACCCTGGCCGAGCAGGTCCACGAGGGTGGCCCAGTTCTCCCGACGCGGGGGACCGGGCCGAACCCCGGGGAGCTGCTTGACGAAGGGGGAGAGGGCCATCAGCGGCAGCATCCGTCTGAGGCTGCCGAGCACCCGGTGCCCCGACCGGCCGTACTGGTCGTGGCCCACCAGCACGAAGGTGCCGTCGGGCTCCAACGCTCGGCGTACGTCGGAGAACGGTGCCTGCGACACGATGTCGAGCACCAGGTCGACGCGCAGGCCGAGCCGGGTGAAGTCCTGCTGGGTGTAGTCGATGACGCGGTCGGCGCCGAGGGCGCGAAGCAGGTCGAGCTTGGCCGGACCGTCGACGGCCGTCACCTCCGCGCCGAAGTACTTGGCCAGCTGGACCGCCCAGACCCCGACCGCGCCGCCCGCCCCATTCACGAGCACGCGCTGGCCCGCAGCGACCCGGCCCTGGTCGCGCAGGTTCACCAGTGCGATGAGCGCAGCAGTGGGGACCGCCGCGGCCTGCTCGAACGAGAGGGTCTCCGGGATGCGGGCGAGCAGCGTCTCGTCGACAGCCGCGAGCTCGGCGAAGGTGCCGGCGTTGCCCCACTGGTTCCTGGCGGTCACCTCGCCGAACACCCGGTCGCCCGGCGCGAACGCGGCTGCCCCGGGACCCAGACCGACCACCTCGCCGGCCAGGTCGGTGCCGGGGACCGGCTGCTTCGGAGCCCTCAGCCCGGAGCCCATGAGCCGCAGGACGTACGGCACTCCGGTCACGGCGTGCCAGACGTCGGCGTGCACCGAGGTGGCCCGCACCCGAACGAGCACCTGCCCGGGGCCCGGGACGGGGCTCGGGATCTCGCACAGGCGCAGGACCTCGCGGTGGGGGCCGTACTCCTCCTGGACGATCGCGCGCACGTGGACCTCCTCGGGGCCTTCCCTGCGACCCTAGTCCGCGACGGTGACCACGACCTTGCCGGCAGGACGCCCCTCCCTGACCAGGGCGACGGCGTCGGCGGCCCGCTCCAGCGGGAACTCGCTGTCGATGACGGGCCTGAGGTGACCCGCCTCGATCAGGCCGCGCAGCTCCTCGAGCGTCTCGGCGTCCTCCTTGGCGACGAAGCTGGTGATCCGCTGCCTGGTGAGCAGGTTCAGCAGGGCACCGGCCGCGATCCCGCCGATCGGGCCGAGCCACCGGTTGCCGTCGCCGTAGGACTGGACCAGCGTCCCGCCCGGTGCGAGCACCCGACGCAGGGCTCGTGGGGAGTAGCGGCCACCGAGCTGAAGGACCAGGTCGTACGCCGCGGGGGCGGACGCCGGGTTCTGCACCGTGTAGTCGATCACCCGGTCAGCGCCCAGGCCGTGGACCAGCTCGAGCCGATCGGTGCTGCACACGCCGGTCACCTCGGCCCCGGCGTGCTTGGCGAGCTGGACCGCGAACGTCCCGACTCCTCCGGAGGCCCCGACGACCAGCACCCGCTGCCCTCGGGCGAGCCCTCCCCGGCGCAGCCCCTGCAGGGCGGTGACGGCAGCCAAGGGGACCGCCGCCGCCTGCGCAAACGTCAAGGTGGCCGGCTTGCGGGCCAGGTTGCCTGCGGGTGCGGCGAGGAGCTCTGCGAACGCGCCGTCGGCGAACCCGTAGACCTCCTGGCCCACGGCCACGTCCCGGACCGCGCTCCCGACCTTCTCGGCGACACCGGAGAAGTCGGCGCCCACCACCCGGTGCGGTGCCCGGACCCCACCGAGCCCAGGACGCATCAGGACCGGCTCACCGCAGACCAGGTGCCAGTCGTAGGGGTTCGCCGAGCTCGCGTGCACGCGCACCAGCACCTGGTCGGGACTGATCTCCGGGACCTTCACGTCGGTCAGGTGCAGCACGTCGCGGGGCTCGCCGTACCCTCGCTGCTCGATGGCCCACACGCAGACCCCCTCTCGGTGGCGGCTCAGGGGCAGAAGGCCGACACCAGGGGAGCGTACTCGTGGGCTACCCGGCACCACCCTGGGAGGTGCCGTCCTGAAGGGCTAGGTTGACCGGCCAGAAGGGGGTCTGCCGATGAGGGTCGCCCTGATGGTCACCTGCCTCAACGACGCGCTGTTCCCCGGCACGGGCAAGGCGGTCGTCTCGCTCCTGCGCAGGCTGGGAGTCGACGTGGAGTTCCCCCAGGCGCAGACCTGCTGCGGCCAGCCGATGGTCAACACCGGCTACCTCGACGAGGCCGTCCCGGTGGTGCGGACGTTCGTCGAGGCGTTCGAGGGGTACGACGCGGTGGTGACTCCCTCCGGCTCGTGCGCCGGCTCGGTGCGTCATCAGCACCGGCTGGTCGCTTCACGGAGTCGCGACCAGGCGTTGGGCCGGGCGGTCGCGCAGCTCACACCGCGGGTCCACGAGCTCAGCGAGTTCCTCCTCGACGTGCTCGAGGTGGAGGACGTCGGCGCGTCGTTCCCGCACACGGTGACCTACCACCCCACCTGCCACTCGTTGCGGATGACCGGGGTCGGCGACCGTCCGACCCGCCTGCTGCGCGCCGTACGCGGTCTCGACCTGGTCGACCTCCCTCTCGCCACCGAGTGCTGCGGCTTCGGGGGCACGTTCTCGGTGAAGAACCCCGACGTGTCGGTGGCGATGGGGACCGACAAGGTCCGCCACGTCGTCGAGACAGGCGCCGAGGTGCTGGTTGCCGGGGACAACAGCTGCCTGATGCACCTCGGGGGCCTGCTGGACCGGCAGCGGTCGGGGGTCCGGGTGATGCACCTGGCAGAGGTCCTCGCCGCGCAGGAGGCGGTTCCGTGACCGGCACGTTCGTGGGGATGCCCGCGTTCCCCGAGGCCGCACGAACCGCGCTGACCGACGCGCAGCTGCGCCGGAACCTCGCCCACGCGACCACCACGATCCGGGCCAAACGGGCCGCGGTCGTGGGCGAGCTCCCGGAGTGGGAGGAGCTGCGGCTGGCCGGTGCGGCGATCAAGGACGACGTCCTGCAGCACCTCGACACCTACCTGGTCCAGCTGGAGGAGTCGCTGGCCGCCCACGGCGCCACCGTGCACTGGGCCCGCGACGCGGCCGAGGCGTGCGAGATCGTGGCACGGGTGGCCCGGACGCACGGGGTGGACGAGGTGGTCAAGGTCAAGTCAATGGCCACCCAGGAGATCGGCCTGAACGAGGCCCTCGCCGAGCGGGGGATCGCCGCCTGGGAGACCGACCTGGCCGAGCTCATCGTCCAGCTGGGCCACGACCTCCCCTCGCACATTCTGGTGCCCGCCATCCACCGGAACCGGTCGGAGATCCGCGAGATCTTCCTGCGCGAGATGGCCGCCGTCGGCCGCCCCGCCCCCAGCGACCTCACCGACGACCCCTTCGCGCTGGCCGCCGCGGCCCGCGCGCACCTGCGCGAGAAGTTCCTGCGGGCCAGGGTCGCGGTCAGCGGCGCGAACTTCGCGGTCGCCGAGAGCGGGACGCTGGTGGTGGTCGAGTCCGAGGGCAACGGCCGGATGTGCCTCACCCTGCCCGAGGTGCTGGTCTCGGTCGTGGGGATCGAGAAGGTGGTGCCGACCTGGACCGACCTCGAGGTGTTCCTGCAGCTGCTGCCGCGCTCTGCCACCGGTGAGCGGATGAACCCCTACACCTCCACCTGGAGCGGTGTCACCCCCGGCGACGGGCCCCAGGAGGTCCATGTCGTGCTGCTGGACAACGGCCGCAGCCGCGCCCTGGCCGACCCGGTCGGTCGGCAGGCGCTGCGCTGCATCCGGTGCTCTGCCTGCCTGAACGTGTGCCCGGTCTACGAGCGGACCGGCGGGCACGCCTACGGCTCGGTCTACCCGGGCCCGATCGGGGCGATCCTGAACCCGCTGCTGCGGGGGGTGGGGCACGACCCGCAGACCGACTCCCTGCCGTACGCCTCCAGCCTGTGCGGTGCCTGCTTCGAGGTCTGCCCGGTGCGCATCGACATCCCCTCCGTGCTGGTCGACCTGCGGGCCCAGGTGGTCGACGCCCACCGGGGAGGCCGACCCACACCCGAGACGGTCGCCATGCGCGGCGCGGCGTGGGCACTCTCGCGTGGCTGGCGGCTGAGCGCCCTCACGCGGGTTGCCGGGCTGGCCGGCGGCCTCGTCGGGCGCGTGGGCCGACGGCGCCTCCCCGGGCCCGCGGCCGGCTGGACCTTCGCACGAGACCTGCCGACTCCTCCCCGTGAGTCCTTCCGGGCCTGGTGGCGGCGTACCGACGGCGGGAGGACCGGACCGTGAGCGCGCGTGAGGACGTCCTGGCCGCCGTACGCCGGGCGCTGGCGCCGAGGTCCCTGACCGCACCACCTGTCGGGCGGGAGTACCGGCGACCGGGGGCGGACGACGACCCGGTCGCCCTGTTCGCGGAGCGGGTCGCCGACTACCGGGCGACGGTGGTGCGCTGCGCCCCGAAGGAGGTCCAGACAGCGATCGGCGACGCGCTGGCCGGGCGGTCGGTGGTGGTCCCCGCGGGACTGCCGTGGCCGGTCGACGGCGCGGTGGTGGACTCCGGCCAGAGCCCGGCGGAGCTGGACCGGATCGACGCGGTCGTCACCGGCGCCACGCTGGGCATCGCGGTCACCGGCACGGTCGTCCTCGACCACGGGCCGGGTCAGGGACGCCGCGCCCTGTCGCTGGTCCCCGACCTGCACGTGTGCGTGGTCCGAGCCGACCAGGTGGTGCCCGGCGTCCCCGAGGCCGTGGCTCGGCTGGACCCGTCACGTCCCCAGACCTGGATCAGCGGCCCCTCCGCCACCAGTGACATCGAGCTCACCCGGGTGGAGGGCGTGCACGGCCCGCGCACGCTGGTGGTGCTGCTGGTCGCCGGCCCGGACCCGTCGCACTAGTCGTCAGCGGTGGATGGCGTCGCACACCACGTGGCGAGGGCGGATGCGGCACACCAGGTGCGTCTCGGCCCCGCGGCGCTCGGCGCCGCCCTGGGTGATCGTGACGTCTCCCCGGACCTCGATCCAGCGGCCGGTGTCGGCGGGGTCGACCACCAGCACGGTCGCCCGCGGACGGGCCAGCAGGTTGCGCCCCTCCCGGCGCTCCCGGGTCGTGGTGACGAGGATCTCGTCGCCGTCGAGGCCGCACCACACGGGCTGGGTCTGCGGGTGCCCGTCCGGCATGAGCGTCGTGAGGACCGCACGGTACGGAGCGGCCAGGAGTTCCCGGTGCGAGCCCGGCACCGGGACCACGGGCCCCGTGGCCGCTGGTCGCGGTGCAGGGGGGACCGGTCTCGCCGACGGTGGCCGGCGTCTCTCGGGTGCCGCGTCAGCGAGGAGGTCGGTCACCACCAGCAGGGGAGCGATACGTCCGATCACCGGCGACTCCGACGTGGCCAGCTCGGCCGGCACGACCTCGCCGAAGTACGGCGCTGTGCCGGTGTAGCGCAGGGCGAGGGCGTCCAGGTGCTCACGTGCCCCCGCCTCCACCAGCTCGACCCGACCGCGGACCTCCAGCCAGTGCACGTCAGGTCCCGGGTCGACCACCAGCAGGGTCACCCGTGGGTCGGCCCGCATGTTCCGCTCCTTGAAGAACCCGCGCATCGTGTTGACCTGCAGCCACGGTCCCTCGGCACTGAACCACACCGGATGGGTCTGGGCGTAACCGGAAGGGGTCAGCGTGGACAGGGCCGCGACGAGCGGCCGGTCGAGCAGATCCTGGTGGGAGGAGGGGACCACGTCCACGAAGCCATTCTCCCCGAGCGTGCTGCATCGAGTCCCTCCCGACGTGACGCAGGTCACGCCGCCCCAGGGCGTCACCCCGGCCCGGCCCGACTAGCGTGCGGCTATGGACACCCCTCCCGCCCACTGGGTGTACGCCGATGCCGACACCCCCCACGAGATGGCGTGCGACTGCGCCTGCGCCTGCGACAACCTGCACCTGACTCCGGGCAGCAACGACCACACGGCACACGTGGCCGACTGTGAGACCCGCGAACCCTGCGAGCTGCACATCGACGAGGCTGCGGTTCGCCTGGCCGACGCCGTCCACCTGCACCTGGACTGACGGCACCCGACCACACGCGCGTCTTAGGTGACGCGCGTCATGCCCGCGGCCTGGACGCAGCGGGATAGCGTGGTAGGTGGAGCGGATGGTCATCGGTCCCGGGCCGTTCGTTCGCTCGGGAGCAGAGGTGCGAGATGGCCGGGCCGCCCCCAGAACACCCGGACACGGTCCGCGGGCGTGTGCAGGGGGTCTCCGGCGGCCAGGTGGCCATCGGTGGCCGGGTGGTGCAGATCGACGCCGCGCAGGGCGCGCACGTCGTCGTCAACGCGGAGTCCGACGTCCGGATCGTGCGCCGGCCGCCGCCCGTCCTGCGCCCGGCACCGGCGTTCCCGTCGCTCGTGGACCGCACCGGGGAGCTGCAGAGGGTGCGGGCCGCGCTCGCCGCGGGTACCTCCGTGGAGGTCTTCGGTCCCGGCGGCGTGGGCAAGTCCGTGCTGCTGCGGGCCGCCTCGAACACAGGGCTGACCTCCCGGACCCCGGACGGGGTGGTGGCGGTTCCCGCACGGCTCGGGGTCGCTGACACGCTCAGCTACCTGTTCGACGCGTGCTACGAGGGGACGCGACGTCTGGTCCCGCGCCGCGAGGAGCTGGCCAGCTCGCTGCACGACCTCAGGCTCCTTGTCGTCCTTGACGACGCAGGACTGGACCGTGACGAGCTCGAGGAGCTTCGCGAGGCCATGCCGGCCTCGCTCTTCCTTCTCGCCGGAAGTGAGCAGCGCCTCTTCGAGGGAGTGGACGGCCTCGCACTGAGCGGCCTGGCCGACGAGGACGGCGTCGCGCTCATCCAGGCGACGGTCGGCCGGGCGCTGAGCCGGCGCGAGCACGAGGTCGGTGCGCAGGTGTGCCAGGTCCTGCAGGGGAACCCGCTCGAGCTCGTACGCTTCGCCAGCCTCGTCCGCGCCGGCAGCGGGGACCTGGTGGGGGTGGCACGTGGGTTCGGGGTGGACGCAGGACCCGAGGACCTGCTCCTCGCTGTGCAGAGGTCGGTGTCCGCGGACGAGGACGCCGTCCTGGTCGCGCTGGCGGCCTTCGGGGTCCCGGTGGGAGCCGGACCGGTGGCGGCGTACTCCGGACGACCGGACGCGGGTGAGCTGCTGTTCGAGCTGGCGCAGCGCGGCCTGGTCCAAGGCGACGACCTCCACGGATGGCAGGCACGGGTCCGGGCAGAGGCGCCCGTAGAGGACCGGCACCGTGCGGCCGTGGTGCTCACCACCTGGGTGCGAGAGCGCTCGATCCCCGAGGAGGTCGCGGCGGAGGTCCCGGTGATCGCCGGAGTGCTGGAGGCGTCTCTGGCGGACCGGCGGTGGATCGACGTCGTGGTCCTGGCGGCCGCGGCGGAGCAGGCCCTGGCCCTGGTCGGTCGGTGGGCGGCGTGGGGGGAGACCCTCCGTGCGGGCCTGACGGCAGCCGAGGCATCCGGTGACGTCCCCAGCGCGAGGTTCTTCGCCCACCAGCTGGGCGTGATGGAGGAGGCCATGACGAGCGTGCCGCACGTCGCGCGCGCTCCCCGTCCCGCCACCCGGTCGGGTCCCCCTGCAGCGTCTCGCCGCCCCACCAGGCCCAGGCGGAGGCGGGGCTGGGTCGTGCTCGGTGGCCTGCTCCTGACGCTGGCCGTCTGCCTCCTCGTCGTCCTCGGCGTGGGGGACCACGGCGACGACGGGATGCCCGGCACCGCGCCGGCCACCACCGGGCAGTCCGCTGAGCCCAGCGACACCGGGC
>NZ_DAOMFK010000002.1:0-14013 GCF_035429765.1 Nocardioides sp. | reverse complement strand
GCCCAGCGACACCGGGCCCTCCGAGGACGGCGGGCAGTCCGAGGACGGCGGGCCGCCGACGGCCGGGGCCGAGTCCCCGAACGTGACCGCGGTGGTGACCCCGGAACCCCCCGCAGTGGCGCTGGGTGAGGACGTGCCCGTCGTGGTGCACGTGGCCAACGAAGCGCTCGACGGACAGGGCGTTGCGCCGGTGAGCGGTGCCGTCCTCACCGCGACCGTGGCCGGCTCGGCGGCGGAGCTGGTGGAGGACGGCCCCGGCTGCGAGCTGACGTCGGGGTCGCTCAGCTGCGAGCTCGAGACCCTCGACGTCGGCGGAAGCGCCGACCTCACACTCATGCTGCGCGGGGTCACGTCCGGGTCCGTGGACGTCAACGTCAGGGTCGAGTCGCCCGAGGGCACGCTCCTGGCCGACCTGACCACTTCGCTCCCCGTGGTCTGCGTGGTGCCCGACGTCCAGGGGTGGCCCCTCGAGGACGCCGAAGGCCAGCTGAGCACGCACGGACTGGTGTCCGAGCGCGTCCTGGTGGAGCAGGGTTTGCAGTCCGAGATGGTCGTGGGGCAGGACCCCGCGCCCTCCACCCCGGTCGACTGCGGCAGCACCGTGACCCTCACCTACTCGACGCTCGGCTGAGGAGACAGACCATGACCAGAGACGAACCCCGCAACGAGATCCACGCAACCGTCAGCCAGGTCAGCGGTGGCCAGGTCGCGATCGGCGGGACGGTGAGCCAGACCAGCACCACGGTCGGCTCCTCGGCCCCGAGCGCGACCGACCTGGACGACCTGATGCGTCAGTTCGAGGCGTTGCGCCACGAGGTGCTCGCCGACCCGGACACCCCGGACGCCGCCGCCGACAAGCTGGACGAGCTGAAGGACGCGGTGACCGCGGAGAAGCCGGAGCTCTCCACCATGGAGTACGTGCGCGACTGGTTCGTCAAGCACGCACCGAAGTTCGTCGGCGCCGTCACGGCGCTGGTGGTCAACCCGGTTGTCGGGGCGCTGGTGGGAGCGGCGGGCGAGGCCCTCGCGGCGGAGTTCAAGCGACGCTTCCAGGTGTGAACCGCAGAGGCGCTCAGGTGGGGCCGGCGTCGTAGCCGACTTCCGCGTGGCGGCCAGGGACCACCCAGGGACGACGGTCGGCGAAGGTGCGCTGCCAGCTGCTCGTCGGAGTGGTCGCGGAAGCCGAGGGCCGCGTCGTCGAGGACGACCAGGTCGGGATGTCGACACGTCGAGCGCCACCGCCCGCGTCCACTGCAGGCTCCCGGCGATCCCGGACACCAGGTCGGACAGGAGTTAGTACGGTCCCAACGCGGGGTCGGCAGGCCCGGAACACCCCGCGTTGGGACCGTACTAACTCGGTGGGGGCTTCGGGCGTGCTCGACTGCTGCCCGATCGGCTAGCGTGGAATGACATGACCGAACGCGAGGAGTTCCTGACCTGGGTCAGGAACGAGCTGTACCCAGCGGAGCTCGCCCTGCACAACGGTGATGCCGCGCCTCGGCGGGCACTGTGGTCCCGCAACGAGCCGGTGAGCGTTCTGGGGGCCTGGCGGAACGCCCGAGGTCAGCAGGAGGTCGACGAGCTGTTCGCCTTCCTGGGCGCCAGCTTCTCCCACTGCACGGCGTTCGAGGTCGACCTGCAGGCCTACGACGTCGTCGGCGACATGGCGTACACGGCCGGGCTCGAGCACACCTCCGCCTCGGTGGACGGTGAGCCGCGCACCTACACGTTGCGGGCCACTCAGGTGTACCGCCGGGAGCAGGGCGCGTGGAGGGTCGTCCACCGCCACGGAGACACCGTCACGGGGTGAGTGGTGGACCCGCGACCCGGCGCCCGGCTGGCGCACCTGGACCGGCTGAAGATCCTGCTCACCGCCGGTGTGATCGTCGCCCACGCGGCGATGAGCTACGGCGCCGCCGGGACCTGGCTCTACGAGGAGGACTCGCTCTCAGGGGGCAGCGAGCTGCTGCTCAGTGTGGCCGTCGGCGGGGGCGTGATGTTCGTCCTCGGGCTGTTCTTCCTCATCGCCGGGCTGCTCACCACGGGTCCTCTGGTACGACGGGGCCCGCGACGCTTCCTGGTGTCCAGGCTGCTCCGCCTCGGCGTCCCGGTGCTGGCGTACGCCCTCGTCGTGTGGCCGGTGCTGCAGTGGCTTGTGGACGTCGTGGAGGGCGACGCGCCGGGGCTGTGGGCGTTCTACCGCCGGGAGTTCTCCGGGTCGATGTGGCACTCGCGGGGGACCGGACCGATGTGGTTCGTCCTGGTCCTGCTGCTCATCACTGTCGGCTGGTGCCTGTGGCGCTGGTGGGTGCCCGCCCGGCCGTCGGCCACCCCCGCGGGACGGACCGTGCTGACCGCCGGCGCTGCGGTCGCGGTCGGGACGTTCCTCGTGCGCACGCGGTTCCCCATCGACTCGGCTCAGTTCCTGGACGTGCACCTGTGGATCTGGCCGCAGGCGGTGTCGTTGTTCGTCCTCGGTGCGGTGGGTGCGGAGCGCGGCTGGATCACGCCGGTGCCGGCCCGGGTCCTGCGCGGCTGCCGGGTGGCGCTGGTCCTGGCGGTGGCCACCCTCGCTGTGCTGATCCCGCTCTCCGACGGCCCGGAGCCGTTCAAGGGCGGCTGGCACTGGGAGGCCGCGGGGATGGCCGCGTGCGAGGGCGCCGTGTCGGTCGGGTTGTCCGTGCTGGTCCTGGACTGGTCCCGACGCCACGTGGTGGCCCACGGCCGGTTCGAGCGGGCCGCCGCGGCGTCCGCCTACGGCGCGTTCGTGGCCCAGGGACCGGTGCTGGTGCTGTGCGCCCTGCTCCTGCGCCCCCTGGGCTGGGCGGCCGAGGCGAAGTTCGTGGTGCTGGCGCTGGTGGGCGTTCTGGGGTCCTTCGCCATCGGCTGGGCGTTCCACGTCCTGGGCCGACGGTTCGCCGGGTCCGCCCACTACCGTGAGCGCTCCCGGTCCAGCGGGTAGCGGCGCTGCAGGACCAGCGCCAGGCACATGAGTACGGCGGGCAGCAGGGAGAACGCCAGCCGGACCGCGGTGACCGCCGAGTCGGACTGGGCGACGGTCTCCCCGGCCTGCGTGGAGACGAAGCCGCCCAGGGCCAGCGCCCCGGCGTACAGGTAGGGCCCGAGTGCGGCGCCGGTCGCCTCGGTCGCCGTCCACAGCCCGGTGAACGCGCCGGCGTTGCGCTGCCCCGCCTCACCCGCGGCCTTGACCGTGTCGGGAAGCATCGAGAACGGGAAGAGCTGCATGCCCGCGAAGGCGACACCGAGCAGCAGCATGCTGGGCAGCACGTAGGGCAGCCCCCCGGGCCGGCCCAGGAGGAGCAGCAGCGCGCCGACCAGGAACATCCCCTGCGCGAGCAGCAGCAGGCGCTGCTTGCCGTACCTGCGGGAGATCCGCGCCCACAGCGGGGTCGCGACCAGTGCGGGGCCCACGAAGCAGACGAACAGGACGGTGGTGAGCTTGGCGTTCTCCAGGACGTACTCGGTGTAGAACGGGGTCCCGGCCAGGAGCAGGTGCGTGGTCGTCGACATCACCAGGTAGGAGCACATCAGCCAGAAGAACGGCTGGTTCGACCAGGCCACGGCGAAGCGCTCCCGCAGGGTGAGCACGTGGCTGCCCTCGGAGCCGAGCGGGGAGGGTGGCACCTCTCCCTCCAGGCGGCGGACGCCGGCGATGCCGGAGAACATCGTCGCCAGCATCACCACGCCGAGCACGATCGACATGGTCAGGTAGTCGCCGCGGGTGCCGGTCTCCTGGTCGGCAAGCAGCGGCGCGAGCGCGCCACCGATCAGGATGCCGAGCGTGAGCACGACCATCCGGAACCCCATCAGCCGGGTGCGCTGGTGGTAGCCCGTGGCGATGTCGGAGGGCACCGACAGGTAGGGCACCTGGTAGGCCGCGAACAGCGTGTTGGCGAGCACGAAGAACAGGGCGACCCAGAGCGCGGCCCATGCGCCCAGCAGGGGGCTGGGAGCGGCGAACAGCAGCACGAACGCCACCGGCAGGGTGAGGGTCCCGACCGCGAGCATCGCGACCCGGGAGCCGCTGCGGCGCCTCCCCGCGTCCGAGACGCTGCCGACGAACGGGTGGACGACCACGTCCACGATCTTCGGCAGCAGGAGTGCGACCCCGGCGAGCCAGGCGTCCACGTCGCACACGTTGGTCAGGTAGTAGAGCAGCAGCAGGCCGGGCACGGTGACGTAGATGCCCATCCCGAACGAGCCCCCGGCGAACCACAGCAGGCTGCCCCGCGCCAGCGGCGTCTCGGGGTCGTACGACGCGTCCGGAGACCTCCGCGCGGACGGCTGTGCGCTCATCGTGGTGCTCCTGTCCTCCCGGCTGTGCGGACGGCTACGCCACGGTAGCGTGAGCCACGTCGCAGGGGAGGCGGTCACATGGCGCAACGGGACCTGACCGGGAGCCGCGCCGTGGTCACCGGCGCCGCCGGGACCTTCGGCCGCGCGATCGGCGACGCCCTGCGCGCCCGCGGGGTGCGTGTCGTCGGCCTGGACCTGACGGCCTCCGCGGATGCCGCTGCGCCCGTGCTCGCCTGCGACGTGACCGACGACGACTCCGTGGCCACCGCCTGTGCGGAGGCGGTCGACCGGCTCGGGGGCCTGGACCTGCTGGTCAACAACGCCGGGGTCGGCGGACCCGCGCCGGCCACCGAGCCGCCGGGCGAGGTGGTGCGCCGCCAGCTCGAGGTGAACCTCCTCGGCACCTGGCGGGTGACCGCGGCCTGCACGCCCGCCCTGGTGGAGTCGCGGGGCCGGGTGGTGATGGTGGCCTCACGGATGGCGGTGATGGCGCTGCCCCTGGCTGCGGCGTACGGCGTGTCGAAGCGCGGTCTGGTCGCGTACGCCGACGCGCTGCGGCTGGAGCTGGCGCCGGCCGTCTCGGTCACCACCGTGTACCCCAGCATGGTGCGCAGCCCGATCCACGACTCCACGGCCGCCGCCGGGCTCAGCCTCGAGGGCGCCTCGCAGTTCGAGCCGCTGGAGGGCGTGGTGGCCACCGTGGTGCGGGCCTGCGCAGCCCGCCGGGCACACCGCGACCTGGCGACGTGCCGGCGGGTGGGCGCCGAGATGTTCCTGGCCCGGCACCTGCCCGCGGTCGCCGACCGCGTGGTGCTGCGCCGGGTGGGGGAGCGGATCCGGGCCGGCGCGTTCGACGACGCCCCGCTCGCGGCGGGGATGGTGTCCCGGCACCGCACCGCCGGCCGTCGCGGCCGGGAGGACTGAGGGAGAGGGAGGGACCGATGGGTCAGCTCAGCGGAGGACAGCGCATCGCCCGGATGCTGGCGGCCGAGGGGGTCGAGGTGGTCTTCGGGATCATCGACGGCACCTACTTCGGTCTCTACTCACACCTGCGGGACCACGGGATCGGTCTGGTCTCGCCGCGGCACGAGACCTCCGCGGTGCACATGGCGGCGGCGTACGCCCGGCTGACCGGCCGCCTGGGTGTCGCGATCGCCAGCAACGGCCCCGGCGTGGCGAACGCGCTCCCCGGTGTCGCCGTCGAGAACGGCGAGGGGAACCGGGTGCTGCTGATCACGAGCTGGCGTCGGCACGGCATCGTGGGGCCGGACCGCGGCGGCGCCTACCAGTACTTCGACCAGCCGGCGGTGATCCGTCCGATGGCCAAGTGGAGCGGCGCGGCGACCTCCTTCGAGCGGGTCCCCGAGCTGCTCAACCGAGCCTTCCGGATCAGCTGGCGGGGCCGTCCCGGTGTCGTGCACCTGACGGTGCCCGAGGACGTGATGAACGGAGCCTTCGACGAGCCGCCCTTCGGGGAGGTGGGCCCGGAGCGGTACCGCCGGACCGCGCCTCTGGAGCCGGCGCCGGAGCTGGTCGTCGCCGCCGCCGACCTGCTGGCCGGCGCCGAGGCTCCCCTCGTGCACGCCGGCAGCGGGGTGCTGCACGCCGAGGCGGCCGCGGAGCTGCGCCGGGTGGCCGAGCTGCTGGCAGCACCCGTGACCACCAGCTGGGCCGCGCGCGACGTCGTCGACGAGCGCCTCGACTGGTCCCTGCCGATGTCCTACACCGACCTGAACACCAAGGCGCGCAACGACGCCGACGTCGTGCTGGCTGTCGGGACCCGCTTCGGCGAGACCGACTGGTGGGGCAAGGCGCCGTACTGGCGCCGCGCCACCGAGCAGCGGCTGGTGCAGGTCGACGTCGACGAGGAGGTCCTGGGCCTGAACAAGCCGGTCGACGTGGCCGTGCTGGCCGACGCCAGGGTGTTCCTCTCCCGGCTGGCCGACGAGCTCGCCGGCCGCGACCTCGCCGCGGTGCTGCCCGGCCGGAGGGCGCGGGTCGCGGGGTACGCCGGGGAGAAGGCCGCCGCCCGGGCCGCGCTCGACGCGGGCGTCCCTGCCGGCGGCGAGGTGATCCACTCCGGGCAGCTGGCGCCGGCGGTGCAGGAGGTGTTCCCGGACGACACCGTGCTGGTGGTGGACGGCGGGAACACCGCGATCTGGGCCAACCTGTTCCACGAGGTGCGGGTCCCGCACACGATGATGTCGACGTACAAGTTCGGCATGCTCGGGGCAGGCGTCCCGCACGCGCTCGGGGCCAAGGTGGCGCTCCCCGACCGGGCCGTCGTCTGCGTCACCGGTGACGGCGCCTTCGGCTTCCACCCCCAGGAGATCGAGACAGCGGTCCGCAACCACCTGCCGGTGGTGGTGGTCGTCGCGGTGGACCGGGCGTGGGGGATGGTGAAGGTCAACCAGGAGTTCGCGCTGGACGCCGAGCGGCTGCTCACCGAGGGCGGGCTGCCCGACGAGGAGCGGATCAACACCGATCTGGGGGAGATCCGCTACGACCTGATGGCCGAGAGCATGGGGGCGCTGGGGTTCCACGTGACCCGACCGGCCGACCTGCGGCCGGCGCTGGAGCAGGCCCGGGACTCCGGCCGGCCGTCCGTGCTGCACGTCGAGGTCGACCACACCGCGCACAAGTTCGCCCCCAGCCTGCTGACGTTCAAGGAGATGCACCAGGAGCCGGCCGGGTGACGGGGCGGTCGTGATCACGCCCGACCTGGCCCGGCGGCTCGGCGACGCCGGCATCGCCTGGGTGCCCGCGAACGGCGACCGGTTCATGGTGCCGGACCGGGACCTGGACGACATGGTGTTCGTGGTGAGCGAGATGGTGGTGGAGGTGCAGCACCTGGAGATGGGCGCGCTGCTGCGGTTCAACGGCACCACCGAGTGGGCGCTGGACAGCATCCAGCAGAGCGAGGTGGTGTGGCTGCCCCGGGAGGAGCAGCTGCGGGCCTTGCTGGGCGAGCGGTTCCTGGCGCTGCGCCGGGGTGCCGAGGGTTTCGAGGTCGACGTCGACGTCGGCCGGACCTACGTGGACCCGGACGCCGAGTGTGCCTACGCCCGGGCCGTGCTGGGTGTCCGGGGGGAGCCCGGGAGGAGGTGACCGGCCGGCTCAGGTCTCCTCGGCCAGCACCTTCTCCGCCGACACCCGTCCCGCCTCGTACAGCGCCTCACCACGGGAGAAGTCCATCGCGGAGCGCAGTCGGCGCACGGCGCTCATCGGCAGCGAGATGACCCGGACGTGGGCGTCGTGCTCGGCCTCCTCGGTGGCCTCCGCCTGGGCCGCCATCGCCATCGCGAACCCTGTCGCCACGGGGTCGAGGCTGCCGGGGTGGTAGCTGCGCGTCGCCCGCACCGCACCGGCGACGTCGAGCACCCAGACCCGTGCGGGCCGGTGCGCCAGGGCCATGTCCACCGGGACCATGCAGCGCACCCCCCCGTCGACGTGGGTGCCGGGTCGGGTCGGCGCCGCCTCCGGGCTGAGCCGGACCGGCGGGAACACCCCCGGGATGGCGGCTGAGGCCAGCAGCAGGTCGACCGCGGATCCGGCGCGGTGGAGCACCGCCGTCCCGGTCCGCAGGTGCGTGGTCACGACACCGCACGGCGTGGGCGCGTCCTCGAGCCGCTCGTACCTCAGGTTGCCGGCGATGACCGTGCGCAGCCCGGCGGGGGAGGAGAGGCCGGAGCGGCCCCGCAGCAGGTTGGCGGCCCGATGGGTCGTGGTGCCGAAGACGTGGCGCGTGGTGAGCTCCAGCCAGATGGTGGCGAGGGTCGAGGCTCCCCGCGGGGTGGGGTCGGCGGCGAAGAAGCTGGCGTTGATCGCCCCTGCCGACGTACCCAGGACCATGGCCGGCCGGACACCGGCACGGCTCAGCGCCTCCAGCATGCCGACCTGGGCGGCCCCCAGCGCGGCCCCTCCGGACAGCACGATGACCTCGCCTCCGGGCGGCAGCGGCACGGCGTGGACGATCGGCTCCACCGACCGGCGGGTCACCGTCACCCTGGCCGCGGCGACGACGGCTCCGAGTGGAGATACCGCCATCGGCGCCTCCGGTGCTACCGCTGAGCGGGTGGGCGATCGCCCACCCGGCGCGAGGTTCCCGCACCTTCATGGTAGGCGGGTAGGTGCGCCGGCTGGGGCGATCCGCCGCGAGGGATCCGCCACACCCTCAGGCGGGCCGGGTGGCCTCGATGCTGGCCGAGGCGACGTAGTCGGCCAGGTCGAGCCCCGGCGCCCAGGTCGTGACGACCTCTCGGCTGTGGTCGAGCGGGGTGACGTGGAGGTCGGCGAACCCGGCCTGCTCGAGCATGGTGCACGTCTGCGCAGCGGTGGCGGCGCCGGCGACGCACCCGGCGTACAGGGCGAGGTCGCCCCGGACCTCCTCGGGCAGCTCGGCGAACGCGACCACGTCGGAGACGGCCAGGCGGCCCCCGGGGCGCAGCACGCGGAAGGCCTCCGCGAACACCGCCTGCTTGTCGGGCGAGAGGTTGATGACGCAGTTGGAGATGACCACGTCCACGCTGGCATCGGCCACGGGGAGGTGCTCGATCTCGCCCAGGCGGAAGTCGACGTTCCGGTAGCCGGCGGTCCGGGCGTTCGCGCGCGCCTTGGCGAGCATCTCGGGGGTCATGTCGACCCCGATCACGAGACCCTCCTCGCCGACGGCCCGGGCCGCGAGGAAGACGTCGAACCCGGCCCCGCAGCCCAGGTCGAGCACGGTCATGCCCGGCTCGAGCCGGGCCAGCGCCTGCGGGTTGCCGCAGCCGAGACCGAGGTCGGCACCGTCAGGCACGGCCGTGAGATCGTCCGGGGTGTAGCCGAGGGACAGGGAGACCGGCTGCGGGCCGCCTCCGCAGCAGCCTGAGCCGGCGGCCGATGCGACAGCGGCGTAGTGCTCCCGGACGGTGTCGCGGAGCTGCTCCGGGTCGCGGCTGGTCTCGGTGGTGGGCATGGGCGACCTCCTGGCGTCGACTGGTACCAATATAGACGGCTGTCGAAACAAGGAGAAGGAGGTGCCACCCACGGGCCCGTGGTCAGCAGCACTCGATGCGTGGTGCCCTCGCGTCACAGCAGTCCCGCGGCCCGAGCTCCGCGACGAACATCGACACCACCACCAGCAGGCCGCCCACCCAGCCTGCCGGTGGGAGGTCCTCACTACCGAGGGCGGTCGCGATGACCGCGGCGAACACGGGCTCCAGGGTCATCACCACCGCCGCGCTGGTGGCCGAGAGTGCGCTCTGTGCCCACGCCTGGACGCCGAACCCCAGGCAGGTGGCGACGATTGCGACGTAGACCAGCGCCCGCCAGGCGCCGCCGGACTCCGGGACCGCGGCCTGCCCGGCGAGGAGGGACACGACCCATGACGCCGCCGCGGCCACCCCGACCGACCAGGCGGTCAGGCCGTAGGCGTTCGCCGGGGTCGCCCACTGGCTGAGCCCGGCGACGTGGACGGCGAAGCAGACCGCGCCGGCGAGCGTGAGAACGGCCCCGAGGGTCGGTGAGCCACCACCGCCGCGGGTGAGCAGGGCGAGGCCGACCCCCGCAAGCGCCACTGCCGCCCAGCCCGCGGCGCCGATCCTGGCGCCGAACGCCACGGCCGCCACCAGCGGGATGAGCATGACCGACGCCCCGGTGAGGAACCCGGAGACTCCCGCAGCCGTGTGCTGCAGCCCGGTGGTCTGCAGCAGGAAGCCGGCCGCGACGAACAGCCCGAGCAGCGTGGCACGCTGCCGCTCGTGGCGGCTCAGGGCCCGTAGCCGACCTGGCCGCACCGATGCGAGGACGACCGCCGCGATGCCGAAGCGCCAGGCCACGAAGCTCGTGGGAGCCACGTCGGTCAGGGACTCCTTGGTGACCAGGAAGGTCGACCCCCACACCGCCGTCGCCGCCGTCAGGGCCGCCAGAGCAGGCAGCCGGCGCTGGGTGACGGTGGCGCTGGTCGACACGGCTCCAGGATCGCGGAGAGCGGCCGGGTCCGCACGCATCCCGCGGCCCGGCGTGCGGTCGTGCGCCGGGTGTGTCGGCCTGGGCAACATGGGGAGCTGCTCCCGATGCCGGGATCGTGGCCGCGGACGAGGGTGGAGGCACACCGACGGCACCGGGCCGTCGGCGGACACAAGGAGCAGCACATGCAGCGATTCATCATCGAGCGCGAGATCGACGGCGCCGCCGGCCTGACGCAGGAGGACCTGGCCACGATCGCGCGCACGTCCAACGAGGCGGTGGCCTCGCTGGGGGTGCCCTACACCTGGGTCAACAGCTACGTGGCCGGCGACAAGATCTACTGCGTGCACGAGGCGGAGGACGCCCAGGCCATCCTCGAGCACGCGCGCCGCGGCGGGTTCCCCGCTGACCTGGTCTCCGTCGTGGCCAACGAGTTCGGCCCCCACACCGCCGAGCTCGCAGCTGCGGAGTGACCACCGGGCCTGGAGCTCAGCTGGTCGGGGGGAGGGTCGCCGGGTCGAAGGACCTCGGCGGCCCTCCCGCACGCCCTTACCCTGAGTGCGTGGAGCTTCTGGAACGCGACCACGAGCTCGCCGCCCTCGACGCGGCCGTCTCCGGGGCGCGGGACGGTGAAGGATCCGGCATCGCGGTCGCCGGCGAGTCGGGTGCGGGCAAGTCGGCGGTGCTCGACTCGGTGTGTCGCACCCACGCCCAGGTCCGGGTACTGCGAGCCAGCTGCGACCCGCTGCTGACCCCTCGACCACTCGGACCGTTCCGTGACCTGGCCCGGGACGGCGGCCTCGACACGGCGCTCCGACGGGAGGGCGCCCCGCTCGCCGGCGTGTGCGAGGGGGTGTTCGACACGCTGCGCGCACAGCCCACGGTCCTGGTGGTTGAGGACCTGCACTGGATCGACACGGCCTCGGCGGACGTGCTGCGGTTCCTCGCCCGTCGGGTGGGCTCCATGCCGCTCGCGCTCCTGGTGAGCTACCGGGACCACGAGATCGCCCCGCGCCATCCCGTGCTGCCCCTGCTGGGCGACTTCGCGCTTCTTGACGACCTGACGACCCTGCAGCTGGGCCCACTCTCGGTGCACGGCGTGGAGAAGCTGGTCGCCGGGACCCGGCTGGTGCCCGAGCTGGTCCACGCACGCACCGGCGGCAACCCCTTCTTCGTGAGCGAGGTGGCCAAGGACCCCGACCGGCCACTGCCGTCCTCGGTTCGCGACGCGGTGCTCGCCCGGACCGCGGGAGTGGCGCCCGAGGACATCGAGGTGCTGCAGCTGGTGGCCACGGCGCCGGACCGGCTCGACGACCGGGTGCTGCCGGCCCTGGGGGTCGACCTGCCCACGCTGCGCAGGCTCGACGCGACGGGTCTCGTCGTGCGGGCCCGGGGTGGCCTGGTCTTCCGCCACGAGCTCGCCCGGGAGGCCGTCGAGAGCACCATCCCACCCGGCGGCGCTCCCCAGCTGCACGCGCGCCTGCTCGACGCCCTGGAGCAGGTCGGCAGCCGGGAACCGGCCCTGCTCACCCACCACGCGGTCGGTGCCCGCGACCCGGTCCGGACGGCCCGTCACGCGTTGGCGGCCGCCCACGACGCCAGCCGGGCCGGGTCGCACAGCGAGGCCGCCGCCTTCTTCGAGACGGCGCTCAGCCAGTCCGAGGACGTGGCCCCTCGGCAGCGGGCCGACCGGCTGCAGCGACTCAGCTTCGAGCAGTACATGACGAGCCGACTCGGTGAGGCCATCGGGAACGTGCGGGCGACGTTCCCGCTGTGGGAGACAGCCGACGACCGGGTCGGCCTCTCGGCGGCCCACGAGACCTGCGCGATCTTCGAGTACTACAACGCCCACCGTCAGCAGGCCGAAGCCCACGCGGACCTCGCGGCACGCATCGCGCGTGAGGTGGGGTCCGCCGAACGATTCGGTGCCGCTCGCGCGACGCGTGGCTTTCTGGCCTACCTGCGGGGCCAGCTCCAGCTGGCCGAACGGTGCCTGGACGACGCCCGGCGGGTCGCGGCCCCGGAGGGCATGTCGGCGTTGGTGCTGCGGATCGAGCTCGTCCAGGAGCTCGTGGCGCTGGTCGGCGGGGACGCGGCGGCACGCGGCCGGCTGGCGAGCCACATCGAGACCGCCAGGAGCCGGGGATGGGACGAGCTGGCGTCCACCGGCTACTCGCAGCTGTGCAGCCTCGACGTGGAGCAGCGGCGGCTGCGGTCCGCCGAGCACGTCCTGGAGGAGTCGCTCCCCTTCACGGTGGAGCGCGACATCCCGATCTGCCGGCACTGGCAGACCGGCGTCCGGTCCCGCCTGCACTTCGCGCACGGCCACTGGCAGGCCGCCCTCGAGGATGCGACGCGAGTGCTGAACGAGGAGGGCATGCCGGTGGCCACCGTGTGGCCCTCCCTCGTCAACGCCCTCGTCCCGCTGCGCCGGGACGGCGTCCCGGACGCCGAGGGCCACCTGGACCGCGCCTGGTCGCGGGCGGTCCAGATCGACGAGCCGACGGGCATCCTGGCGGTGCTCTCCGCGCTCGCCGAGCAGATGTGGATGACCGGCGAGGACGACCCCCGGGTCACCCAGCGGGCGCCCGACGAGCTGAGGCGGCTCGGCGGCGCCCCGAACGCCCCGTGGGCAGCGGGCGACCTCGCGGTGTGGCTCGACCGGCTCGGCCTGGTGGCCGAGGTGCCCGGGGCGGTGGCCGAACCGTTCGCCCACTCCCTCGCAGGCCGGTACGACGAGGCCGCCTCCTGGTGGCACCGGGCCGGCGAGCCGTTCGCGGAGGCGATGGCCTGGGGCGACTCCGCGGAACCCGGTCGGCGGGTGCGGGCCGTGGAGCTGCTGGACCGGCTCGGTGCGACCGGGACGGCCGACCGTCACCGGGCTAGGCTGCGCCGGGACGGGGTCGCGAGGGTGCCACCCCGCCCGCGGGCCAGAACCCGGGCCAACCCCGCTGGCCTGACCAACCGGCAGCTGGAGGTGGCCAACTTGGTGGCTCGAGGGTTCACCAATGCCGAGATCGCCTCCCGGCTCTACATCTCGCCCAAGACCGCCGACCACCACGTGTCGGCCGTACTGGGCAAGCTCGGCCTCCCGAACCGTCGAGCCGTCGTGGTCCAGTCCGACGAGCTCGGACTGGGGTGAGGACCGTGAGCGAGCGCCGGGTCGGGGCCGCCGTGACCGTCGGGGTGGTCTTCCGTCCCCAGCTGCCTCCCGAAGAGCTCAGGGCCGTGGTCCGGGCCGCCGACGAGGCGCAGGTCGCCGAGCTGTGGCTGTGGGAGGACTGCTTCCTCGAAGGGGGCCTCACCTCCGCCGCCGCCGCGCTCGCGTCGTCCGCGCGGCTGCGGGTGGGCGTGGGGCTGCTCCCTGTGCCGCTGCGCAACCCCGCCCTGCTCGCTATGGAGGTGGCGACGCTGGCCCGGCTGTGGCCGGACCGGCTGATGACGACGCTCGGGCACGGTGTGGGCGAGTGGATGGCCCAGGTCGGAGCGGCGGTCGACTCACCGATGACGCTGCTGCGGGAGTACGCCGGGGCGGTCCGCGACCTCCTCGACGGCCGCCGGGTCGACCTCGAGGGTCGCTACGTCCGGCTCGACGGGGTCGCCCTCGACTGGCCGCCGGCCCGGAGACCGCCGGTGCTCGTGGGCGGTCGGGGACCACGCACGGTCCGCCTTGCCGGCGAGGAGGCCGACGGAGTGCTGCTGGACTCGGTGACCGACCCGGCGACGGTCCGCCGGGCCAGGGCGCTG
>NZ_DAOMFK010000001.1:0-60655 GCF_035429765.1 Nocardioides sp. | reverse complement strand
CCGTCGCCAGGGATGACGAGACGCTTGCAGTTCTCACCGGACGCCCGGAGGGCTACACACCGCCGAGGAGTCGTCACCCGGCATCACCAACAGGCTACGCCCGCCCCGAACATATGTTCGGAGGCACAGCGGGCGTGTCGCTCCGGAACTCGATAGGCCGAAGCCACGTCTCCCCCTTACCTTCGAACCATGGCGGTCAGCACCGAAGGGGCGATGCGCGGTCCGATCGGTCGCGTCGTTCTGGCGCGCCTCAACGACCTACTCGACTACCTGCGCCGTCACGACATCACCAACGCGCAAGTGTTCGGAAGCGTGGCGCGCGGCGAAGACACCACGGACAGCGACCTCGACCTCTTGGCCGACGTACCCCCGGGAACGAGCCTGTTCGACCTGGCCAGACACAAGCTCGATCTGGAGGACCTCTTGGGCGTCACCGTCGACCTCGGGACAGCGGTCAAGCCGCGCCTCCAAGACCGCGTCGAGGCCGAGGCGATCCTCGTCAGCGACCTCGTCAAATACCGCAGTGATACCGCAGGAGATCCGTCACGAGCCAACTTGTTGTAGTTCGTATCAATCACGACATCTGGCGTTTGCCGAGGTCAGCGGGCGCTTTCAATACCGCACAACGCCAGCCAATACCACAGGGATACAACGAGCTCTACTACGACATCTAGGACATCGCCTCGGCCTGAAGGGGCCCCTGATCCTGCCACCACGCAGGTCAGGGGCCCTTTGCCGTTGCGGAGAAGATCGGGGACAACCTGGTGCGGGCCCTGTGCCGGCACCCCCACCGTGCCGCGTTGGACGTGACCCGCGAACTGCTCGACCAGATACGCACCCAAGCCGGCGCCGGGCCGCAGCGGGCCGCGCCGAGCGCCGCCGACGCGGGCTGCGGTGACTTCTCGAGGAGCTCGGCCACCCGGAGCAGGATCACCAAGCCGGTCACATCATGTGGTGATGTCGGGTCACCACGTCGGTCCCTAGCGTCAGGACATCGCCGGACACCCAGCCCGGCACCGGTCAGGACAGGAACCCCGACATGGACATCACCCTCAACCGCATCACTGCCGCAGCCGGTGCCTGCGCCGCGGTGGCCGGCGCTCTGTACGTCGGCGTTCAGATCAACCACCCGCCCGCCGACGTGGCGCACGTCGTCACCACCGACGTGTTCGTCCGCGAGCTGGCCAAGGCGACGATGGCCGTCCTCGCGCTCGCCGGCTTCGCCGGGATGTTCCTGCACAACCGGCACCGGTTCGGCGTCCTGGGGCTCGTCGGCTACGTGCTGGTGAGCATCGGCTACCTCGCGATGCTGGCCAACCAGGCGATCGTTGCCACCGTGCTCCCAGTCGTGGCGCGCACCGACCCCGGCTACGTGCAGGACTACCTCGACGGCGCGATGGGCAACAACCCCGCAGGCGACATCGGGCATGTCCAGGACCTCTTCATGGTCACGGGCATCGGCTACGCGATCGGCGGCCTGCTCTTCGGCATCGCGCTGTTCCGCGCCGGCCTCCTGGCCCGGTGGGCCTCCGCCCTGTTCGCCGCGGGCACCGTCTCCGCGCTCGCGCTCGCCGCCCTCCCCGAGTCGTTCAGCCGCCCCTTCGCGGTGCCCGTCGGCATCGCCCTGATGGGTCTGGGGGCCTCCTTGTGGCGGGCCTCGCGGACGCAGCCCGCCGTCGACACCGCGCCGGCTTCCTCCGCCGAGCCGGCAGCCGTCCGATGACCACGCACTCGCTCGAGGAGCGCCGGACCCCCTCGGGGGCCGGCGCTCGGAGCGGCTGGTCGGTCGCCGTCGGCCTGGTCCTGCTCAGCGCGATCCCGCTGACCGCCGGCACGCTCCGGCTGGTGCAGCTGGCCGGAGGGCCCGCGGTCTTCCCAGCCGACGACCGGTTCGACTCCTTCCCCGTCGCCCTCCTGGTCCACATCGTCGGCAGCGCGGTCTTCGCGCTTGTCGGGGCGCTGCAGTTCGTGCCCGGCTTCCGGCGCCGCCACTGGGCCTGGCACCGCCGCGCCGGGCGCGTGCTGTCGGTGGCCGGCCTGTTGGTCGCCGGCTCCGGGCTGTGGCTGACCCTGACGTACGCCGCCCAGCCGGGCACGGGCGACCTGCTGTACCTCTTCCGACTGGTGGTCGGCTCCGCCACGATCGCCAGCCTCGTGCTGGGCTTCACCGCCATCCGCCGCCGCGACTTCCCCGCGCACCGCGCCTGGATGATCCGCGCGTACGCCCTCGGCCTCGGCGCCGGGACCCAGGTGCTTACCCAGAGCCTCTGCGAGGCGTTCGTCGGCACCGACGTGGTCGCCGGCGACCTGGCGAAGGGGGCGGGCTGGGCGATCAACCTCGCCGTCGCGGAGTGGGCCATCCGCCGCTCGCGGACCCGTCTCGCTGGAGCCCGGTCATGACCACGGGCGGCGCGGTCTACGCGATCAACGTCCGAGGACACCTCGACGACCACTGGGCCGGCTGGCTCGGCGGTCTCACCCTCACCCACCATGACGACGGCACCACGACGCTCACCGGCCCCGTCGTCGACCAGGCCGACCTCCACGGCGTCCTGGCCAAGCTCCGCGACGGCGGCATCACGCTCATCGCGCTCAGCCCCATCAACCCACCCGCGAAACCCGATCTCTCGGGCGAGAAGGAGTGATCCACATGTCCACCCTCACCGCGTCCCCTCCCACGTCCCTGGAGCTGTCCGTCACCCGGTTGAACCTGATGCGCTCCGGCTACCTGCTCATCGGCCTCGGGCTGGTCCTCGTGAAGTGGCCGCTGCTGCCCGACGCCTCGACGATGCCGTTGTACGAGGGCGTCACGTTGTCAATGCTGACCGCCATGTCCCTCGGCGCCCTCCTCGGTCTGCGGCATCCGGTGGCGATGGTGCCCGTGCTGCTGTTCGAGTCCGCCTGGAAGCTCATCTGGCTGGCGCTCGTCGCGCTGCCGAAGGCCACGGGCGACGGTCTCGACGCCGCGACCACCGAGGTGCTGGTCAACTGCTCGCTGGTCGTGGTCGTGGTCGCCGTCGTGCCGTGGCGCTACGTCTGGCAGCGCTACGTCGTCGCCGGCGGCGACCGGTGGTACCGGTGACCTCCGCCGAGGGCAGGTGGCCACGTGCAACGGCGGGAGGGGCACCTGCTTCCGCGAAGGTCCGGGGGCGTCGATCGTGAGCCGCACATGGCGGATGCTGTGGACCTTGTCGAGCACCGGCCGGTGAAGTCCATCGACTCCGCCCCGCCACCTGAGGCGAGGCAGGCGTGGCCTCATGCGGAGGCGTCGCTGGCCTTGTCCAGTCCCAGCCGCTGGTGGATGACCTGGCGGGCCAGGACCATGACCGCCGGGTCGTCGTACAGGACGAACTTGGTGTCGGCACCCAGCAGGATCGCGTGGAGCTCGAAGGCGAGCTGGTCGGGATCCTCGTGGGCGGAAAGCTCGTGCTGCTCGAGCGCGGTGGTTGCGAACGACCGCAGCAGCGCCGTGAACTCCGACTGCACCCTGGCGAGCCGGTCCTTGACCGGCCCGGGTCGAGCGCCCATCTCCAGCGAGGTGGCAGCGAAGAAGCAGCCGCCGGGGAACACGCGACGCTCCACGTAGCTGAAGAAGGCCTCGCACGCCGCCGCCAGCTGCCCCAGGCCGGGCTGGGCGGCGAGTGCAGGCTGCACGACCTCCTCGGCAAGGACCCGCTCGGCCTCCTCCACGGTCGCCAGCTGCAGCTCCAGCTTGGACCCGAAGTGCGCGTACAGCCCGCTCTTGCTGATGCCGGTCGCCGTCGCCAGGTTCCCGATGGAGAGGCCCTCCAACCCGTCGACGGTGGCCAGCGCCGCGGCAGCGCTCAAGATCGCACGGCGGGTGCGCTCCCCGTCTGCCCGACGCGGTCTCGGGCGGTCGTGCTTCGCACTCTCGGTCGTCATGGTTGACAACTTAGCACGATCGGTCGTACCTTCTAACTTAGTACGACCGATCGTGCTAACTCTACGGTCGCAACATCGGCCGCGGAGAACTTCTCTCCCATCATCAGGAGTCACCATGAGCATCAGCAGCACCATCAACGGGGTCGACGTCGAGCGGCTGACAGGGACGGTCGAGGCCGTCACCGCCGACCCCGGTCTGGGGAAGTTCCAGTTCCGCGCTCGGAATCACTGGATCGACGGCGGCCACAGCCGCACCACCATCCACGGGTTCTACGGCGCGGGGCAGGAAGACACCACTCGCGAAGGGCCGTTCGTCCTGGACAGCGACGAGCCGCCGGTCCTGCTCGGGGAGAACCGGGCCCCCAACGCCGGCGAGTACGCCCTCCAGGCCCTCGCAGCGTGCCTGACGGGCACGATCGTCTACCACGCCGCTGCCCGCGGCCTGGCACTGCGGGGCCTGGAGTGCACGGTGCAGGGTGACCTGGACGTTCAGGGCTTCCTCGGCCTGGACAGCGACATCCGCCCCGGCTACGAGGAGATCCGGGTCTCGATCAAGGTCGCGGGTGAACTCGACGACGACCAGCTCGCCGAGATCGCCGGGCTCACTCGCTTCTCGCCCGTCCGGGACACGGTCACCAACCCCGTCGCAGTCTCGATCGATGTCGCCCGCGCCTGAAGCGACCCGCATGATGCTCCGCGTCGGCCGTCTCGGCGCGGACATCATGCCCCGGGCATGCTCGGGCCGGCCACCCCGCCGCAACCGTCCCAACGGGAGCGGCGCACGTTTCCGCCGGAGCGCCTGGCGCCGCTGCGCGAGCGCGAGCTGATCGCCAGCCTGGCGCAGGTGGGCGTCCACGAGCACCGGTGGCTGACCTACCGCGACGGTGACCTCACCAGGGTGTCGCTCGCCGAGGGGGCCTCGGACCTTGTGCCCGTCATGGAGGACGTGCGTCCGGACGTCATCGTCACCTTCGGGCCGGACGGAATGACCGGTCACCCGGACCATCGGGCGGTCTCGGCCTGGACCAGGGAGGCGTGGCGACAAACCGGACAGCACGCGGAGCTCTGGTACGCGACGCTCACGCCCGATTTTCACCGGAGCTGGGGCGAGCTCAACGATCGAGTGGGCTTGTGGATGACCACCCCACCGGTCACGTCGGACGCCAGACTCTCGGCGCAGGTCAGGCTGAGCGGCCCGCTCCTTGCTCGCAAGCATCGGGCGCTGCGAGCGCACGCCTCGCAGACCAGGGTCCTGGAGGACCTGGTCGGTTCCGAGACCTACCGAGAGTGGTGGTCGACCGAGAGCTTCGTGGCGGCGAGATGACGCACGTGGAGTCACCGAAGAGGAAGCATGGTCCGAGAGATCCTCCACGCAGACGGCGCGCCCAGGTCCTCTCAGCCCAGGGCACCAAGGCGTCGGAGACCCTGGCCCACCCGCGCGCGGTTCGCCACGGCCGCGGGCGGACGTTGGCGCGGTGGCAGGCGCGGGCAGTCGAGCCGCGCTACCGTCAGCGTCGTCATACGATCGCCGGCGCAGACGAAGGACGAAGATGGACGGATCAGGCGCCAGGCTCGCTGGTCTCCGACCGCACGTTGCGTTGGTTGTCGTCGACGTTCAGATGGGCTTCGAGGACCCACGATGGGGGCCGCGCAACAACCCCCAGGCAGACAGCAACATCGCGGCCCTCATCGGGGGCTTCGCACGAGCGCGGCTCCCGATTGTGTATGTCCGTCACGACTCCGACGATCCCGACAGCCCGCTACATCCCGGCCGGCCCGGGAACGCACTCAAGCCGTACCTCACCGCCGAGCCGGCGCTCGTGGTGAGCAAGAACGTCAACTCCAGCTTCCACGGAACCCCTGACCTGAACGCGTGGCTGCAGGCCCACGACATCGCGGGAATCGTGATTGCAGGCATCACCACGAATCACTGCTGCGAGACCACCGCGCGCATCGGAGGCAACCTCGGCTACCAGGTGTGGTACGCCCTCGACGCCACTCACACGTTCGACAGGACCGGCCCCGATGGCACCGTCATGACCGCCGACGAACTCGCTCACGCCACCGCGGTGAATCTCCACGGCGAGTTCGCGACCGTCACGTCGACCGATCTGCTCCTCGCCGCAGTCGGGAGCGACGTGAGGCACTGACCCGGGCACCTCTGTGCGTGTGGGTCCGCGACCCCGAGTCACATCCTGCGGTGTGCGCAGCTGAGCGACCGGCCGGCAGGAGGGGTGCCCCCCGATTCGGGAATCTTGCGCGCGCGATGAGCAAGCCGGGAAGATGGGCCCGCACACGGCGGGCCGGGAGGGCTGAGAGTGGACGAGATCCGCGTGTTCCTGGTCGACGACCATCGCGTCGTGCGGACCGGGCTGGCGGCCTACTTGGGCGTCGAGCCTGGCATGCGCGTGGTCGGCCAGGCCTCGGACGGCCGGGCGGCCCTGGACGAGATCGCCGTCCTCGACCGTGCCGACGAGGTGCCCGACGTCATCTTGATGGATCTCACGATGCCGCGGATGGACGGGATCGCGGCCACCCACGAGGTGAAGCGGCGATGGCCGGAGATCGAGGTCGTCGCGGTGACGAGCTTCATCGAGGAGGAGCAGATCCGGGCCGCGCTCGAGGCAGGCGCTTCGGGCTACCTGCTGAAGGATGCCGATGCGCCGGACGTGGCTGCGGCGATCCGGGCCGCGATCGCCGGCGAGGTGCACCTCGACCCGGCCGCAGCGCGCGCATTGACCGCGTCGCTGCGGGCCCCCCAACGAGAGCAGGCGCCACTCACACCACGCGAGCGCGAGGTCATCGCGGCGATCGCCTCTGGCGCCACGAACCGCCAGATCGCCCGGGAGCTGGGCGTCAGCGAGCGTACGGCACGCACACACGTGTCCAACATCCTCGCCAAGCTCGGTCTGGCCAGCCGCACCCAGGCCGCGATGTGGGCGGTGCGAGAGGGACTCGTGGAAGAGCCCGGGCGCCCGACGCGATGAGCTCTGAACCGTCCCGGGACTTCCTGCGTAGCACCTCGATGCCGACGCAGCCGCTGATCGCCGACGTCGCGCCGAGCAGCTCCCCGCTCGACACCCAGCTCCTCGAGCTGTTCTTCGACCGGGTGCCGATGGGCGTCGCCGTCTTCGACACCGACATGCGCCTGCAGCGGTGCAACAAGACCTGGACGGCGTTCTACGAGCACTACCTGGGCGTCCCGGCGGAGTACACCGCGCCCGGCCGCCATCTCAACGACCTGATTCCCGGCAACGAGGAGGCAGTCCAGCTGCTGGCCGACACCGCCCTCTCCGGCCGGGTGATCCGTCAAGCCGCCCACCGGATCGCGATCCCCGGCACCGAGACGTACTGGGACGTGGTGTTCGCGCCGCTGTTCAGTGACGACCGGGTTGTCGGGGTCGTCGACATCGTCACCGACGCCACCGACCGGGTGCTGTCGTTCCAGCGCCTCGAGGCGCGGATCGCGATGTTCTCCCAGGTCGCCGCCGGGATGAGCGTCGACCAACCGCTGTCCACCACGCTCTCGCAAGTCGTCGACGCCGTGCACAGCACCAGCGACGCTGTCGCGTGCAGCATCGTGTGCTGGGAGGAGGACTGGAGCCGCCCGGCCACCGCCTACGCCGACGACGTGCTCGGCGCCGGGTTCGCCGAGGCACTCGAAGAGGTGTGGCGCATCCGCGGGATGCGCCCGGTCGACCTCGGGGAGTACGACGGGAGCATCGCCCGGGGTTTCCGGGACACCGCGCTGGCCGACCCGTCGCTCGCACCGGTCCATCCATTCCTCGTCCGGGACGTGCCCTGGGCGGACATGGTGCTGTTCCCGCTGGTCGCCTCCGGCGTCGTGGTCGGGGAGGTTGCCGTCTACCTCGCCGCCGGGCAGGACCTCGACGACGACGACCGCGGCTACCTCTCCGCCCTCGCCGACCAGGCCGCCGTCGCCGTACGCAACAGCACCCTCTACCGGGCCGCAGAGCAGACCGCCGCGCTCGAGGAGCGGCACCGGCTCGCGCGCGAGCTGCACGACTCGGTCAGCCAGGCGCTGTTCTCGATGACGCTGCATGCTCGCGCCGCCCAACGGCACCTCGAGAGTGCCGGCCTCGCCGCGGACCATCCCGTCGCCGTCGAGATCGAGCAGCTGCACGGGCTCACCCAGACCGCGCTGGCTGAGATGCGCGCACTGATCTTCGAGCTCCGGCCGGGCGCGCTCGAGGCAGAGGGCCTGGTCGCGGCACTCACCAAACAGGCCGCCGCGGTCGCCGCCCGCGAGCAACTCGCCGTCGACGTGCACGGACCGGGCGGCTGGATCCGGCTCGACCCGACCGTCGAGGAGCACCTGTACCGGATCGCCCTGGAGGCGCTGCACAACACCGTCAAGCACGCCGGGGCCGAACGCGTCGACGTGCACCTCGAGCAACGCGACACCGTCCTCGAGCTGCGCGTGAGCGACGACGGCGCCGGGTTTGACCCGCGCCTGGACCGGCCCGGTCACCTCGGCCTGCGCACCATGCGCGAGCGCGCGGACGCCATCGGCGCCACCTTCGGCATCGACTCCGCCCCCGGGCGCGGCAGCACGGTCACCGTCACCCTGCCGCTCCCCCGCTGACTCGTCTACGTCATTACGCCGAGGCCGGTCACGGCCACAGCGCCGAGGCCGGTCCGGCCACTGTGCCGACGCGACGAACCCCTCTCTGACGCGAGGCTTCTGATGTACCGACCGGTGCACCAGGAACCGAAGGAAGTCGCCATGAACAACCTCAACCCGCTCCTCGCGCACGCCGAGATCACGCGTCGGGTCGCCGACGCCGAGCAGCAGCGCCGGGCCCGCTCCTGCCGCACCGCTCGGCCGCTCCTCTCCGTCCCTCGCGACCGCTCCTCCCAGCTCTGAAAAGGCAGACCACGATGTCCACCGCCCAATGGATCCTGAACCTGGCCCTCCTCGGCTGGGTACTCACCCGCAACTTCGGCACGCGACGGATCACCCGCTCCACGTTCCTCGTCCCGCTCGCAGTCGTCGCCACCGCCGGCGGCTGGTTCCTCCGGGACCTGCCGACGGCCGGCCACGACCTCGGGCTCGAGCTGGTCGGGATCGGGGCCGGTCTGGTGCTCGGCACGCTGGCCGCCGCCATGACGCGGATGCACCGCCACCAGGGTGACCTCGTCGTCAGTGCCGGCACGGCGTTCGCCGCAGTCTGGGTCGCCACCATCGGCGGCCGGATGCTCTTTGCCCAGTGGGCCACCCATACCGGCGCCCGCACGATCGGCGAGTTCTCCATGCGCCATCAGATCACCGGCGCCGACGCCTGGACCGCTGCATTCGTCCTGATGGCGCTGACCATGGTGGCCGTCCGGCTCGTGGTGACCGCTGTCCAGGTCCGGGCGCACCGGTCCCCGTCCGCAGCGCTGGCCGAGGCAGGCGCACCGTGACGTCGCTGGACACCTCCACCCGCCCGATCAGGGTCGCCGTCGTCGCCGCCGACGAACGGGTGCGGACCAGCCTGCGGCACCTGCTGATGTCTTGTGGCGGCACCGTGGTGGTGGAGTCGTACGTCGCGGGCCCGCGCCCGGCGACCACCTCCCCTGTGGTCGGCACGGACGCCGACGTGGTCGTCCTCGACCTCGACCCGGCCACCCCCGGGAACCACCTCGAACAGCTCCGTGGACTCCCCGCCGGTCTCCCGACCGTCGTGCTCGGCAACGACCGGCGCACCGCCGACGTCGCGCGAGCCGCCGGTGCGTCGTACCTCGACAAGGCCGACGTCGCCGACCAGTTGTTCCATGCGGTCCTCGTCGCCGCGGACCGGGGGGGCATGCGTACCACGGGCCGCCGCGACCACGCCGGCACAAGCGCCATCGTCCTGGTGACCCTGGCGTTGTTCGCCGGACCGTGGGCCTGGTGGTTCAGCCGGATCGCCCAGGACCATGGCGTGATCAGCTGGCACCTCCCCCAGGGCCTCGCGCTCTGGACCATGCCGCCCCTGCTCGTGAGGGCTGCCGGTGGCGCCGTTCCTGCTCCTGGTGGTCGCCACCAGCGTGCTGATCTCCGGCCTGGTCAACGCCGCAAGCGGGAGCGTCGTCGTCGCCGCCCTGTTCCACGCCTCCTTCGACGCCAGCTACTCCTACCTCGGTGTGGTCGGGTCCGAGCACACCATGCTCTGGGCCGCCGCAGCGGCCACCGCACTGGTCGCCATCGCCCTTGCGGTCTGCACCCGTGGACGTCTCGTCCTCACCCACGCTGGTCGTGACGTCGAATGACCACCGCGCTCGCGCGTGCGGCCTCAGTGCAACAGGTTCTCGTTCGCGCGCGCGAACTGCAGGAAGGACCCCGCGGCCGCAGAGCGTGGGCCCTTCTGGGGCCAGACCAGGATCGAGGTGCGGTGGATCGTTGGCCGCAACGACAGGATGCGGACCACTGGACCGGCGCTGGCCAGTGATGACCGCGGCAGAACGGTGATGCCCAGACCGGCGGCGACGAACGCCCGCGCGGCGCTCATCTCGCCCGTCTCGAGGGCGATGCGCGGTCGGAACCCGGCGTCTGCACAGGCGTGCAGGATCTGGTCGCGCACGGCAGACCCCGGCCGGTGCATGACGAACGGCTCCTCGGCGAGCTCGCCCAGGCGAACCGCCGTGCGCTGCGCCAGTGCGTGCGACTCTGCGACCGCGAGGTCGTAGGGCTCGGTGATGAACGGCTGGCTGGCCAGCCCCGCCATCGGTACGTGCTCGCGCTTCACCACCATGGCTGCATCCAGCGTCCCCGCCCGCACGCCGTCCAGCATCGCGTCGGAGACCAGCTCGTTCACCGCCACGTCGACGGCCGGATACTCGTGACGGAAGGCGGCGAGCAGGTCCGGTAGCCGCACCTCCATGGACTGCCAGGCACCGAGACGGACCCGTCCGGTGACCTGCCCGGCGAAGCTGCGCACCTCATCGACGGTGACCTCCAGCTCCCGCAGCGTGCGTTGGGCCCCGCGGAGCAGGACCTCGCCCGGAGGCGTCAGGGTCACCCCGCGGGTGTTGCGCTCGAACAACATCACGCCGAGCTCTCGTTCGAGCTGGCGAATCGTCTGGCTCAACGCCGGCTGCGCGATCAGGAGGTCCTCCGCGGCGCGCGTGAAGTTCAACCGGTGCGCGACCGCGGCGAAGTACCGCAGCTGCCTACTGTCCACCATAAGCACAGCATATGGCTGTAAGCCTCAACAAGTCTTGGACCCGATAGCGGTGGTGATCCCACACTGGGTGACCATGACATCCACGCGCGACGACTCCCGCGACGGACTGGTCTTCGTTCTCATCGTCACCTACACCGGTCCCCTGACCGCCATCGACGCAGCGATGCCGGCGCACCGGCGGTTCCTCGACGAGCACTTCGCCGCCGGCGCGTTCCTCGCCTCCGGACCCCAGGCCCCGCGCACCGGCGGCGTGATCATCGCGCGTGCGGCGGACCGTGACGCCATCGAGCAGCTGATCGCGGCGGACCCGTTCACCCGCGACGGTCTGGCGACGTACGACGTCCACGCCTTCCTCCCCACCCGCGGCCCGTTCGCCCTGCCGCTCCGCGACAGCGCCGCGCCCGTCCCGGCCTGAACCACACCTCCCGACCGTACGCACATCGAAGTCAGGACACCTGGCTCTCTGGAAGGACAACAGATGAACCCTCTCGAGCTCCACGATCGGGACCACGACGTCCGAACCGAACGCACCGCCGTCGCTGAGACCCGCGGAGCGGCGCACTTCGCCCGGCTGATGGCGCGCCGCCCGGATCAAGCACTGAGTGCTGTCCGAGCGGCCTCGCCCCAGATGAACGACTGGCTGGTGAACGGGCCGTTCGCAGGTCCGCTGGCTGGCTCGGAGCTCACGATGGGACAGCGAGAGCTCGCCACCGTCGCCGTCCTGGCCGCCCTCGGCGACACCGAGCCGCAGCTCGCCGCCCACACGGTCGCAGCGCTGAGCCAGGGCATCACCGCCACCGAGCTGCGGGGCATCCCCCTGCACGTCTCGGTCTACGCCGGGTTCCCGCGCGCGCTCAATGCGCTCACCGTGATCGACGGGGTCCTCCGTGAGGCGGGCATTCCCGAGCCCCTCTCCCTGCATCGTGTGCGTCCCGGCGACCACGGCACCACCGTGGCCCACGCGGGCATCACCGGGCCCCCCGTCGTGCTGGTGCACGCCCTGGGCCTGGACTGGCGCATGTGGGAGCCGGTCATCGCCCGGCTGGCGGTCGGCCGAAGGGTCTTCGCCTACGACGTGCGCGGACACGGCTCGGCCACCGAGGCGCCGCTGCCCACGTCGATGAATGACCTCGCCACCGACCTGTTCGACGTCATGGACGCCCTTGGTCTCGACCGCGCGCACGTCGTCGGCCTCTCCTACGGAGGCGGCATCGTGCAGACCGCAGCGACGCTCGTGCCCGCACGCTTCGCCTCCATGACGCTCATGGCCACCACCAACGTGGCGTTCGAGACCTTCGAGGGCCGGGCTCGATCGGTCGAGCAGGACGGCATGGCCGCCCAGGTGGCGCCGTCGCTGGTGCGGTGGTTCACCTGCGATGGCCTCGCCGTCAACGACTGGGGAGTGCGCTACGCCCGCGACTGTGTACTGCGCGGCGATCCCGAGCACTCGGCCGCGGCCTGGCGGGCGTTCCAGACCCTCGACGTCGAGGGGAAGCTCACCGGCTTCAGCGCTCCCACCCTCGTGCTGGCCGGTGAACGGGACCTGTCCACCACGCCGGAGGTCATGTCCCGGATCGCGAGCGACATTCCGGGCGCCCGCTACGCGGAGATGCCGGGAACACCGCACATGCCGACCCTCGAGCAGCCCTCCCTGGTCGTGGACGCACTCGACGGGTTCCTGCCGCGAGACCCGATGGAGGATGAGCTCCTCCCCGGGTGACCAAGGCGTCGGCAACGGCCGCGCGGCCCGCCTCAGTCATGCCCATCAACTCCCAGGAGCTCCCCGTGCCACATCTCGACGCGATCACGATCCACAGCCGACGACCGAGCGAGCTCGCCAGGTTCTGGTCGGAGCTCCTGGACCTCCCGATCGACCCCTCCGACGCCGCCGCGATCGAGCAGGGAACGCTCGGCGAGACCGAGGCGGTGCTCCTGGGCCGTCGCGATGCACTGCACGTGTGGGTGAGCCCAGCGGAGGAGCTCACCCCCTGCGGCGGCCGTGTCCACCTCGACGTGCGCCTGGATGGCCCGACCGATCTGGACCGTCTTGCCGGGCTCGGGGCGGAGCCACGGTGGGACGACCCCCGCGGGCGTTGGCGGGTCTACGCCGACCCGGAGGGCAACGTGTTCTGTGCCACCACCGACTGGCACACACTGCCGACGCCCACATGAACGACCACGTCACCCCACGGTGGGGGCCGCCCACACCGCACGTTGATTCCAGCCGACACGAACAGGACCCCACATGCAGCTCATGCAGTACGAGATCACCTTGCCCGCGGACTACGACATGGACATCATCCGGCAACGTGTCGCGGCCCGCGGTTCACGAACCGACGACTTCACCGACCTCGGAGCCAAGGCCTACCTCATCCGCGAGCGCAATCAGCACGGTTCGCCGGTCAACCAGTACGCGCCCTTCTACGTGTGGGCGGGCGACACCGGCCTGAACCAGTTCCTCTTCGGACCCGGCTTCGACGGCATCCGCACCGACTTCGGGCGTCCGGCAGTCCGGACGTGGCGGACGGTGGCCGTCGTCAACGGACCGGCACCCGGAAAGGCGCCCGCCGCGGCCACACGCCAGGTCGAGCCCGTCGACCCGCGCAACGCGCTTCCCGACCTCGTCGACCGGGTCGTCGAGGACACCGTGGCCGCTGCGAATGAAGCGAACGTCAACGGCACCGTCGCCGGCATCGACCCGTCCACCTGGCAGCTGGTCCGGTTCACGCTGTGGAACACGCAGCCGCCCGAGAGCACGCCCGGGGACCGCTACACGGTCCTCCACCTGTCCCAACCCCACCGACGAAGCCTCCCCTCGGGGAGGGCGTGGTGAGCAAGAACGTCAGCTCCGCTTCCACGGAACCCCCGACCTGAACGCGTGGTGCCGGGCGCCGTGGCAGGGGTGCGACCCCGGGGAGAAGCCACAGGGACCATGATGGTCTCGACGTTCGGTCCACCACATGCGGCAGGCAGGAGCGAGCAGTGCGTCCGTGGATGAGCCTGACAGCGGCGTTCCTCCTGCTCGTCACGGCCGGGTGCGGCGATGACGGCAACCCGAGGGGCGACGGCTCGACCGGCCCGACCTCTGACGGCACGGGCGCCGGTCGCCCCCTGGTGGTGGACACCGATCTGGCATCGGACGATCTGGTCGCCCTGCTGTTCCTGCTCTCCTCGAGCGAGGTCGACGTCCGTGCGGTCACCGTGTCCGGGACCGGTGAGGTGCGGTGCCCCCGAGGCCTGGAGATCGCAGCCGGCCTGCTCGCCGTCACCGGACACGACGATGTACCGGTGGCCTGCGGGCGTTCCACTCCCCTGTCCGGCGACCACACCTTCCCGGCCGAGTGGCGTGACGCAGCCGATGCCGCCTGGGGGGTGGACCTGCCTGTCGTGGAGGCGCCGGACGCCGCACCCTCGGCAGCACAGCTGCTCGCGGAGACCTTGTCCACGGGTCGCGTGACCCTGCTGACACTCGGTCCGCTCACGAACCCGGCCGAGGCCTTCCGCGCCGACCCAGACCTGCCCGACACGATGTCGTCCATGGTGATCATGGGCGGCGCCGTCGACGTCGGGGGCAACGTGTACACCGAGGAGGACTCCTCACCGAGCGCGGAGTGGAACCTGTACGTCGACCCGGTCGCGGCCGAGGAGGTGCTCGCGTCGGGGGCCCCGGTCACCTTGGTGGGACTGGACGCGACCAACCAGGCCCCGATCACCCCGGAGTTCGTCGGTGAGCTCCAGGGCAACGTCGAGGCCGAGGCCGCCGCGATCGCCAGCCAGCTGCTGGCGAACAACCCGCTGGTGGCGAGCGGGGAGGCGTACTTCTGGGACCCGCTGGCCGCCGCCGTCGTGGTCGACCCCGACGTCGTCACCACCGAGCGCGCCCCGATCAGTGTCGTCACCACCCGGGGCAGCGACAACGGGAGAACGGTCCGCGACCGCGACGGCCACCAGGTGCAGGTCGCCGTCGGTGCCGACGTCAAGGCGGTCGAGGACCTGCTCACGAGAACGCTGAACGCGAGCTGATCGTCGAGGGCGGAGCGTGTCTGGTGGGCAGCTCCCCCCTGAGCCGATCACGCCCAGTCGAACAGCGGACCCCAGAGGACGACCACGACGGCGGCCCACGCGGCGTACACGGGCAGGTAGTCGGTCTGCCAACGCTCCAGTGCCGCGACGGGACGGCGACCACGCACGAAGGCCAGGCCGAGCCAGGCCGAGACGGCCAGGTTGACCAGCAGAAGGATGTTGAGGCCGAGAGCCGCGGCGCGGTTCGGCGTCAGCCCGAGCTCGGCGATCCGGCTGGCCATGGCGATCAGCACGACGAGATCGACGAGGATCGCCGTGACGACCAGCACCACCTGCAGCCAGTCAGCGAGACCGGCCGGCGCCTGTGGCGGCCTCGCGGACACCGCGTAGAGCCACAGCGCGAGGACCAGCACCAGGATCACGGTCATCAGGATGAGCAGCTCGCGCTCGACGTCGATGACATCCGGGTTGGCCGCGAAGGCGATCAGCAGCGCCACCAGCAGCAGGACGGTCAGCGGCGAGAAGACCCGCGCCAGCACCGGCGCGATGTTCTCGATCACGTTCTGCTTGGACTCCACCAGCCACGCCGCGATCACGGCTGCCCCAGCGGCTCCCATGGGAAGCACCCACTCGAACAAGAACACCGCCGCGTCGATGTTGACGGCGTTGAACGTCGCGCCGGCCAGAGCCAGCAGCAGACCGCCACCGGCGGCGAGCAGGAAGTAGTACACCGCCCATTCGCCCGTGAACCGGATGAAGTCCATCCGCCGACGCCCGGACCGCCAGTCGCCCCCGACGTACACCACCCCCATCAGGAGCCACAGCAGGATCGGGGTGTGGATCACCGCGAGGAGGAGTGTGTCGCTCTGCTCGTCATGGAAGGGATAGGCGACAAGCAGAGCGGCCACGGCCGCGTACCCGGCCGCCACGCTCACCACCGTCCGCGCCGAGACGTCACGCTTCCAGGCGAAGTAGGCCACCACCCACGGCAGCACGAGCACGGAGACGAGTCGGACGAACACGTCCTCGTCCAGCCACGCCAGGCCTGCGCGGAGCGACAGCGCCGCGCCAACACCCAGGCAGATGGCGAGCCACAGGTCCCGACCCCGCGCCCGTGACTCACCGGGGTCGTCGGCCGTGAGCACGAGCTGCTTCCACAGCCTCTCGGAGTGCTCGATGGCGAACTCGCGCGACAGCTCGTCCACGCTTCCCATCCGCTTGACTGCGACGAGGAACGCCTCGTCCTCGGTGAGCCCCGAGGCGATGAGGTCGTCGACCTGCCCGCGCAGGTGCTCCTCGAGCTCGGCGACGTCGTCATTGGTCAACGTGGCCCGACGTTGGACGTGCTTGCGCCACTGCTCGATCTGGTGCTCGCTCACGGCGTCACCGCCTGCGGGATCGCCGGCAGCTGCGTGCGCGTGTGCCAGATACGGTCCAGGGTCTCGCTGACGACGGCCCACTGGCTCTGCCGGTCGGCGAGCGCCTGGCGACCGGCTTCGGTGAGCGCGTAGTGCTTGCGTCGTCGACCCTGGTCGGACGTCTGCCACGTGGACTTCACCTGCCCGAGCCGCTCGAGTCGGTGCAGCAGCGGGTAGAGCATCCCGTCGGTCCACTCCATGTTGCCGTCGGAGAGCTCACGGATGCGTTTGAGGATCGCGTACCCGTACGACGACGCATCCTCGGCGAGGATGCCCAGCACCAGCGGCGTCGCCGACGCTGCCACCAGGTCCTTGTCGATCCGCATGCTGCTCCCTGAATACCTAGAACTACAAGGTAACAATACCTCACGCTTCTAGGTATAGCTCGCGGCGCGTTCACCGCGGTGTGTGACGGCATCGGCGTCGACGGACCCCGGTCGGGAGGCGGATACTGGACCTCGTGACCCCCGACCTGGCGTCGCACCCGGGCCCGCCCACCTCCGCGGAGCAGCCACTGATCCAGCTCGCCGCCGTAGAGAAGGTCTACCGGATGGGCAAGGTGGACTATCGCGCTCTGCGCGGCGTCGACCTGGCGGTGGAAGCAGGGGAGCTGGTGGCTCTGGTCGGGCCGTCGGGAAGTGGCAAGTCAACGATCTTGAACATGATCACCGGCATCGACCGGCCGACCGCGGGGGCGGTGGCTTTCGACTCTCAGCCTCTGGAGGAGATGAGTGAGGAGGAGCTGGCGGTGTGGCGCGGCGCCAACGTCGGGATCATCTTCCAGTTCTTCCAGCTGCTCCCGACCTTGTCGGCGCTCGAGAACGCGGCCCTCCCCCTCGACTTCCTCCGACGCGGCTCGAAGCGCGAACGGTTCGAGCGGGCGCGGCACAACCTCGACCTGGTCGGCCTCGGGGACAAGCTCCATCACTCGCCCGCGGAGCTCTCGGGGGGCGAGCAGCAGCGAGTAGCGATCGCGCGGTCGCTGGCGTCGGATCCCCGCCTGATCGTGGGCGACGAGCCGACCGGCAACCTCGACACGGCCACTGCGGCGGAGATGTTCGAGCTCCTGGTGCGCCTGAACCAGGAGGGCAAGACCGTTCTCTTCGTGACGCACGACCGCGAGCTGGCCGAGCGCGCCCAGCGCGTGGTCGAGATCCGCGACGGGCTCGTGGTGGAGGGCTGAGGGGCGTGATCCTCTCCGCCTCGCTCCGCAAGTCGGCCACCGACCTGACGCGGCGGCGGGCGCGGACGGTGTTCAGCGTGCTCACGCTGGCGATCGCGGTGGCGAGCATCTCCTTCTTCGCGATTCCCACGCTGATCGACCGTGCGATGCAGGAGGAGGTGCGCGCGGGGCGCCTCGCGGACGTGACGCTCCATCTGCGGCCGGTGAGGCTCACCGACGAGCAGCTGGCAGGGCTCGCCGCTCTTCCGAACGTGAAGGCCGTGGCACCCCGCTCGAGCGTCGACGTGCGGGTGCTGGTGGGTGAACGGCGCGCGCCGGCGCGCGTCATCGGCGTACGGGAGTTCGCGGACCAGGGCGTGGACCTCGTGCGGGTGGAGTCTGGAGCGGTCCCGGGCCCTGGCGAGCTCCTCGCCGACGTGCAGGACACGAACGTCGGCGTGTACGACGGATCCGCCGGCGACACCCTCGTGGTGCTCGGTGAGGGGGGTGAACGCACCGAGCTCGTGGTCAGCGGCCGCGGTCGCAGCCTCCCGGGCGGCGAACAGGTGCAGGACGAGAGCGTGATCGTCCTCTACGCCCCCGCGGACACGGTGGTGGCCCTGGGTGGGGACGCCGGGTTCGGCGAGCTGGCCCTGCGGCTGGACGACCCGAGCCCTGACACTGCCGCGGAGACGGTCGCCGCGGTGCGCCGCGACCTGGCTGCGGCGCCCGGCTTCGCCGGGTTCTCCGACCTGCCGGACCTGCGGGCACCGGGAGACTGGCCGGGGAAGGCGGACACCGAGGAGTTCGCGCAGCTGCTGGGTGTGATCACCGTGCTGGCGCTTCTCTCCGCCCTGGTCCTGATCTCGAACACGACCAGTACCCTCGTGGCCGAGCAGACCCGCGAGATCGGGATCATGCGGGCGATCGGCGCCCGCCGCCACCAGGTGGCGCTGGTCTACCTGAGGACGACCCTGCTGCTGGGCGCGCTCGGAGCGGTCGTCGGCGTAGGGCTCGGGATCCTGCTCTCCGGCCTCCTCGCCCGCTACTTCGGCTCGACCTTCTGGGCGATCGACGTGGGCTTCGGCGTGGATCCCCTCGTGCTGGCGATCAGCGTCCTCGTCGGACTCCTGACGCCGCCCCTTGCGGCCCTGCCGGCTGTCCGCCGGGCGCTGCGGGTCGACCTGCGCGAGGCGCTGGAAGCCAGCGGCTCGATGGTGGGCACGCAGGGCGCGGCCGACCGCGTGCTGCAGCGCATCGGCTTCCTGCCGCGGGTGATCCAGATCGGCCTGCGCAACGTCGGGAGGCGTGGGCGACGCAGCCTCGCCACCGCCTCGATCGTGGCGCTGGCGGTCGGGAACCTGCTCGCGGTGCTGGCCCTGGCGCAGGCCGCGACCGAGGCCACCAGGACCTCCTGGGGCGACCACCTCGAGGATGTGCAGATCTCGACCGGTGGGCGGGCGCTCTTCGATCAGCGCGCAGAGCGGGTGATCCGCTCGACACCGGGAGTCTCCGAGGCCGAGCCCGTGCTCAAGAACACCGTGGAGCTCGCGGGCCGGGAGGCCTTCGTGTGGGGCATGGAGCGCGATCCGCTCTTCCGGTACCGGCTCGCCGGCGGCCGCTGGTTCAGTGCCGCCGAGGCGCAGGCCGCCGCGCAGGTCGCCGTGATCGAGCGCAACATCGCCCAGACCCTCGGAGTGGAGGTGGGCGAGCGGGTCACGCTCACCACGGCGGGCGGAGAGGCCGACTTCCGCATCGTCGGGGTCGCGAAGAACCAGCAGGAGAACGGGACCGCGCTCTACGTCCCGCTCGCCACCGCTCGAGCGCTCCTGGGACAGCCGACCGGCGCCAGCGCGTACTGGATCAAGACGGACTCGCCAGACCAGGCGACGGTCGACCGCACCACCAGCCTGGTCGAGGACCGGCTCGCCGCGCTCGGCCACGACGTCACCAGCGAGATCAGGTACGTCGCGGAGCGGGACGAGGTCGCCGCGAACAGCACGCTGACAACCTCGATCGCCGTGCTCGGCTTCGTGATCGTGGCGATGAGCATGGTCGGGCTCGCGAACGCCATCACCACCAACGTCCTCGAGCGCACCCGCGAGATCGGCATCCTGCGCAGCATCGGCGCACGCGCGCGCGACATCCGCCGTATCTTCACGACCGAAGGGATGGCGCTGGCGCTCGGAGGCTGGCTCCTCGGCATCCCGCTCGGCTACGCCCTCACGCGCCTGCTCCTGTGGCTGGTCTGGGAGGTCGTCGACGTGCGCCTCCCGGTCACCTTCCCCGCGCAGAACATTCCCATCGCCCTCGTCGGCACGGCGGCCCTGGCACTCCTCGTGCTGTTCCTCCCGGTGCGCCGAGCGGTCCGGTTCCGGCCAGGCGACGCGCTCCGCTACGCCTGAGCACCCGGATCGGCATGCTGGTCATCGCGAGCAGGCGGGCTCCAGCGTGGCGAACGGGTGCTCGAAAAGTGTTACCATTCCGTGACCTGGAGACCGGTGGATAACCCCGGTTTCGGGGGTCTCAATGTCGGTGGCGTCTGGTTGCGTGGTTCTCATGCTGCTCGTGGATGAGACCGGTGCCCCGTTCGAGGTCGACGACCTCGACGCCGAGGGTGTGCTGGCGTCCGCGCGGATGTCTGAGCGCCAGGTCCGACGGGCCGAGCTGGTCAAGCTCGAGCTGGCTGCCCACTGGTGCGTGCTGCACCCGCCGACGGAGGAGACCGGCTACTCGGCCTGGAACAACGACCTGGTCGCCGAGGTGGCGGGCCCGGAGACCCTGGGCGGTGACGGTACGCCGGGGGTCGCCGCGTTCACCCCGGAGCCGTTCGGCGCCGCTCTCGGGATCACCACCCACTCGGCGATGTCGCTCCTTGCCGACGTCCTGGACCTCCAGCACCGCCTGCCGCATCTGTGGGCCGGTGTGCAGGACCTGGCCCTCGCGGCCTGGAAGGCCCGACGGGTCGCCGCCCAGACAAGGGACCTCCCGTTGGCCGCGGCCCTCTGGGTCGATGAGAAGCTGGCCGGCCGCCTCGACCGGATCGGTCCGGTCACGATCGACCGCCTCGTGGAGGAGGCGAAGGCGGAGTTCGACCTGGAGCGGCACCGGCAGCGCGAGGAGGTCGAGCGCGAACACTGGGGCGTCCGCCTCCGCCACGGGAACGCGCTGACCGGTTTCGCCGGAACGTCGCGGATCGAGATCACCGGTGACTCCGCCGACCTCCAGCGCTTCCACGACCTCGTCTGCGACCACGCCCAGACCCTCGGCCAGCTGGGGGACGAGGGTTCCTGGGAGGTCCGCAAGGCCCGGGCCGTCGGCATCATCGCCGGGAACCCCACCGCACTCGACCAGATCCTCGACGAGGTGTTCCGCGACGCCGCCACGACACCCGCGAAGCCGGTCAGGTCCGTGACCAGACGCCGCGACAGCGTCCTCTACGTGCACGTCAGCCCCGAGCGGTGGAGCTGGGGGCCCCGGGCGGACCAGGCGGGAACGACGGACGGGCTAGGCACAGCCGAGGGACTCGGTCCGGCCACCCTCGCCACGCTCCTCGGGTGGCTCAAGGGCACCCGCGTCCGCATCCAGCCGGTCCTGGACCTGTCTCGCACCGACGGGGTGGACGCCCACGACCCGCCCGCCTGGTTGGCCGAGCTGGTCCGGCTCCGCGATCCCCACTGCGTCTTCCCCCACTGCCATCGGCACGCCCGACGCTGCGACCTCGACCACATCGTCCCCTACGACGACACCGGACCGCCCGGTCAGACCGTCCCTGAGAATCTCGCTCCGCTGTGCCGGCGCCATCACAGAGCCAAGACGCACGGCCGCTGGCGGTACGAACGCCTCAGCGACGGCAGCTACCACTGGCGGTCCCCCCACGGCACCGTGTACGTCGTTCTCCCCGAAGGCACCCTCGCCCTCTGAGCCCCGTCCAGTGGCACGGTGGACGAGCCCTCCCGGTCGGAGGACACCCCGGGTCACAGGTGTTCCGCGGGCTGTGGGCATGCCCGGTGACGACGATGCGGGGCCCGAGAGCGCGGCGTACCAGCCGGCCAGGCGGCCGCTGCGGCTGACCTCGGCGAGACGTCGTTCCACCGCGTCCCGCTGCTGTCGGGGCGTCGCCACCAGCAGGTGGTCGCCGCTGCGGAGCACGGTGGTGGGTGCCGGGGTGAGGATCTCCCCGCCACGCAGCAGCATCGACACCGACGTCCCCCGCGGGAGCCGGAGCTCGGCGATCTCGACACCGGCGAGTCGAGAGCCCCGGGGGATGGCGAGCTGCAGCAGCGTGGCGTTGAGCGCCTCGAGCGGCGCGGACTCGACGGCGAGCTCCCGCGTGGCCCCGCCCTCGGCGACGCCGAGCCTCCGGGCGACCGCCGGCAGCGTGGGCCCCTGGATGAGGGTGAACAGCACGACCAGCAGGAACACGACGTCGAAGATCCGGGTCGCCCCGGGGAGGCCGAGGCTCATCGGGATGGTCGCCAGCACGATCGGTACGGCGCCGCGCAGGCCGGCCCAGCTCACGAACGCCTGCTCACGCCACGGCATCCGGAAGGGCGTGGCGCACACCAGGACAGAGACGGGACGGGCCACCAGGGTCAGGGCCGAGCCCACCACGAGCGCGAACGGCAGGGCGTCCCACAGCCGGCTGGGGCTGGCCAGCAGGCCGAGCATGATGAACAGTCCGATCTGTGACAGCCAGGCCAGGCCCTCCACGAAGCTCGAGGTGGTCGCGCGGTGCGGGAGAACGGCGTTCCCGAGCGTCAGGCCGGTGACGTAGATGGCCATCAGCCCGCTGGCACCGGCAAGTCCGGCGACGGCGAAGCCGAGGAACGCGATCGCCAACGTGGCGATCGGGTAGAGGCCTGAGGCGGGCAGCGCGCTCCGGACGAGCACCCACACACCGGCGCGCGCGACGACGAAGCCGATCGCCACCCCAGCGGCCAGCTGGTAGAGGACCTGGCCCCCCACGCCCGCCACCCCGGCCTCGCCCCACGCCGAGGACGTGACGACCGTGACGAGGATGATCACCGGAGGGTCGTTGAAACCGGACTCGGCCTCGACCACCGCCCGCAGCCTGCCGCGCACCGGGAGGCGGCGCAGCACCGCGAACACCGCGGCGGCGTCGGTCGAGGAGGCCACCGCGCCCAGGATGATCGCGGTTCGTACGTCGACGTCGAGGACGAGGTAGACCAGCGACGACGTCACCAGCACAGAGACCGCCACCCCGACCGTCGCGAGGACCAGCGCGAGTCCCGCGACCGGCCGGACCACCCGCCAGTCCGTGGTGAACCCACCCTCGGCGAGGATCACCGCCAGCGCGATCGTGCCGAGGAGCTGGGTCAGCTCGGCGTCCTCGAAGTGCAGCCCGAGACCGGCCTCCCCGATCGCGACCCCGATCGCGAGGTAGAGCAGCAGCATCGGGAGCCCTGCCCGGGTGGAGAGCCGGACCGCGGCGACCGCGGCGAGCAGGACCACGGCGCCGACCAGCAGCACCAGGTTCAGCCCACCGAGGTCCATACGCCGGTCCTTCCGGTGGACGGGACGGTCGGCGAGACCAGCAGGTGCTCCACCGCGTCCACCTCCAGTCTCAGCAGCCGGACGCGGTGCTCTCTGAGCACCACGTCGGCCGCCTCCACGCAGCCACGGAGTAGTGCCGGCAGGACGGCGGGCAGCTCTGACAGCGGGTACTGCACCACCAGCGGCTCGAGTCGCTCGCCGATGAGGTGGGCCACGGCCGGTCCCGGCTCGGCGTACTCGGACCCGCGGCGCGGCGCCGCCCGGGCCACGTGTGCGACCAGCAGCAGCCGCAGCTCCGCGCCGTCGGCGGTACGCGCGCGGACGGTCACCAGCTCGGGGTGCGGCTCGACGTCGACGTACAGCACCTGCTCGAGGACAGGCACCCGAACGGTGAGCCCGTCGCCTCGCACCCGAGCCACCCGACCGCGGCGGGTGACGACCAGCAGCTGGCCGGGGGCGACCCATCGGAGGCTGGCGACGAGGAGCACGACCAGCCCGGCACCTCCGGCGAGGACGATCATCACGATCGGCGCCACGCGGTCGTCCACCACCTTCTCCTGTTTCTCCTGACTGGCCGTGCTCCCTCGTCACCTCCAGGCAACCAGGCCGCAGGGCCGCGGAGTATGGGGTCCTCCACCCATTTCGAACGGCACCCGTGCGATCGGGCTGTGCCCGCGACCAGCCATGCGGGAGAGTGGCGGGGTGCGGCTGACGAGCTCCTCGATCTACTGGAAGGTGTGCCTGATCAACGGCGCAGTGCTGTGCGTCGGGACCCTGGCGCTGGTGCTGTCCCCCGCCAGCATCTCTCGTCGAGCGGTGGTGTCGGAGCTGGTCGTGCTGGCCGTCGGCCTGACCCTGATGCTGGTGGCCAACGGTCTGCTGCTGAGGTCGGTGCTGACGCCGGTGGACCGCGTCATCCGTGCCATGCGGACCGTGCAGCTCGGCGGGGCCGCCAGCCGCCTCGAGGAGCCGAGCAGTGGTCCGGGTGGCCGCCTGGTGCGCAGCTACCACGCGATGCTGGACCGGCTGGAGGCGGAGCGCGCTGCGAGCAGCGCCATGGCCCTCGCCGCCCAGGAGGCGGAGCGCCGGCGGATCGCCCAGGAGCTGCACGACCAGGTGGGCCAGAGCCTGACCGTGGTGCTGCTCGGGCTCAAGGGCATCCAGGACCGGGCACCGGTCGAGCTGCAGGAGGAGCTGGTCGTGGTCCGGGAGAGCACCCGCTCGGCGCTGGACGACGTACGCCGGGTCGCTCGGGAGCTGCGCCCCGGCGTACTGGACGACCTCGGCCTGCTGGCCGCACTGTCCGCGCTCGCGACCGACGTCTCGGCCCACGGTGGGCCCGTGGTGCGCCGGAGGTTCGGCGCCGGCCTCCCGGACCTCGGGCCGGAGACGGAGCTGGTGGTCTACCGGGTCGCCCAGGAGGCGCTGACGAATGCCGTGCGGCACGCCGGGGCCGCGCGGATCGAGCTCTCGCTGCTCCGGGTCGGCGACCACTTGGAGCTCGAGGTGACCGACGACGGTGGCGGCTTCCCCGGCCCCGTCGAGGAGCACGCCGGCACCGGCCTGGCCGGGATGACCGACCGCGCTTCGCTGGTCGGCGGGTCCGTGACGGTCGTCTCGACACCGGGCCGCGGGACGACCGTCCGTCTGTCGGTGCCCCTGCGAGTCGGGGACGTCCGGTGATCCGGATCCTGCTGGCCGACGACCACGCCCTGGTCCGCCGCGGGGTCCGGCTCATCCTCGAGCAGCAGCCAGACCTGGAGGTGGTGGCCGAGGCCGCGGACGGCCGCGAGGCGCTCGACGTCCTGCGCGGTACTGAGGTCGACCTCGTGGTGCTGGATATCGCGATGCCCACGATGACCGGCCTGCAGGCGGCGCGGGAGATCAGGCGGTACCGCAACCCGCCACGCATCCTGATGCTCTCGATGCACGACAACGAGCAGTACTTCTTCGAGTCGTTGCGGCTCGGCGCCAGCGGGTACGTGCTGAAGTCGGTGGTCGACGAGGACCTGGTGGAGGCCTGCCGAGCCGCGATGCGCGACGAGGCGTTCGTCTACCCGGGCGCGATGGGTGCGCTGGTGCGCGACTACCTCGACCGCGTCGCGCGCGGCGAGCGGGTCAGGCAGACCGTGCTCACCCCGCGTGAGGACGAGGTGCTCAAGCTGATCGCCGAGGGCCGCTCCACCAAGGAGATCGCGCGCATCCTCTCCATCAGCACCAAGACGGTCGAGAAGCACCGTGCCAGCATCCTCGCCCGCCTCGGCATGCGCGACCGCACCGAGCTCACCCGGTACGCCATCCGCGCCGGACTGGTCGAGCCGTGAGCGACGAGGCGTCGCCGTCTCCCGAGCAGGTCTACAACATCCGAACCTGAACTCACGTAGCATGCTTCCCATGAGTCTGGGACAGTGGACGTTCCTGTCCAACCACGGCCACGTGCTGGTCGTGCTCGCCCGGGACCCGGACGCGCGGATGCGCGACGTGGCCATGTCGGTGGGGATCACCGAGCGGGCGGTGCAGGAGATCGTCCGCCACCTGGTGGACCAGGGCTACCTGCACCGGACGAAGGTCGGGCGCCGCAACCGGTACGACGTGGTCAGGGGCGCCCACTTCCGCCACGAGCTGGAGTCCCGGGTCACCCTCGGTGAGTTCCTGGACATGGTGGTGCCCCTGACGCACGAGTCAGTGCCGCGGGCCGGCCGGGGCGGGAGCGGACGAGGCCGGCTCGCTGACTGACCCCGGGGCGGAGCCCTGCTGGCCACGGGTCGCCCGCAGGCTGGCCACGACGGCGAGGGTGATGCTGGTCGCGATGACCGTCACGGACAGCCAGATCGGCACCTTGTAGACGTCCAGGAGCAGCATCTTCACGCCCACGAAGACCAGGATCGCGGCGAGGCCGGTCTTGAGGTACACGAAGCGGTGGATCAGGTCCGCGAGCAGGAAGTACATCGCCCGCAGCCCGAGGATCGCGAACGCGTTGCTGGTGAACACCAGGAAGGGTTCCTGGGTCACGGCGAAGATGGCGGGGATCGAGTCGACCGCGAAGATGATGTCCGTGGTCTCCACGAGGACCAGGACCGTGAAGAGCGGGGTGGCGAGCCACCTGCCGCCCTTCTTCACCCAGAACTTCTGGCCGTGGTACTCGTCGGTGCTCGGGACCCGCCTGCGGACGAGTCTGAGCACGGGGTTGCGCGAGGGGTCCATCTCGTCGTGACGGTGGCGGAACATCTTCCAGCCCGTGAAGACCAGGAAGGCGCCGAACAGGTAGAGGATCCAGGCGAAGTTCTCGATCAGCACCGTGCCGCCGGCGATGAAGACGGCCCGGAAGACGAGAGCGCCGAGCACCCCGTAGAACAGCACGCGGTGCTGGTACTCCCGGGGCACGGCGAAGTAGGTGAAGATCAGCGCGAAGACGAACACGTTGTCGATCGCGAGCGACTTCTCGATCAGGTAGCCGGCGAAGTACTCACCCCCGGCCCGGGCGCCGTACGCCCACCAGACAACCCCGCCGAAGGCGAGTCCCAGCGTGACCCAGACCGCCGACCAGGTCGCCGCCTCCTTGACCGAGACGACGTGGGCGGTGCGGTGCGCGAGCAGGTCCACTGCCAGCATCGCGAGAATGACGGCGAGGACAGCAGCCCACGCCCAGAAGGGGACATCCATCGGTGACCTCCAGCGGTTCCGTCGAGCGGGTCGTTGGAGGTCTCCCCCGCCGTCGCCGGTGCGGCGACGGCCGACGTACCGGTCCGGACCGGCCGGACGGAGTGACGGTAGCGTCGAGGTGGGGTACTCCCCTCGTGCGCTACAGTATTCACGAATAGTTCTTCGTCTGTCAAGGAAACGGAGCGAGCCCGATGACGTCCGCACCAGCCCCCACCGCCTCGGCTGCCGCGACCCTGAGGCGGGACAACGCACTTGCCGGCGTGTTCCACCTCGCCCAGGCGGTCGCCGTGCTGGCACTGGCGACGAGCTTCGCGCTGCCGGTGACCTCCTCCTACCTCGCGGGGCCGCCCGGCACGCCTCCCGCGGACCCCGAGACGCTGTTCGAGATCTCGACCGGCGCCGCGGTGGCGGCCTTCCTGGCGCTCTCGGCGCTGGCGCACTTCCTGGTCACCACCGTGTGGTGGCGTCGGTACCTGGCCCACCTCGCCCGCGGCATCAACCCGGCCCGGTGGGTGGAGTACTCGCTGTCCTCCTCGCTGATGATCGTGCTGATCGCGCAGCTCGTCGGGATCTTCGACGTCGCGGCCCTCATCTGCCTGTTCGGCGTCAACGCCTCGATGATCCTCTTCGGCTGGCTCCAGGAGCGCTACGAGGAGCCGCGCAGCGGCGGCTGGCTGCCGTTCGTCTTCGGGTGCGTGGCGGGCATCGTCCCCTGGCTGGCGATCACGGTGTACCTGCTGTCCCTCGGCTCGGCCTCGTCGGTGGCTCCCCCCGGGTTCGTCTACGGGATCTTCGTGTCGCTCTTCGTGTTCTTCAACGTCTTCGCGCTCAACCAGTGGCTGCAGTACCGCGGCCGGGGCCGCTGGGCCGACTACCTCTTCGGCGAGCGGATCTACATCCTGCTCAGCCTCACGGCGAAGTCGGCCCTGGCCTGGCAGGTCTTCGCGGGCACCCTCGCCGGCTGAGGTGCGTCACGCCAGCCGCGCGGGGAATCCCCCGGTGGCGACCGGACCCCAGCGGCTGGGGGTGATGCGCAGGAGCGACTTGCCCTGGTCCACCATGGCCTGCCGGTACTCGTCCCAGTCGGAGTGCTCCCCGGCGATGTTGCGGAAGTACTCGACGAACGCGTCGAGCGCGACCGGCCCGTCGGCGGCGTCAAGGACCTCGCAGGTGCCGTCGACCTGCACCCAGGCGCCGTCGAACTCGTCGGAGAGCACCAGGACACTGACGCTCGGGCGGGACCGGGCGTTGCGGGTCTTGGCCCGTTCGGGATAGCTGGAGATGACGATCCGGCCCGAGTCGTCGACACCGCCGGTGACCGGGGATGCCTGCGGGGAGCCGTCGGCCCGCTCGGTGATCAGGACCATCATGTGCCGCGGTCGGACGAAGTCGAGCAGGCCGTCGAGGCTGACCTGGGTGTTGGAGGCGATCGTGCGGGCCATGGGTCCATGCTCCCGCCTGCCCCGAGGTCTGCCAAGGGACGGGTCCGCCGAGGCCGCCGGCCTCCCGCAGCCCCAGGTCGAGCGGCACCCGCGTCAGACGGTCTCCGGGGACGGCCGACCGGAGCCGGGGCTCTCCGCCACGCGGTACGCCGCCCGCTTCGGCGCCACGTGCCGCATCAGGAACTCGGGGCGTCGCTGCCCGTCAGGGCCGGGTCCCGGGCGGGTCATCGACAGCCAGCGGCGGTAGACCTCTCGCGACTTGGTGACGTCGACCTGCACGTCGCCGTACCGGTCCTCGGGTCGGGCCTTCTCGATCCGCACCTTCTGGTGCCAGCAGTGCATGCCGGAGACCGGGTCGGGCTGGACCGGGAAGGTGAGGTTCTGGTGCACGCCGGGGTCGTCCCAGTAGATGCGCTCGGAGTCGGGGTCCTCGCTGGTGAACGGTCCGACGCCGTCGGTGTAGCGCAGGCTCCAGACGCCCTCGTCGGTGCGGCGGAGGTTCACCGTGCCCATGACCCATCGGCTGCCGGGGTGCCCGTCCTGGGTCCAGCGGCCCATGTGGTGGGAGAGGCCCACCACCCCGGGGCGGATCGCCTCGGTCGCCCAGACCCGGACCACGAAGTGGCCGATCTCGGTGGTGACCCGCACCAGGTCACCGGTCCGCACCCCCATCTGCCGGGCGTCACCGGCGTTGAACCACAGCGGGTGGGTGTTGGAGATCTCGTTGAGGTACTTGGCGTTGCCCGAGCGGGTGTGGATCAGCGTGGGGAGCCGGAAGTTCGGCATGAGCACGAACTCGTCGTCGCTGCGGTTGATGCGCGCCGCGGCCACGTGGGACTCGATGTACCCGGGGGTGGCGTGCTCGGGCCAGCCCCAGTCGGCCAGCGTGGTCGAGTAGAGCTCGAGCTTGCGCGAGGGCGAGAGCCAGCCGGCGGTCCGCGAGCCGTCCGGGTGCTGCAGCCCGACGGCGCCGGCCTCGCCGACCAGCGGCGGGGCGGTGTCCAGCGTCACCGGCTTGCGCAGCACACCGTGGTCGTCGGGGGCCGCGCCCTCCAGCTCGGCCTCGGTGAGCGGGCGCTCGTCGAGCCGGTAGAGGTCCTTGGCGACTTCGAAGACGCCGTACTTGCGCATGTACTGCAGCGGGCTCAGGCCCTGGGCGGCGGCGGCCTCGGGCAGACCGGGCACGCTCCGGCGGAAGAGGACGTCGTAGTACTCGTCGGTGGTGATCCGCTCGCCGGGCCGGTCCGGGGACTCGAACCAGCGGCGGATGCCGAGCGACCCGTCCGGGTCGATCTGCCAGGACAGCTCGAACCAGAACTCGTTCTCCTCCCAGACCTCGCCGGGGTTGGCGTCCCGGCTGTCGCGGTAGGGGATCCCCTGCTGCTCCATCGCGACGCGGGTCACCGGCTGCCGGAAGGCGATCCACTTGGCCGCGTGGGTCTCGAACGACATCGTGTCGTGCCGTTCGGAGGCGTGACCCATCGGCAGCACGTAGTCGGCGAACGTGGCCGACTCGCTCCAGGTGGGCGTCAGGGCGACGTGCAGGCCGATCTTGGTCTCGTCCTTGAGCACGTCGATCCAGGTGAACCCGTCGGGGTTCACCCACAGCGGGTTGTAGACCCGGCTGAAGTAGACCTCGAGCCGGCCGCGGCCGTCCTTGAGCAGGTGCGGCAGCAGGATCGACATCTCGTTGGTGGTCAGCGGGTACTCCGCGGGCCAGAGCATCTCGCTCCAGACGTCGTGCGGTGGCGGCATGTCGGGGAAGTGGGCGATGAACTTGTCCCACCCGTTGGGGTGGGTCCCGCCCTCGGTGCCGATGCTGCCGGTCAGCACGTTGAGGAAGAACAGGCTGCGGGTGATCTGCCAGCCGCCGAGGTTCCCGGCCGCCGCCGACCGCCAGGTGTGCGTGGCCAGCCGCGAGCCGGCCTGCCCGACGTAGGTGGCGAACTCCTCGATCTGCTCGACCGGCACGTGCGCGAGCTGCGCAGCGCGCTCGAAGGTCCACTCCGCGTAGTCGTGCGTGAGCAGCTCGAGGAACACCTCGAAGTCCCGTGGCGCGTCCGGGTGCAGCCGCTCGAGGTAGACGTCCCAGTTCACCCAGCGGCGCAGGAAGTCGCGGTCCACCCGGCCGGTGCGCAGGAGGTACGACGCGACCGCGAGGAAGATGGCCGACTCGCTGCCGGGCCAGGGGGAGATCCAGAGGTCGGCGTGCGAGGCGGTGTTCGACAGCCGCAGGTCCAGGACCACCACCTTGGCGCCGTTCTGCTTGGCCTCCATGATCCGCTGTGCGTGCGGGTTGAAGTAGTGGCCGGTCTCGAGGTGGCTGGACTGCAGCACGATCACCCGCGCGTGGGCGTAGTCGGGCGAGGGCCGGTCGTAGCCCATCCAGTGGGTGTACCCGGACCGGCCGCCGGACGAGCAGACGTTCGTGTGGCTGTTGTGCCCGTCCACCCCCCAGGCCTGCAGCACCCGCTCGGCGAAGCCGTCCTCGCCTGGGCGTCCGACGTGGTACATCACCTCGTCGCGCCGGTCCTCGACGATCGCAGCGCGGACCCGCGCGGCGATGTCGCTGAGCGCCTCCTCCCACGAGACCCGCTCGAACCGTCCCGAGCCGCGCTCCCCCACCCGCCGGAGCGGGTGGAGGATCCGCTCCGGGTCGTGGACCTGGTTGATGGTGGCCGGCCCCTTGGCGCAGTTGCGGCCCCGGGAGCCGGGGTGGGCGGGGTTGCCCTCGAACTTCTTGATCGAGAGGTCCTCGTGGTCCACGTAGGCCAGCAGCCCGCAGGAGGACTCGCAGTTGAAGCAGATCGTGGGGATCAGCGAGTAGGTGTGCGGGACCTTGCGGGGGTGCGCCTTGGCGTCGTACTCCACGTGGTGGTCCCACTCCGACGGCGGCGGGAAGTTGCGCAGCCGCTCGTGGCGACGCGCTCCGGGGAGGGGCACCTCGGCGGTCATCGCTCTCTCCTGGGATAGGTGGACCGGCTCACGACAGGGGGACGTCCTGACCGGCGCGCAGGTACGCCGACTCGTAGGCCAGCAGCGCCGGCTGGACCAGCAGGCCGGCGACGACGAGCGCGGCCGATGCGCCGCCGTTCCAGCCGAAGGCCGCCACGACGAGCGCGGCGCCCGCCGGGGCGACGCCTCCCCACCAGAACAGCCGGGCGTAGCGGCCGGAGGTCATCACGTGCGCGGCGACCGTGGCCTGCCGGCTGGCGTGCCGGCCGCCGAGGTCCACGGCGAGCATGAGGAGATGCAGGAGGACCGCAGCCACGAACACCCGGGCCAGGAACGCCGCGGTCGCCGCGGAAAGGCCGGCCGGCCCGGCCAGCACGAGCAGCGCGCCTCCGCCGACCATGGCGGCCTGCACGAGGAGGTGCCAGAAGAGGACCGGGGACTGCCACAGGTCCCGCCCCTCGGCCTGCCCGAAGAGGAAGGCGGTGTAGCCGGCGGTGAGTGCCCCCGCCGGGATCGCCAGCCACGCGAGAACGTCGCGGGCGCCGTCGACCTCGAGCAGGGAGGCCGCCAGCCAGAGCGCGGCCACACCGGAGAAGGCGACCAGTGCGTAGGCGCCGAGCACGAGCCAGGAGCGGAAGTTGGACTTCAAGAAGATGTACAGGAACCGCTCGGGTCGCTTGAGGTCCCAGACCAGCAGCGCACCGGTGACGGCGGCACCGGCCAGCCCGAGTGCCGGTGCGCCGTAGGTCCCGACCCAGCCGAGCTGGTAGCCGAGCAGCCAGGCGAGCGCCGCGACGGCGAGCGCACCGGCCCCGACCGCCTTGGCCCACAGGTAGGTGGTGACCCGCCACCCCCAAGGTCGCGGGTGCGCGGTGTTCAGCGTGGTACGCGCGTTGGTCGTGGGGTCGCCGGGGAGGTCACCGGCGGTCTCCAGCCGGTGCGCGTCCGGCCTGGCCCACAGGTAGGTGTCGTCCACGGGGGCGGCGAGCGGGTCGAGCACGGCCCGGTCCGCCCCGAGGTAGAACACGTTGGGGCCGGTGTTCTGCTCCGGGGCCCGCACCATCGTCTGTTCGGTGCTCACCAGCCGGGCGATCCCGCTGGTCGGGTCGTCCAGGTCCCCCACCCAGATCGAGTGCGTCGGGCAGACCACCACGCAGGCCGGCTCCAGACCCTCGTCGACCCGGTGCGCGCACATGTTGCACTTGGCTGCGGTGTGGGTGTCGGCGTCGATGTAGATCGCGTCGTAGGGGCAGGCCTGCATACAGCTCTTGCAGCCGATGCAGCGGCTGTTGTCGAAGTCAACGATGCCGTCCTCGCGCTTGAACAGCGCCTGCGTCGGGCAGATCTGCACGCACGGAGCGTCGGTGCAGTGGTTGCACCGCATCACCCCGAAGGACCTTGTCGTGTCCGGGAAACTCCCGGTGTCGACGTACTTCACCCACGTTCGGAACTGACCCAGCGGCACCTCGTGCTCGGTCTTGCAGGCCACCGTGCAGGCGTGGCAGCCGATGCAGGTGCGCTGGTCGATCGCGAAGCCGTAGCGCACGGCTCAGCCCTTCCGGCTCCCCGGCGCCTCCGCGCCGGGCTCAGCCGTGGTGTCCTCGCCCATGGCACGCGTTCCCTTCCGTCCTGACAGGTTCGGCCGGACCTGGTTGTGTCGTGTGGGGCGCGACACTACATTCGTCCATGCGAATAGAACAGCACAGAGTCGAGAGGCACCGTGATCGAGGAGCCGTCCGCGGGGACCGAGGGACCACGGTCTCCCCTGCATCAGGTCGGCGAGGCCCCCGACTACCGCTTCACCCTGGCCAACGAGCGGACCTTCCTGGCGTGGATCCGCACCTCCCTCGCGCTGACGGCCGCCGGGGTCGCGGTCATCCAGCTGGTGCCCGGCCTCACCGTGATCAGGCACGTCCTCGGCATCCTGCTCATCGCACTCGGCGGCCTGCTGTCCGCGGTCTCCTACCGGCACTGGGAGCAGAACGAGCGGGCGATGCGCCTCGGTGAGCAGCTGCCGCACTCCATGGTGCCCCGGCTCGTCGGGTACGCCCTGTCCCTGGCAGCCGTCGCGGCCCTGGTGCTCATCGTCGTGGACCTGTTCCGATGAGCCGCGGCTGGTCGGGGCCGCGACGCCGGAGGGAGACGGCGGTCGACCGGGGTCTGCAGGCCGAACGGACCACGATGGCCTGGCAACGCACTGCCCTCGGCCTGGGCGGCGTCTCCGCGCTGCTGCTGCACCGCGCCGCCGGCAACCCGCTGGCGGCCCTTCCCGGGATCGCCGGGATGCTGGTCGCCCTGGGCCTGCTGGTGGTGGTCGAGCGACGGTACGACCGCACCGTCCGCCGGGTGGCCGCCGGGGAGGTGCCGGCCGGACCGGTACTGATCCGCACGGTCGCGGCCGCCTCGGTGGCCCTGGCCCTCGCCGCGCTCACCCTGGTCGCCGCAGGGCCCGGCTGAGCAGGGTCGGTCCGGGACCGCGGTCCCGCAGGCTGACGACGCGGGCATATGCTCGGCTCAGTGGGTCGCCGGGTCACCGGGGTGGCCGTCAGGCGCGAGGAGAAGGGACAACCGATGGGGCTTCGCCACCGGGGCCTTGAGGGCCCCAAGTTCCAGATGCGCGAGAAGATCATGGCGATCGGGGACGACTACTGGATCGAGGACGACGGCGGCAACAGGGTCTTCAAGGTCAACGGCAAGGCCGTGCGGCTGCGCGACACGTTCATTCTCGAGGACGCCAGAGGAGCGGAGCTGGCGAAGATCCAGGAGAAGAAGCTCAGCGTCCGCGACAAGATGACCATCGAGCGCGGCGCGAGCAAGGCCACGGTGCACAAGCGTCTGATCGGCCTCCGCGACCACTACATCATCGAGGTCGAGGGCGGCGAGGATTTCAAGGCCCACGGCAACATCGTTGACCACGAGTACGAGATCGAGCGAGACGGCGACACCGTCGCGACGGTGTCGAAGAAGTGGTTCCGGGTCCGCGACTCCTACGGTGTCCAGATGGCCGAGGACCAGGACGTCCCGCTCCTCCTGGCGATCACGGTCTGCATCGACGCGATGGCACGCGGCTGACGAAGGTCCCGTCAGTGACGCGTAGGCAGAGGGGTTCGCGACAACCGGACCCCTCATGACTACTCTCTGGTCATGCTGATTCTCGCGATCATCGTGTTCGGCATGGTCGTCGGCGCAGGTGCCCAGCTGATCCTTCGACGACGACACGGCCGGATCGACTGGACGATGGCGATCGTGGCCGGGCTCGTCGGTTCCTTCGTCGGCGGGTTGTTGATCAGCCTGCTGTCGGGCGACGGCTTGGACCTGCGGCCGAGTGGGGTCATCGGGTCTCTGGTCGGCGCACTCGTGGTCACCGCCGGTTGGCGCTGGTGGGAGGACCGGAACAAGCCGACGGCGGCGGACCGCGCCGCCAAGCGGTCAGGCGACCCCCGCAAGGCCAACCCGCGCTGACCCGGCGGGGATGATGTCGCCCCCCGGGTCGACGCGGCGGCCGTTGACCCAGCGGCGTCGCTACAGCCCGGTCTGGGCCTGGAGCCGGCCGGACCTCACCGCGTCGACCAGGGCCTGGTAGTCGAGTTCGTTCTGGTCGGCGTAGGCGGTGGCGAAGTCGGCGATCGCCCGGTCGAACGCGTCATTCCTGCCCAGGTACGAGGCGATGGCGATCCGGTCGCCGGAGCGGGCGTGGGCGCGGGCCAGGGTCGCACCACAGAGTCGGGCATAGAGGGTCATCGTGTTGGCCGGCATGGAGTCGACGTCGGCCGAGCCCTTCCAGTCGCGCAGCTGTCGCAGGTAGAAGTCGCGTACCTGCCCGTCGAGCCCGTTCACCCGTTGCCAGCCCAGGAAGATGTCGCTGGCCGCCTGCATCAGACGCTGTCCGGCGACCACCCGCTGGCCGTGGTTGGTGTACTTGCTCTTGCCGACGAAGCGTTCCAAGACCGACTCCTGGGCCTCCTTGGCCTGGAGGAGCAGCGGATCCTGGTTGTCACGGCCGAGCAGGAGCAGGATCCAGGCCCGGGTCCCGACACTGCCGACCCCCACGACCTTCTGGGCAGCGTGGACGTACTCGAACTCCTCCAGCAGTACCCGGCGGTCGGTTTCCAGGGTCCGCCGGTAGGACCGGATCAGGTCCCGCAGCTCGGCGTCGTAGGGTCTCTCGCTGTTGTGGGCGGCCGCCACGTCCTCGATCGGGACGATCAGCGGGGGGTCTGCCACGATCCTGCGCTGCCCGTCCACCTCGGCGGTCAGCTTGGAGAACGCCTGCATGCTGTCTCGGGTCCTGGCCTTGGCCACCGTCGTCTTGGCCTTGGCACGCTGCTTGGCGCTGGCACCCGTCTTGAGCAGCTTGAACACCTGGTCCACGTCGATATGGGCGTACCAGACGTCCAGATTGCGTGACCCGGCGGCCTGCCACATCCGGGCCCGATACTCGGCGACCCCGGCGGCCACGATCTCCCGGCGCACGGCGGGGTCGAACCCGCGGTCGCGGCCGGCGATCTCGAAGCTCGCCGCGAGCCGCTTCACATCCCACTCCCAGGGCCCCGGCAGGGTCTCGTCGAAGTCGTTGATGTCGAACATCAGGCGCCTCTCCGGAGAGGCGAACACCCCGAAGTTCGACAGATGGGCGTCACCGCAGATCTGGGCGTGCAGACCCGACCGAGGGGTGGCTGCGAGGTCGGCGGCCATGATCAGCGCCGCGCCCCGGTAGAACGTGAACGGCGAGACCATCATCCGGCCGTAGCGCAGGGGGACGAGCTCAGGCACTCGGCTGGCGGCCTGCTCCTCGAGCAGTCCGACGGGGTCCGACCGGTCAGCGGCCGGCTCCCAGCGACCGTGGCTCGACCGCGGGACCTCGTTCCGCGCTGCCTTGCCCCTGGCTGCACGCTCCTCGACAGTGAGGTGGGCGATCTTCCTGGCGCCGGAGCGCGGTTCCTCACTGTTCACAGGTTCTCCACGCGGTCCGTGCGCGGCGTGACTGCCACGCCGCGGGTCCTGGGCACCGTCGCACGTCACCCGTCCCGGCGCAAGGGGGACAAGGCGTCCCAGCGATCGGACCCGGTCAGCCGGCGGCTCCGTGGGCCATGCCGGCCTGTACCGTGGCCCGGTGCAGCTCGGCCTGCTCCTCGACGGGGGCGGGCTTGAGGTCGAACACCACGTTGCGCACCGTCCCGGTGAACGGATAGGGCGCTCTGTCCTCGTAGTCCAGGTCTACGACCCCGCCGTTGTCTCGGCCGATGTCCATGCCTGCGTAGGTCGTGAAGATGAGCGAGATGGTGCGGGGGATGTCGCCTTCCCCGATCTGCGTGTCGCCGGCCCAGAGCGTGACGTGTCCGCCCGTTCCGGGGCTGGGCTGGTCGGCGTCGAAGCGCATCGTGAGGGTGACGTCGCCGGTGGGGATCGGCTCGGTCGAGGTCTGCCGGTACATCTCGACACCCAGGTACTGGTAGGTGTGGTTGAGCAGACCCTTCTCGTCGACCCACAGGGAGAATCCGCCGATGAAGTCGGCGAAGGCGACGAGAACCCCCTCGGCGCCGCCCTCGGGCACGTGCACGTCGGCTTCGATGGCGTAGGAGCGTCCGATGATGCGCGGGATCATCGTGGTCTGGATGTTCTGGACGTCGCCGGCGAAGGTGAAGCGGGTCTGCGTCGGCATGGGAGGCACGATGCCGAAGAACACTGCGAACCCGCCGAGGAGCGGGAGCACGCGGTTCCGTGCGGCCTCGGCCCAGAACAGCTCGACGAGCTCAGTCACCTTCTCCGGATGCTCCGCCGCCACGTTGTGGGCCTGCGAGAAGTCCTCAGGCAGGTAGTAGAGCTCCCAGGTGTCTTGGGACGGGTCCCAGCCGCTTCCGGGACCGAACCGGGCGAGAGTGGCGGGAGAGAAGTCCCACGGCAGCTTGTCGAGCTTCGTGCAGGCCCACCAGCCGTCCTTGTAGATCGCCCGGCTGCCGTACATCTCGAAGTACTGCACAGTGTGCTGCTCGGCCGCGTCGGGGGCGTCGAAGGTGTAGACGAAGCTGGTGCCGTCCATCGGCTCCTGCGCGATGCCGTCCACGACCGAAGGTTCCGGGATTCCGATGACCTCGAGAACGGTCGGAACGATGTCGATGCAGTGGGTGAACTGCGTGCGCAGGTCGCCGCCGGCCGCGATCCTGTTCGGCCAGGAGATCACCATGGGATCGCGGGTTCCGCCCAGGTGGCTGGCCATCTGCTTGCCCCACTGGAACGGCGTGTTGTTGGCATGTGCCCACGCTGCCGCGAAGTGAGGCGCGGTGTGGAACCCACCGAGCTCCTCGATGCCGCCGTACTTGTCGATGAGCGCAAGCTGCTCGTCAGCGTCGAGGACGAGGCCGTTGAAGAACGTCGTCTCGTTGAACGACCCGGTGAGGGTGCCTTCCATCGAGGCGCCGTTGTCACCCCAGATGTAGATGACCAGGGTGTTGTCGAGCTCACCCATCTCCTCGACGGCATCGAGCAGACGGCCCACGTTCCAGTCGGCGTTCTCCGAGAACCCTGCGAACACCTCCATCTGCCTCTCGTACAGCGTGCGCTCGGACTCCGACAGGCTGTCCCACGCCGGGTAGGCCTCCGGGCGCGCGGTGAGCTCGGTGTCTGCGGGGACGATGCCGAGCCGCTTCTGCCGCTCCAGGGTCCGCTCCCGGTACGCGTCCCAGCCGTCGGCGAACTGCCCCTTGTACCTGTCCGCCCACTGCTTGGCCACGTGGTGCGGCGCGTGGGTGGCTCCGGTGGAGTAGTAGACGAACCACGGCTTGTCGGCGTCCTGAGCGCGCACGGCGTGCAGCCACTCCACGGTCTTGTCGGTGATGTCGTCGGGGAAGTAGTAGAGGTTCCCGTCCTCGCCTTCCGGCACCCCGAGGGTGGAGTTGTCCTGCGTGATGATGGGGTCGTACTGGCCCGCGGCGCCGGTGAGGAAGCCCCACCAGTGGTCGAAGCCCCAGCCGGTGGGCCAGTGGTCGAACGACCCTGCGGCGCCCATCTCGTGCCCCGGTGTCATGTGCCACTTGCCGAAACCGCCGGTGATGTAGCCGTTCTCCTTCAGGATGCGCGGCAGGGCCGTGCAGGTCCGCGGTCGCATCCCGGTGTAGCCCGGGAAAGGTCCGGGGAACTCAGCGATGCCGCCCATGCCGACGCGGTGGTGGTTGCGACCGGTGAGCAGTGCCGCACGGGTCGGCGAGCACACCGCCGTGACGTGGAACCGGTTGTAGGTGATGCCTCGTTGCTGCACCCGGGTGAGGTTCGGGGTGCGGATGTCGCCACCGAACGTGTCCGGCCCGCCGAAGCCGGCGTCGTCGATGAGGACGATGAGGACGTTGGGTGCCTCGTCGGGTGCTTTGACCCCGGCGACGATGCTCCAGTCGCCCACCGACTCTTCGATCGTGTGCCCCGCCACGCCTCCGAACGCCTTGTCGGCCAGCGGCAGCACGGTGCGGTCGGGGTTGAACTTGCCCATGGCCTCGCCGAGGGCGCGCTTGAGCTCGTCGATGCCCTTCTCGTCGGACTCCACGACCGACTTCAGCGGTGACCCGGGCAGTGCCTGCTCGATCCTCACACGCTGCTCGGCGGGAAACACCCCGATGAGCACCGCGGTGCCGGGTGTGAGGTTCTCGCTGACCTTCTCCTGGATCGCCTCGGTGACCTTGCTGCCGGCGAACTTGCCGACGACCGCCCCGGCGGCCGCGCCGACCGCCACGGAGGCGAGCAGCGGAGGCGCGAACATGCCGACCAGCATCCCCACCCCGCCACCCCAACCCGCCCCTTTCCGGCCCAGGTGGTTGCCGGTGTCGGCCACGACGACCTTGCCGTCGGAGTCCTTGGCGACCAGGATCATGCCCTGGGTCTCCACCTCCTTGGCCTGGACCATCCCGGCCAGCGCGTCGAACTCCTGCTGCGCGGCTGACGGGTCCTGGTACGCGGCGACAAGGAGCATCTGGGTGGCCTCACTCATGGTCTTCTCCCTTTGGTGGCGCGTTCCCGGCCGGCGCCGTGCGGTGGATCCCTTGAGCAGCGGTGCGCTGCGTCGACTCCATTATCGATCCGGGGACGGCAGGAGGTCGTCATCCGATGCGGACGACCACCGGTACCGGTATGTGGATCCGCGGGTTCGCGGCCGACGGTGCCGCGCTCCTGGCCGCAGAGCCCGTCACGTCACCTGCGCGGACTCAGGGTCTCGCGAGCTCGATCAGCTTCCGCACGGTGGCGATGTTGCGACCGGTGCCCTGCACCCCCAGCGCCTTCGCGATGCGCGGTGCGGTGAGCCGGCTCCCGGCGACACCGGTGGCGTACCTGATGTGCAGGTCGCGGCCGATGACCGCGACCTCGTCGCCGCCCCAGTCCTGGGCGGCCAGTGCGTCGACCGCCGCCTCCGTGGGCTCGGCGAGGAGGAAGTAGAGGTGCGAGAGCCGAGGCTCCACCACCTCGAACGGGTGCGCCTCGAGGGCGGACTGCAGCTCCTCGACGGTGCGTGAGATGCACTCGCGGTGGAACCCGAAGCGCACCTGGACCGCCGCCTCCAGCGCGCGGTCGAAGTCGGCCGGGTCGCCCGGGGGACGGCACAGCAGGTTGCCCGACGCGATGTAGGTCCGGACCTGCGTGGCGCCGAGGTCCTCGGCGATCTCACGGAGGTCGGCCATGGGTAGCGTGGCGCCCCCGACGTTGACGGCACGGAGCATGACGATGCGGCCCGGCATGGGCTCACGATAGGCGGGCGCCGCGCCGGTCACGCGCCGGGCGGGCACGAGGGCGTCATCACGCGGTCGCAGCGACCTGGTCGGCCAGGAGTACGGCGATCCGGCGCTGCTCGCGGGTCGGGTAGGTGCGGTGCGAGGTCGCGGTGACCAGGAAGTGGCCGGCGACCTGGGTGCCCCGACGCACCTCGACCGCGACGTACTCCTCCGACGGCAGGCCGACCCGGTCGACGTCGACCGGATGCCCGTTGCGGGTCAGCACCCCGTCGTGGTCGAGCACGGCGATGCGGCCGTCGTGCACCGGTCCCTCGACGTAGCGGCAGCTGTCCGCGTCGAGCACGTCGGTGATCTGACGTGCCACGACCTCGGCCACCGCCGGCGCAGGCATGTCCCCCTCCGCCACGGCCCGGGCGGCGCCGAGCACCCCCTCGAGGTAGCCCGAGCGCAGGTACGCCTGCTTCTGCTGCCGGTAGCCCCACAAGGCGATCTCGGTGACCACGATGCTGATCAGCACGAGCAGCAGGGCCGCCTCGATGTCCTCGGCGTCGGAGATCGTGAACCGCAGGTAGGGCTCGGTGAGGAAGAAGTCGTACCAGGCCCCCGCTGAGACAGCCGCCAGGATGCCGGCCAACCGGTCGCCGGTGGCCGCGGCAGCGACGACCCACACCACCAGGATGAGCACCGAGGTCGGCGCGCTGACCTGGTCCCGGACCGTCGAGAGCAGCGCGCAGGTCAGCAACGGCGCCAGGACGGCAGCCACCCGCACGGCCGTCCGCCACCACGTCGCCCGCGGCCACTCCGACATCCTCGCCGCCATCCCGCCACTCCTTCACGCCACCGGACACCCCCAGTCTGGCGCACGTCCCGGCCGCCGACGCCACTCCTTGACGCAATCCCTACGCCCGGTGCACGCCGAGGACGTAGAGATTTCGTCAGGAACCCCGGCCACGACTGGAATCGCCGTTCCCAGGGGCGTTGGGTGGAGCCAGGGCCGCCCGACCGAGGGGCGGCCGGACCCTGCTGGAGGACGTGCCATGGCCGACGTCGGCCTCGTTGTTCTGACGGTTGTGCTGTTCGGACTGCTGGCCCTCGCGGTGAGGGGGGCCGAACGGCTGTGACCGCGGTCAACGTGATCGGCCTCGTCCTCGCGGTCGGCGTGGCCCTCTTCATGCTCGCCGCGCTCCTGTTCCCGGAGCGGTTCTGATGAGCCTCGGGTGGTCGGCGGCCCTGTTCATCCTGTCCCTTCTGGCGGCGTGGGTGCTCGGCTACCGGTTCTTCGGCGACTACCTGTTCCGGGTGGTGACGTCGCCGAGGCACCTCCGGGTGGAGCGGGCGGTCTACCGTCTGGTCGGGGTCGATGCCGACTCCGAGCAGAACGCCGGCGTGTACACCCGCAGCCTGCTGGCCTTCTCGGCGGTCTCGGTCCTGTTCCTCTACGGCCTGCAGCGGCTGCAGGGGCACCTGTGGCTGGACGCCGGGCTTCCAGGAGTGGACTCACACGTCGCCTGGAACACCGCGGTGAGCTTCGTGACGAACACGAACTGGCAGGCCTACGCGGGTGAGTCGACGATGACCCACCTCACCCAGATGGGCGGACTCGCGGTGCAGAACTTCCTGTCCGCCGCGGTCGGCATCGCCGTGGCCGTGGTGCTCGTGCGTGGTCTGGCCCGCAGCCACACCGGCCGGCTCGGGAACTTCTGGGTGGACCTGACCCGCCTGGTGGTCCGGGTGCTGCTGCCGGTCGCGGTGCTCGGCGCCGTCGCGTTCATCGCCGCCGGCATGGTGCAGAACCTGTCCGGAGGCACCGAGGTCACCACCCTCGCCGGTGGTTCGCAGACCATCACCGGAGGCCCGGTGGCCAGCCAGGAGATCATCAAGGAGCTCGGCACCAACGGGGGTGGCTTCTACAACGCCAACTCCGCCCACCCGTTCGAGAACCCCACCGCCTGGACGAACTGGCTGGCGATCTTCCTGATCGGGCTGATCCCGTTCTCGCTGCCCCGGGTGCTCGGCCGGATGGTGGACGACACGCGGCAGGGACTGGCGATCCTCACCGCCATGGGCAGCCTCGCCGTGGCGTCGATCGTGCTGCTCAACGTCACCGAGCTGGCCCACCCGGGCACGGTTCCGAGTGCGGTCGGAGCGTCGCTGGAGGGCCGTGAGGTCAGGTTCGGCACCGGCAGCTCGGCGACCTTCGCGGCGATGACCACGCTCACCTCGACAGGGTCGGTCGACTCCTTCCACGACTCCTACTCCGGCCTCGGTGGAGGGATCCTGATGTCCAACATGATGCTGGGCGAGGTTGCGCCGGGTGGGGTGGGATCCGGGCTGTACGGCATGCTCGTGCTGGCGATCATCACCGTGTTCGTGGCCGGCCTGATGGTGGGCCGGACCCCGGAGTACCTGGGCAAGAAGATCGGCGCCCGGGAGATCAAGCTCGCCTCGCTGTACTTCCTCGTCACCCCCTTCCTGGTGCTGGTCGGCACCGCGCTGGCGATGGCCAGCCCGGAGCAACGGGCATCCATGCTGAACACCGGCACCCACGGGTTCTCCGAGGTCCTCTACGCCTTCACCTCGGCCAGCAACAACAACGGCTCCGCGTTCGCAGGCCTCACCGTCAGCACGCCGTGGTACGACGTCGTGCTGGGGCTGTGCATGCTGCTGGGCCGGTTCCTGCCGATCGTGCTCGTGCTCGCACTGGCCGGCAGCCTCGGTCGGCAGACCCCCGCGCCGGCGTCGGCCGGAACCATGCCGACCCACACACCCCTCTTCGTCTCCATGCTGGTCGGCGTGACGGTGGTGCTGGTCGCCCTCACGTTCCTGCCGGCGCTCGCGCTCGGCCCGCTCGCGGAAGGACTCGCCCGATGACCGCGTCCGGAAGCCGGGCCACCTCCCGGGCCGGTCACCTGCTGGATGCGCGCCAGCTGGTCCGGGCCCTGCCCGGCGCGCTGCGCAAGCTCGACCCCCGGCTGATGTGGCGCAACCCGGTCATGCTCATCGTCGAGATCGGCGCGGCGTTCACCACCGTGCTGGCGGTCACCGACCCGTCGCTGTTCGCCTGGCTCATCACCGGGTGGCTGTGGGTCACCGTGGTGTTCGCCAACCTCGCCGAAGCCGTGGCCGAGGGCCGCGGCAAGGCGCAGGCCGACACGCTCCGCAAGACCCGGCAGGCCACCGTGGCCCGACGTGTCACCGGGTGGCAGCCGGGCGCGGTCCTCGCGGCGAGCGACGTCGAGAGCGTCCCGGCCCCGGAGCTCGCCAAGGGCGACATCGTGCTGGTCGAGGCCGGGGACACCATCCCCGGTGACGGGGACGTCGTGGAGGGCATCGCCAGCGTCGACGAGTCGGCGATCACCGGCGAGTCGGCACCGGTGATCCGGGAGTCCGGCGGCGACCGCTGCGCGGTGACCGGTGGCACCCGGGTGCTCTCCGACCGCATCGTCGTGCAGATCACCCAGACGCCCGGAGACAGCTTCATCGACCGGATGATCTCGCTCGTCGAAGGAGCGAACCGGCAGAAGACCCCCAACGAGATCGCCCTGAACATCCTGCTCGCGGCCCTGACGCTGGTCTTCCTGATGGCCGTGGTCACCCTGCAGCCACTGGCCATCTACGCCAAGAGCGTCAGCTCCGCGGCACCGGACACCGTCGCGCTCGACGAGAGCGGTGTCACCGGTGTGGTGCTCGTGGCCCTGCTGGTGTGCCTGATCCCCACCACCATCGGCGCGCTGCTCTCGGCGATCGGCATCGCCGGGATGGACCGCCTGGTGCAGCGCAACGTGCTGGCGATGAGCGGCCGGGCCGTGGAGGCCGCCGGTGACGTCAACACCCTGCTGCTGGACAAGACCGGCACCATCACCCTGGGCAACCGGCAGGCCTCGGAGTTCGCGCCCGTTCCGGGCGTCGACCCCGAGCTGCTGGCCGACGCAGCCCAGCTCTCCAGCCTGGCCGACGAGACCCCCGAAGGACGCTCGATCGTGGTGCACGCCAAGCGGGCGCACGGGCTGCGGGAGCGGCAGCCCGGTGAGCTCGCGCACGCCACGTGGGTGCCGTTCACCGCCCAGACCCGCATGTCCGGCGTCGACGTGGACGGCCGGCAGATCCGCAAGGGTGCCGCGGCCGCGGTCATGCACTGGGTCCGGGAGAACGGCGGTCACCCCACCGAGACGGTCGGTGCCACCGTCGACGCGATCAGCGCCGCCGGCGGCCCCCCCCTGGTGGTCGCCGAGAGGGAGGGGGACCGGCCGGCCCGCGCACTCGGGGTCATCCACCTCAAGGACGTGGTCAAGGAGGGTATGCGCGAGAGGTTCGACGAGATGCGCCGGATGGGGATCCGCACGGTCATGATCACCGGCGACAACCCACTCACCGCGAAAGCGATCGCCGAGGAGGCCGGCGTCGACGACTTCCTCGCCGAGGCCACCCCTGAGGACAAGATGGAGCTGATCAGGAAGGAGCAGGCCGGCGGCCGCCTGGTCGCGATGACCGGGGACGGCACCAACGACGCGCCCGCCCTGGCCCAGGCCGACGTCGGGGTGGCGATGAACACCGGTACGTCGGCGGCCAAGGAGGCCGGCAACATGGTCGACCTCGACTCCGACCCGACCAAGCTGATCGAGATCGTCGGCATCGGCAAGCAGCTGCTGATCACCCGCGGCGCCCTCACCACGTTCTCGATCTCCAACGACATCGCGAAGTACTTCGCGATCATCCCCGCCATGTTCGCCAGCGTGTACCCGGGGCTGGATCGGCTCAACGTGATGGCGCTGGCCAGCCCGCAGTCGGCGATCCTCTCGGCGGTCGTGTTCAACGCCCTCGTGATCGTTGCGCTGATCCCGCTCGCACTGCGCGGCGTCCCCTACCGGCCGGGCGGCGCCGCGGCCCTGCTGCGCCGCAACCTGCTGGTCTACGGCGCGGGCGGGGTGCTCGCCCCGTTCCTCGGGATCAAGCTCATCGACCTGCTGGTCCAGCACCTCCCTGGGATGGGCTGATGCGCACCTCCCCCCGCCCCGTCGCCCGGCACCTCGCCGCGGTGCGTGCCCTGCTGGTCTTCACCCTCCTGCTCGGGCTCGCCTACCCCCTCACGCTCGTCGCCCTCGCCCGGCTGCCCGGCCTCAGCGGGAAGGCCGACGGCTCCCTGGTCACCGCCGGAGGCCGGGTGGTCGGCAGCCGACTTCTCGGGCAGTCCTTCACCGACGCCGACGGCAACCCGCTCCCGGAGTACTTCCAGTCCCGCCCCTCCGCGGCCGGCAACGGGTACGACCCGACCGCGACGTCCGCGAGCAACCTGGGGCCGGAGGACGTCGTCGACACCCCCGAGCGGCCCAGCCTGCTCACCCAGGTCTGCGCCCGCAGCCACGCGATCGGTGAGCTCGAGGGCGTCGACGGGTCGCGTCCGTACTGCACTCCGGACGGCGTCGGCGCCGTCCTCGGCGTCTACCTCTCCGACGGCCTGACCGGCGACGTGCTCAGGGTGGTCAGCCTCAACCAGACCTCGGGGACCCCCTTCCTCGACGAGTACCGGGGTGTCCCGGTCGAGCTCGCCGTCGCCGGGGAGGACCACTCCGGCGCGGTCGTGGTCCCGGTCCGTGGCGACGCGCCGGCCCACCCCGTCGTGCCGGCGGACGCGGTCACCGCCAGCGGCTCAGGCCTCGATCCGCACGTCTCGCCGGCGTACGCCCGGCTCCAGGCCCCTCGTGTCGCGCAGAAGCGGGGCATCGACGTCGCGGTGGTGCAATCGTTGATCGAGGAGTACACGCAGGGGCCCACGGCGAGACTGCTCGGGGAGCCGGGTGTGAACGTGCTGGAGCTGAACCTCGCGCTCGACGAGCGGTACCCGAAGCAGTGACGCTTGAGAGCGTGAGGACCGAAGGGAGGGTGCCTAGGTGACCTCCCGTGGCATGCTCCGCGTCTACCTCGGTGCCGCACCCGGGGTCGGCAAGACCTACCGGATGCTGGAGGAGGGCCAGCGCCGCAGGGCGAGAGGGACCGACGTCGTCATCGGCTACGTCGAGCCCCACGACCGTCCGCTGACCACGGCCATGGCCGAGGGCCTGGAGGCGGTCCCCCGCCGGCAGCTGACCTACCGGGGCGCGCACTTCCCCGAGATGGACCTCGACGCCGTGCTCGCGCGGCGACCGAAGGTCGCGCTGGTCGACGAGATGGCCCACACCAACGTGCCCGGGTCCCGGCACGAGAAGCGCTGGCAGGACATCGAGCAGCTGCTCGAGGCGGGTATCGACGTCATCACGACCGTGAACATCCAGCACCTGGAGTCGCTCAACGACGTCGTCGAGCAGATCACCGGGATCACCCAGCGCGAGACCCTTCCCGACTCCGTGGTCCGCGCCGCCGAGCAGATCGAGCTGGTCGACATGACCGCCGAGGCGCTGCGCCGACGGATGGCCCACGGCAACATCTACGCGTCGGACAAGGTCGACGCCGCGCTCGGCCACTACTTCCGGGTCGGCAACCTCACCGCCCTGCGCGAGCTGGCACTGCTGTGGCTGGCCGACAAGGTCGACGAGCAGCTCGACCGGTACCGCCGGGACCACGGCATCGAGGGAACCTGGGAGGCCCGCGAACGGGTGGTCGTGGCCCTCACCGGCGGACCCGAGGGGGACACGCTGATCCGCCGGGCCGCCCGGATCGCCGAACGTGCCCGTGGCGCCGACCTGCTCGCCGTGCACGTGGTCCAGAACGAGGGCCTGGCCGGCCCCGATCCGGTGCACCTCGCCCACCAGCGCACGCTGGTGGAGAGCATGGGTGGCACGTACCACCAGGTCGTCGGCGACGACATCCCCCAGGCCCTGCTCTCGTTCGCCCGCGGCGTCAACGCGACCCAGCTCGTGCTCGGAGCCAGCAGGCGGGGGCGGTTCGCGCAGCTGCTGTCCCGGGGGATCGGCGTCGCCATCGTGGTCGAGTCGGGGTCGATCGACGTCCACCTCGTCACCCACGAGGAGACCAAGCGCCCCTGGCTGCGTCGGCCGGGAGTGCGCGACGACGCGCTGGGGCGCCTGCTGCTCGGTCTCGCCCTGACCGCGGTGCTGATGCCGCTCCTCACGGTGGCCCTGACCGGGTCCCGCACCGACCTGTCCCTGTCCAGCCTGATCCTCATCTTCCTCGTCGCAGTCGTCGCGGTCTCGCTGGTCGGGCGCCTCTGGGCCGCGTTCGCCGCGGCCGTGGTGAGCTCCCTGCTGCTCAACTTCTACTTCACCCCGCCCTACAACACCTGGACCATCGCCGAGTCGGAGAACGTGCTCGCGCTGGCGGTGTTCCTCCTCGTCGCACTGACGGTCGCCACCACCGTCAACCTCGCCGTACGCCGCACCCAGCAGGCCGCCCGGGCGCGGCAGGAGGCGAACGCGCTGGCCGTGGTCGCCGGCAGCGTGCTGCGGGGAGCCCGCCCGCTGCCCGCGCTCCTCGAGCAGCTGCGGGAGTCCTTCTCGCTCGACTCGGTGACGTTGCTGGAGCGGACCTCGGACGTGCCGGAGACGCCCACCGGACGGAGTGACGCCAGCCTGTGGACCGTCGCGGAGAGCGTCGGGTCACCGGTCTGCGGGGCGCCCAGCGAGGGGGACGGCGACGTGCCGGTCGACGACAGCCTCACGCTGGTGCTCAAGGGCAGGACCCTGGACGCGTCCGACCAACGGATCGTCGAGGCGTTCGCCGTCCAGGCCGCGCTCGCGCTCCGTCAGCAGCGGCTGGCCGAGCAGGCCGCGGCCGCCGTCCCGATCGCCGAGGCCGACAGGCTCCGCACCGCCCTGCTCCAAGCGGTCAGCCACGACCTGCGCGCTCCCCTGGCCTCGGCCAAGGCAGCGGTGCGCGGCCTCCGCACCCCGGACGTGGCCTTCGACGAGAGCGACCGGCAGGAGCTCCTCGCCACCGCCGACGAGTCCCTCGACCTGCTGACCCGCCTGGTCGAGAACCTGCTGGACATGAGCCGCCTCCAGGCCGGGGCGCTCGGGGTCCACCCTGAGCCGACCAGCGTCGCCGAGGTGGTCCCCCTGGCCGTCGACGAGCTCGGCAGCCCGGGCGACGACGTCCGGATACAGGTGGCCGACGACCTGCCCGAGGTGATGGCCGACCCGGCCCTGCTCCAGCGGATCCTGGCCAACCTGCTCTCCAACGCCGTGAAGTACTCACCACCCGGCTCACCCCCCACGGTCGCGGCCAGCGCGCACGTCGCCACCGTGCACATCCGGGTGATCGACCACGGCCCGGGGCTGGCCACCGACGAGCGGGACCGGATCTTCCTCCCCTTCCAGCGGTCCGGCGACCGGTACGGACCTCCCGGCATCGGCCTCGGGCTCGCCCTGTCCCGGGGTCTGGCCGAGGCCATGGGCGGCTCCCTCGACGCAGAGGACACCCCCGGCGGGGGGCTCACCATGGACCTCGCGCTCACGACCGCCCCCACGCCCGCCACCGAGTGGCACGAGGAGACGATCCCCTGATGCGGGTCCTGATCGTCGACGACGAACCCCAGATCCTGCGCGCGCTGCGGATCAACCTGTCGGCCCGCCGGTTCGACGTGGTCACCGCCGCCGACGGCGCGAGCGCTCTGGACGCCGCGAGGAACCGGCGGCCCGACCTGCTCGTCCTCGACCTCGGCCTGCCCGACATCGACGGCGTCCAGGTGATCCGCTCCCTGCGGGAGTGGACCGACGTGCCGATCATCGTGCTGTCCGGCCGGGCCGGCAGCAGCGACAAGATCCTCGCCCTCAATGCGGGCGCCGACGACTACGTCACCAAGCCTTTCAACATCGAGGAGCTCCTGGCCCGGATCAAGGCGGTCAGCCGTCGGCTCCGCCCCGACGTGGCCGACGACGAGCCGGTGCGGCTCGGCGCGGTGACGGTGGACCTCGCCGAGAGGGCCGTGTGGGACGCCGACGGCGAGCTGGTCCACCTCACCAGGACCGAGTGGGACCTGCTCGCGATCCTGGTGCGCAACCCCGGGAAGCTGGTCAGCCAGCGCCGGCTGCTGCACGAGGTCTGGGGGCCCACCTATCTCGACGAGACCCACTACCTGCGGCAGTACATGGCCCAGCTGCGCAAGAAGCTCGAGCCGGATCCCTCCCGCCCCCGGCACCTCCTCACCGAACCAGGCATGGGCTATCGCTTCATGCCCTGACCGCGGCCGGTGGATCTGTCGATGCGGCCGGGGACAAGGATCCGCGGGGGCCCTGCCCCTGGGGTGTGATTTCCGCCATAGTGACCTCCAGTGGAGGAGCGCGACGTCCGGGGGGTGGGCATGGCAGCCGAGCACGCAGAGGTCGTGGTGGTGGGGTCGGGCTTCGGGGGGTCGGTCGCGGCGTTCCGGCTGGCCGAGGCCGGCAGGTCCGTCGTCCTGCTCGAGCGCGGCCGCGCCTACCCGCCGGGGAGCTTCCCGCGCACTCCCGCGGGCACCGCCGCCAACTTCTGGGAGCCGTCCCAGGGACGGCACGGGCTGTTCGAGGTCTGGTCCTTCGACGGCATCGACGGGCTCGTCAGCAGCGGTCTCGGGGGGGGCTCGCTGGTCTATGCGAACGTGCTGCTGCGCAAGGACGAGAAGTGGTTCGTGCGCGAGGAGGGGCTCCCGGGCGGAGGCTACGAGTCCTGGCCGATCAGCCGGCAGGACCTCGACCCCCACTACGACGCGGTCGAGACGATGCTGGGTGCCACGCCGTACCCGTACGTGGACCCGTGCAAGACGCAGGTGATGGAGACGGCCGCGCGGGCCCTCGGTCTCGACCTGCAGCGGCCGCCCCTGGCGGTCAGCTTCAGCCGCCGGCCGGGCGAACCGCCGGTGCCGCTGGGTGAGATACCCGTGCCGTCGTACGGCAACCTCCACGGGGTCCCGCGAGTGACCTGCAACCTGTGCGCCGAGTGCAACTTCGGGTGCAACCTCGGCGCGAAGAACACCCTCGACCACACCTACCTCTCCGCGGCCAGGCACCACGGGGCCGACCTCCGGGTGCGGCACGAGGTGACCGGACTCCGACCGCTCGACCGGGGCTACGAGGTGACCTACGTCGTGCACACTGCCGCGGACGGTGAGGTCCCACAGGGGCTTGCGAGCCGGACGATCACGTGCGACCGCCTCGTGCTCGCCGCCGGGACCTTCGGCACCGGCTCGTTGCTGCTGAAGAACCGGACGGCGCTCCCGGCCCTGAGCCGCGCCGTGGGGCAGCGCTTCAGCGGCAACGGGGACCTCCTGGGCCTGGTGCTGCATGCCGAGCAGGACGGTGCCCCACGGCCGCTCGGGTCGAACCGGGGACCGGTGATCACGACCGCGGTCCGGGTCGCCGACCCGGCCGACGGCACCGGATCGGACCGGCGGGGGCACTACATCGAGGACGCGGGCTACCCCGCCTGGGCGGCCTGGCTGGTCGAGGCCGCCCACGCAGCGGGAACCGCCCGGCGTGCCTTCGCCTTCGCGGCGGACAAGGTCGGCGAGCGGTTCGGGGAGCGGGACACCACGATCGGCGCGGACCTCGCCGCGCTGCTCGGCCCCGCCGCGTTCACCACCTCGTCGCTGGCGCTGCTGGGGATGGGACGCGACATCCCCGACGGGGTGCTGCGGCTGGAGAACGGCCAGCTCGCCGTGACCTGGACGACGGAGTCGTCGATGGCCTACTTCGAAGGGGTGCGCGCCACGATGCGCGCGATCGCCGAGGAGGTCGGGGGCGAGTACCACGACAACGCCCTCTGGTGGGCGCACCGGGTGATCACCGTGCACCCGCTCGGCGGTGCCGTGATGGGTCGCCACGCGCAGGAGGGCGTGTGCGACCAGTACGGCGAGGTGTTCGGGCATCCCGGCCTGTACGTGCTGGACGGGGCGCTGCTGCCCGGTCCGGTGGGAGCGAACCCGTCGCTCACGATCGCGGCGGTGGCGGACCGCGCCGCGACGCGGATGCTCGAAACCGCTGTGGTCTCGACGCCGACCTCCGGCGCGGTCCCGACCCCCGCGACCGGGGAGCCGCGGCCGCCGGACCACGTGGTGGGCCCGCACGCGAGCGGCTTGAGGTTCACCGAGCGGATGCGGGGGTTCGCGGCGCTGGGCGCCACCGACCCCCAGCTGGGCTACGAGGAGGGCAGGCGCACCGGCGGCGCCCTCATGTTCGAGCTCACGATCACCGTGGACGACGTCGACCGGTTCGTCGCCGACCCGGTCCACGAGGGCAGTGCGACCGGCTACGTCGAGGCGGACTTCCTCGGGGGACGGTTCGACGTCCACCGAGGCTGGTTCAACCTGTTCTCGCCCGGCGCGGACGCCGCCGAGCGCAGGATGCTCTACCGGCTCTGGCTGGCCGGACCGGGCGGGAACCTGCTGACCTTCAGCGGCGAGAAGCGGGTCGAGGACGACCGTGGGCTGGACGTGTGGCGCGACACCTCCACCCTGTTCGTGCGCATCCTCCAGGGGCACCTCGCTCCCGGGGAGCCCGACACGGAGGTGATCGCGTCGGGGATCATCACGATCCACGTCCCGGACTTCATCAAGCAGCTCACGACGTTCCGGTGCTGGGGAGAGCGTCCGGTGCACGCGCTCGACGAGTTCGGGCGGCTGTTCCTGGGGGAGCTGTACGACGTCTACGGCCGACTGATCGCGCGGCAGGAGGAACCCCGCCCATGAACCGTGAGGAGCTGGCGAAGCACGTCGCCGAGCTGAACTTCGAGCCGCAGGAGGCGGTCCGCTGGCTGGCGCCGGCCGAGCTCAAGACGATGGCGCTGTCGTTGCTGTCGATGGTGTTCGGAACCTATGCCGACAAGCGTGAGCTCCAGCAGGGCTTCGACAGCACGCTCGTGGATCTCTCCGAGGCCGCCTCAGGTCGCGACGGGGCGTTCTGGCTCGACTACACCGCCGACACCGGCGACGGCTTCGCGGCCACCTTCACCGTGGCCAGTCTCCTGGCCCAGGAGCGACTCCGGATCCCCGGCGTGGCCGTCGACCTCCCCCGTGGCGACCTGCTGGTCCTGGGCGGTGACGAGGTCTACCCGGCGGCCTCGGCGAGGGCGTACGAGGACCGCCTCCTCGGCCCCTTCAAGTCCGCTCTCCCTCACGCAGACCGACAACCTGTCATGCTCGCGCTGCCGGGGAACCACGACTGGTACGACGGGCTCACGTCGTTCCTGCGGATCTTCTGCCAGCGTCGCGCGATCGGCGGCTGGCGCACCAGCCAGACCCGCAGCTACTTCACCGTGAAGCTGCCGCACCACTGGTGGCTCGTGGGTCTCGACAGCCAGCTCGACTCCTACTTCGACGACCCGCAGCTGAAGTACTTCGAGCAGACGCTGACCCAGACCCTGTCCGAGCACGACGGCGTCATCGTCTGCTGTGCCACCCCGGCCTGGCTCAAGACGGCGGAGGGCAAGGCCGACGCCTTCAACAACCTCGACTGGTTCGAGCGCAACTTCATCCGCACCCGCCGGGTCCCCGGCTCCGACGAGCGGGAGGAGACCGGCGCCGAGGTGAGGCTGTGGCTCAGCGGCGACAAGCACCACTACATGAGGTACGTCGAGCAGCTCGACGACTCCGACGCGCCCCCCGGGACGGCGCGGCAGCTGATCACCTGCGGGCTCGGCGGCGCCTACCTCGACCTGACCCACGGTCTCGCCGACCAGGTGCAGCTGCTTCCCCAGGAGTCCCGCAGCTGGCGAGACGGACAGGCGACGACGACGTTCACCCAGCAGGGGGCGGTCTTCCCCACCGTCGCCGACTCCAAGCACTGGGCCCGCCGCCTCGCGCTCCCGTGGCGCAAGGAGTGGGCGATCCGCCGCAACCCCGGCCTGGTCTCGTTCATGGCCAGCTGCCAGCTCGTCCTGTTCGTGCTGCTGATGCTGCTGTTCTGGCAGGGGGTGGACGCCACCGGCCAGCGGATGTACGACGCCTACCTCCACTCCGGGAGCAGCGAGCTCGCGAGCTTCGCCGGGAGCGTGCTCGCGGTGCTGGTCCTGGCCGTCCTGGTCTCGGAAGCACCCCGGCTGAGGGGGCGCCCGCCGCTGGTGTCGAGCGACGTGACGTCGCTGGTCACCAGCCAGCTCCTGGTGGCGCTGGGCGGCTTCGTGGCGCTCGGAGCCCTGGCCACGGACCGGCTCGACGCCGCGCCCGGCTGGATGCGCTTCCTGCTGTGCCTGGTGGTCGCCACCGCGGTCGGCGGGTTCCTCGCGGCGTGGGCGCTCGCGATCTGGATCGTTCTGGTCCGAGGCTCCGGCCTGGGGTCCTGGGCGATCATGGGCCAGGCCATCGAGGAGGGAAAGGGGTTCTTGAGGATCCAGATCTCCTCCGACGGGACGCTCACGGTGCACCCACTGGTCACCGAGGAGATCCTCCGCGACTATGAGATCTCCCCGACGCCGGTGCGGACCACGGGTCGCCCCACGAAGATCCCCGTCCCGGCAGGCCCGCTCCCCACTCCGCGGCTGATCGAGGCTCCGTTCCAGATCCGTCGCGAGATCGTGAATCGAGGTGTCGCCAGTGATGCGGTCTGAGGAACGCCCCGGGGTTCGCCGCGACGTCGTCCCGTTCGACACCGAGGACGGGCTGTCGTTGAACCTGGTCCACGTCCGCGGGGAGAGCGAGCCGACTCGCGGGCCCGTCCTGCTGGTGCACGGCGCCGGGGTGCGCTCGCACATCTTCGAGGCTCCCGTCGACACCACGCTGGTCGACGTCCTGGTCGAGAACGGCTTCGACGTCTGGCTCGAGAACTGGCGGGCCAGCATCGACGTCGTACCCACCGACTGGACGCTGGACCAGGCGGCGCGCTACGACCACCCCGCCGCGGTCCGCAGCGTGCTGGCCCAGACGGGCGCCGACAGCGTCCAGGCCGTCATCCACTGCCAGGGGTCGACGTCGTTCATGATGTCCGCGGTCGCCGGGCTGGTCCCGCAGGTGCGGACCATCGTCTCCAACGCCGTGTCGCTGCATCCGGTCGTGCCCCGATGGTCCCGGCTGAAGCTGCGGTTCGCGTTGCCGGTGCTCGGCATCCTGGTGGACGCCCTGGACCCCAGCTGGGGTACCCGGCCGCCGGGGCTCGCGCCGAAGGCCATCTCGCTGGGGGTCCGAGCGGTGCACCGCGAGTGCGACAGCACGGCGTGCCGCCTGGTCAGCTTCACCTACGGCAGCGGCTTCCCGGCCCTGTGGGAGCACGAGAACCTCGACCGGGCCACCCACGAGGAGTTCATCCCGCGTGAGTTCGGCAGGGTCCCGGTGAGCTTCTTCCGGCAGATGGCCCGGTGCGTCCAGCGCGGCCACCTGGTGGCCCAGGAGCCGCTGCCCGGCCTGCCCGAGGACTACCTGGCGGCCCCGCCGCAGACCGATGCGCGGTTCGTCCTGCTGTCCGGCGAGCACAACCGGTGCTTCCTGCCGGAGAGCCAGGTGCGGACCTTCGAGTACCTGGACCGGCTCGCGCCCGGTCGCCACTCCCTGCGTGTCCTGCCGGGCTACAGCCACCTCGACGTGTTCATGGGGAAGCGAGCCAGCCATGAGGTGTTCCCCCACATCGTGGAGGAGCTGTCGGTCGGCGACCGCTCTGCCTAGCGCCGACGAGGTTCCTGGGGGGTGTCAGAGGAGCTCGGCGAGCAACGCCGCGGCCCGCTCGGCGCCGTGGGTCTGCACGGGCAGGTACGCCGTCTCGGCGCCGATCTCCTCGGCGATCGCCTGCGCCAGCCAGTCGGGGTCGCAGACCTGCTCGTAGGTGACGCAGCGGCCGGCGCCGTACCTCTCGAGACGGTGGCGCACGTGGAGGCTCTGCTCGAAGTGGTGGCGCAGCGGGACGTAGAGGAACGGCCGGCCAGCCGCGGTGAGCTCCATGGTCGTGGTCAGGCCGCCCTGGACCACCGCGAGGTCGCCGGCGTGCAGCAGGCGAGGCAGGTCGGGCACGAAGGCGTGCACCTCGAGCCCCGGCCGCGCCGCCACCACGTCCGGGTCCAGCCGCGGGCCGGCCACGACCACCATCCGCAGCCCCGGCACCCGTGCGCGGGCCTCGTCGTAGGCGTCGCTCACCCGGCGCAGCAGGTGGCCGCCGACACCGGATCCGCCCACCGTGACCACGCAGACGCGCTCGTCGGGGGCCCAGCCCAGGTCCTGCCGCAGCTGCGCGCGGTCGAGCTCGCGGGAGGGGGCGGCGTCGATGATGTAGCCGGAGAAGTCGTAGTGCCGCTCGGTCCACTCCCGGATCCCGGGCAGGCCGGGGCCGAAGGCGTCCGGCACGATGTCGTCGGGGTCGCCGACGAAGATGGCCCGGTCACGCACCCAGGGGAACCGCTCGACGTGCTCGATCATCTCGGCGTTGTAGTCGGCGGTCAGCCGCGCCTCGCGCTCGCCGCCGTCGGGCATCGGCAGCATGCCGACGAAGTCGGTGAGCCAGGCGTAGGCGAACCGCTTGAGCTCGGGGTTCTCGTGCAGGAAGTGGTCGACGTCCCAGGCCTCGTCACCGACGACCAGGTCGTAGTCCCCTTCGCGCACGACGTCGTCGAAGACGTGGAAGTCGTGCAGGAGGATCTCGTCCATCCGGCGCAGCGCCTCGAAGCAGTGCAGGTCGTGCTCCCCGCACTCGGACTCGAAGTGGCCCGACTCGCTGGCGAGCCACGCGCTCGCCGGGTGCACGGTCTCCCCGCTCCGCTCGAGCAGCCGGGTCACCGGGTGCTGGGCCAGCCAGTCCACGTGGACGTCGCCGCGCAGCCCCCTGAGCGCCTGGGCCACGGCGACGTCGCGGCGGGCGTGGCCCAGGCCGATCGGCGAGGAGAGGTAGAGGACCTTCTTCGGGCGCCGCCGTCCGCGGGTCCAGGTCCTCGTCCGCGGGGTGGGAGCCACCCGGGTGGCGAGCTCGTGGATGAGGTGGTTGACCCGCACCGGGTCGCGCGCCAGGGGGATGTGCCCCCCGCCGGTGATGACCACGCACTCGCCACCGGTCAGCTCGGCGATCCGGTGTGCCCGGGAGACCGGGCTGATCATGTCGTGGTCGCCGTGGATGGCCAGCACCGGGGAGCCGACGGCCCGGCACCAGCCCTCCACGGTCTCCCGGGTCGGCGGGTCGGTCCCCTTCTCGGCGATCAGCACGTCCGGGGACGTGTCCAGCCCCCAGCCCACGCAGTCCTCGATCGGCTTGGTCGATCGCCGCTCGGGGAAGCACATGCCGAAGAAGAACCACAGGAAGTCCTCGTGCCGGCGCTGCCAGAAGGCGGGGTCGTACTTCGCCCAGTGCTCCATGGGGTCGCGGGCCACCCGCGGCACACGCGACTCGGGCAGGTTCAGCGGATCGGACTCCGTCGGCGCCCGGTAGGGGTGCGGGTCGGTGACCGGGACCGAGGCCCCGATCACGACTGTGCCCAGCACCCGCTCGCCGTGCTCGCCGGCCAGCTGCAGGGCCCACAGGGCGCCCAGGGAGAGGCCCACCACGACGGCTCGGTCGGTGCCCGTGGCGTCGAGGACGTCCAGGGCGTACTGCACCTGGCGGTCGTGGTGGTACGCCGCGGGGTCCAGCGGTCGCTGGGAGCGACCGTTGCCCGGCCCGTCGTAGCAGACCACCCGGTGGTGCCGGGCCAGGTACGGCACCTGGAGCTTCCAGAACCGCTTGTGGATGATCGTCCAGGTGGGCATCAGCAGGATCGTCGGGCCGCCCTCGCCGTACACCTCGTAGTGGATCTTCACCCCGGCACGCTCGACGAACCCCTCCGAGTCCGGCTCCCGTGCGCGGGTCATGGAAGAGTCTCCTGCGGCTGCGCACCCCGCAACAAGACCGGCAGCTCGCTGAGTCCTCGCAGCACCAGCCCGTCGCCGTGCCCCCAGCGGAGCTCCTCGCGAGGCACGGCCAGGCCGAGCCGGGGGAAGCGCGCGAGCAGCGCGCGGAACGCGATCTCCGCCTCCATCCGGGCCAGCCGGGCGCCCAGGCAGTGGTGGATCCCGTGCCCGAAGGCCAGATGGGCCGGGCCGGGCCGGTCGATGTCGAAGGCCGCCGGGTCGGGGTTCCGGCCCGGGTCCCTGCCCGCCGCGGCGAGCGAGACCAGCACCTGGACACCGGCGGGGACGACAGTTCCGGCGATCGTCGCGTCCCGGGCCGCGTAGCGGAAGGTGGCGTGGTGCACCGGGGGGTCCCACCGGAGGAACTCCTCGACCGCCCGCGGCACCCGGCTCGGATCGGCGGCGAGCGCGTCGCGCTGGTCGGGGTGCGCCAGGAGCGCAGCGACGCCGTTCCCGATCAGGCTGGTCGTGGTGTCGTGACCGGCGACGACCAGCTGGAACAGTGTGGAGAGCAGCTCCTGGCGGGTCAGCAGACCGTCCTGGCAGGCTCGCACCAGGTCGCCGACGAGATCCTCGGTCGGCTCGGCCCACCTGCGATCGACGAGGCCGGTCAGGTAACCGACGACGCGGTCGGAGGCGGCCACCGCCTCGGCCGACGGGGCGGCCCCGCCGGTGGGCGCGAGCATCGTCGCGAACCACCCCGAGAGCCGCCCCTGGTCGGCGCGGTCGATGCCGAGCAGCTCGCCGAGGACGGCGAACGGCAGGGGTCGGGCGTACCCGGCGACCAGGTCGACCGGCTCGTCCCCCTGCGCGGCGAGGTCGTCGAGGAGGCTCGCGGCGATCTCTCCTATGCGCGGCTCCAGCCGCTGCAGGCGGGTGCGGCTGAACGCCTGCGCGGCCAGGCGGCGCAGACGGGTGTGGTCGGGCGGGTCGACGCTGAGCATGTGCCGGGCGAAGTCAGGTCCGGGCAGGCCCTCGGCGACGACGTCGCCACCCCGGGCCAGCGCGGCGTGCATGTCCTTGGACAGGTCGGGGTGGTTCAGCGCCTCGCGGGCGGCGGCGTACCCGAGGACGAGGAAGGCCCGGTGTCCGTCGGCGAGGGTGACGTCGTGCACCGGACCGGAGGCCCGGACCTCGTCGTACAGCGGGAACGGGCACTCCCGGTCGAGGTCGCCCCAGCGGTCCAGCTCTCGTGCGCGTGGCGGAGTCATCGGTCCTCCCTGAAGCCCGAGCAGACCAGGTCGACGCGGCCCACCAGGCCCTGGTGCAGGGTGCACACCAGGGTCTGGGTGAGCACACGGCGGTCGACGTCGGGGTCGAAGACGAGCTTGTAGTGGACGAGCACCCGGTCACCGACGGTGTCGCCGGCGACGTCGGTGAGGACCACGGTGTCGTAGTCACCGAACCAGGCGTGGAACCGGGCCAGCACGGTGTCCCTGCCGTGCTCCTCGATCGGTCCGCCCGGGAGGAGCGCGCGCAGCCGGACCAGGTCCGTCAGCTGGTCGCCCAGCCGGTCCAGGTCGCGGTCGGCGACGGCGGTCGCGAAGGACGTCGCCAGCGGGTGGGTGTTCATGAGGTTCCTCTCGTCAGCGGCACCTTCCCGGCGCCGAGGTGGTCGGCCAGGTGGGTGGCCAGCTCGTCCGCGTCCCCCCCGGCCCCGTCGATGTAGGTCGAGCGGCGCCGCCTGAGCAGGGGCAGGCCCAGCACGTACAGTCCGGGCCAGCCGGTGACCCCGCCGTCGTGCACCAGCCGGCCGCGGTGGTCCAGCACGGGGACGTCCAGCCAGGAGAGGTCCGGGCGGACCCCGGTGGCCCACACGACCGACCGGATCTCCCCCGAGCGCAGGTCCACCCCGAGCGGCGCGCGCCGCACCTGGGTGGGCTCGGGCCGCTCGCCCCGGCCACCGGCGTACAAGTCGATGGTGTCCAGCAGACGGCCGAGCTTGAGGTCGGCCAGCGCGCAGACGTTGCGCAGCGAGCCCGAGAACTGCGCGACGCCGTCGCGCAGCCCGGCGAAGCGGCCGGCGACCCGCACGCCCGAGGCCTGGAGCGCGTTGAGGTCGAGGGTGCGGGGCGCGCCGACGAGCTGGAGCGAGGGCAGGTTGCGGGCCCGCACCAGGTCGTCCATCGTGTCCCACCGCTGGTCGAGGAGGCCGACCGCGTCCATCCACCACACGACGTCGTGTCCCCGGTAGCGCCGCGGAACCCTGACGTGCTCCCCCACCGCCAGGGTGACCTGACGGCCGGAGGCCTGCAGCTCCTCGGCGATCTGGACGCCGCTGGCAGAACCCCCGACCACCAGCACTCCCCCGTCGGGCAGCTGGTGCGGGTTGCGGTACTGCAGCGCCGGGAGCGACACGATCCCGGGCGGCAGGCGCCGCGCCAGGGGCGGGACGACGCTGCGGGTGGTTCCCGCCGCGAGGACGACGGACTCGGCGTGCCAGCGCCCCTGGTCGGTGTCGACCTCGAAGCCACGCTCCCGCGGCCGCACCGCGGTCACCGTGGTGCCGGTGACCACCGGTGCCGCCGTTGCCGCGGCGTAGCCCGTGATGAAGTCCGCGACCTGGCCGGCCGAGAGGTACCCGGTGGGATCGTCACCCTGGTACTCCCACTCCGGAAGCCGGGTCATCCAGTTGGGGGTGAGCAGGCGCAGCGAGTCCCAGCGCTGGGTCCGCCACGAGCTCGCCACCTCGCCACGCTCGAGGACCACGTGGTCGATCGAGCGTGCGGCGAGGTGGCGGCTCATCGCGAGCCCGCAGTGCCCGGCCCCGACCACGACTGCGGTGACGGTGCGCATCAGACCACGGTGACGGCGACGTCGGTCGGGTTGGTGAGGATGTCGAACACCGCGGAGCGCTTCTGGGACTGCGCGACCACGGCCCGGATCTCCTCCGGCGTGGCGTCGGCGTCGATGTGGTAGCTCACCGACACCCCGCTGAAGCCGTTGCGCACCTCGGGGTCGGCGCCCAGGATGCCGTGCAGGTCCATGTCGGCCGCCAGTGTGGCCTTGACCGAGCGCAGCTGGATCTGTCGCTGCTGGGCGACCGCCGCGATCCCTGCGGTCAGGCAGGCCCCCAGCCCGACGAGGACGTACTCCACGGGCGTGGGCCCGTTGTCCTGGGCCGCGAACTGCAGGGGGTGGTCGGCGTCGAGGCTGAAGGAGCGGTGGTGGTGCTGCTCCTCGGCGAACCCGTAGAAGCTCTCGACGTCGGAGCGGCTGTGGGTGCCGTTCACCCAGGTCACCGAGGAGCGCCACTGGAAGCGGGCGATCTCGGGGCTGTCGGCGAAGGCGGTCCGGGCCCCCAGGAGTGCGTCGACGTTGACGCCGTTCTCCACGGGCATGCTGGTGAGGGTCATGATGGTGCTCCGTTCTCGGCCAGGAGGCCGGTTGGGTTGGTGGTGGCCCTCAGGCTCTCCCGGCCGACCGGGTCGCCGCGTCCGGTGACCCCCCTGGTCGTGCCGTTCCCACCGGGCCAGGGGGCCCTTACCCTGTGCCTATGGCGGACCCTGGGCTGCTGGGTCGGGATGGCGAACGCGAGGCGATCGGCCAGCTGCTCGCCACGGCGCGCCTGGGGGTGAGCCGGACCCTGGTGATCACCGGTGAGGCCGGCGTGGGCAAGACCAGCCTGCTGGAGGACGCCGAGTCGGGGCTCGAGGGCATGCGGGCGCTCCGGGCCACCGGGCTGGAGGCGGAGCGGCACCTCCCCTTCGCCGGCCTCCTCCAGCTGCTGCGGCCGGCGCTCGACCACCTCGACGCGCTGGCTCCGCCGCAGGCGGCCGCCCTGGCGGGGGCGCTCGGGCTCGCGCGCCCGGAGCCGGGCAGCGGCGACCGGTTCATGATCGGGGCGGCCGTGCTGGGGCTGCTCTCCCGGTACGCCGAGGAGGGGCCGGTGGCCGTGCTCGTCGACGACCTGCACGCCCTCGACCTGCCCTCGGCCGAGGCCGTCGTGTTCACTGCCAGGAGGCTCGCGGC